>CANDQP010000037.1 GCA_947388185.1 uncultured Dorea sp. | reverse complement strand
GAGGAGTAAGGAAATTTTTTTCTGTATTTGAGGATAAAATAGTTCAATCAGACTGTTTTTGACAAAAAACGCAGGAAAAAGTGAAAAAATATTCACTATATATGGAACTAACGAGAAAAGTGAATTTATTTTTATTTTTATCCCATCGGTGTACCTTGTATAATTATTTTAAATAATACTTATAGAAAAAAGCTATATAAAAGGAGGAGAAAAAATGGATGTAATGCAGATGGCAAATGGATTGCCTATGTGGATTGCCTGTGGAATTCCGGTAGTATTCGTGGTTATTCAGGCTGTCCTTTTTGCGAAGGGGGCGTACAGCGCGGGAAAGAAGGTCGGCCTTACGGATGATAAGATGAGGAAAGCGATGAAGAGCAGCGCCGTAACGTCTATCGGACCGTCAATTGTTGTTCTCAGCGGTATGCTGTCATTATTGGTAACAGTGGGAGGACCGGTTGGCTGGATGCGTCTTTCCATGATCGGTTCTGTAATGTTTGAATCCATTGCGGCGGGTCTTGGAACCTCGGCAGTAGGTGTGACCCTGGGTACGGACGCCATGACAGAAGAAGCATTTGGCATGGCAGTATGGACTATGGTGTTATGTTCGGTAGGATGGGTGTTGTTCGCTACATTTTCCGCGAACAAGATGGAGAAGATCGAGCACAAGCTCTCCAAGGGAAATGCCGGAACTCTGACAACGATCGCTTCAGCGGCGATCATCGGTGTATTTTCCGCGATGGTTGCAAGCCATATATCCAAACCGTTTTATTCTATGCTGCAGAAAGCTGATGAACTGGCTATGTCATCTGCATGGCATAACATGCTGGCGTGTATCCTGGGCGCTGTTATCATGTTTGTGCTGACTAAGGCAGCCAATAAAAAGGACATTGGGTGGCTGAAGGAGTGGTCGCTTACGATTACAATTCTGGGCGCGATGATCATTACGGCGCTGATATAAGGAGGATATGGATATGAATAACAGTGATTTTTATAAGGATGAATATACACCGCAGGTTCATAAAATAGGCAAACTGACAGGGTATATCGGAGTTGTGCTTGCGTTTATTCCGGTGATCGTGCTGGCGGTGGTATACGGGATCGTTCCCAAGCCGGCAGCGTTATTAACTGCATTTATCAGCGGCGCCAGCGCGTTTGGCGTACTGTGGTTTGTGGAGCCGATCTCTTATTTCCCGGTAGTAGGTCCTGCAGGAACTTATATGGCATTTTTGTCAGGAAATATATCTAATATGAGAATCCCATGTGCAAGTATGGCACAGGTTGCGGCAGAGGTTGAGCCGGGCACAGAGAAGGGATCGATTATTGCGACACTGGGAATGGCGGTATCTATCATTATTAATGTATCTGTGCTTACGATCGGTGCGATTCTTGGTACATCTGTGCTGGCGTTGCTTCCGGATTCCATCAAGGCGGCTCTCAACTATCTGCTTCCGGCTCTGTTCGGCGCACTGTTAGTTCAGTTTGGAATGAAGATGATCCGACACAGTATTATCATGGTCGTGGTTGCATTTGCGCTTTATTTTGCGATTGGCATGGGTGTATTTAACTGGCTTCCGGGCGCATCGAACTGGCTTGGGACTTTGGGATGTGTATTTATCAGTATCGCGGTAGGCATTGCAACCCTGTCGAATGCGAAGAAGCAGGCCTAGTACAGCAGTCAGCGGTCAGTCGGGCCGTATACTGCAGCGTGAGTTATAGTCGAAAGGAAAGATAAAAATGGAAAAGAAAGATCTTCATGATGAAGTGAAAAAGATGGAGCCATTGCTTAAGAGCAGCTGCAGGACAATCTGGGAGAACCCGGAAGCCGGGGGAAATGAAAAGGAATCGGCAGAATATTTCAGGAGGATTCTTAAGGACGAGGGCTTTAAGATCGTGAACGAAGAGCATCTGGAGCATGCATTTTGTGCGGAATATGGTTCGGGGAAGCCTGTGATCGCAATCCTGGGAGAGTATGATGCCCTTCCAGGTCTGTCGCAGAAGGCGGCAGACAGGAAAGAGCCTGTCACAAAAGGAGCGCCGGGACATGGATGCGGGCATAATCTGCTGGGCTCAGCTGCCGCGGTTGGGGCGATTGCCGTAAAACGGTATCTGGAGACGGAGAAGATCAGCGGAACGGTACGTTTCTACGGCTGCCCGGAGGAAGAGCTTTTAAGCGGCAAGGTGAAGATGGTGTATTATCACATGTTCGATGGCTGTGATTTTGCGATCAGTTGGCATCCGATGAGTGCCAATATGGTTTATGACAGCGGTTATCTGGCAAGTGCGTCGGTGCATTTTGAATTCAGGGGAAGAAGCTCGCATGCCGCATTTGCACCGGAATTGGGAAGGAGCGCCCTGGATGCGGTCGAGCTTATGAATGTCGGTGTGAATTATCTGAGGGAGCATGTGACTTCTAAGGCGAGAATCCACTATACGACGGACAGCGGCGGGTTCGCTCCGAATATTGTGCCGCCATTCGCAGGTTCCTGGTATTATGTGCGCGCGCCATATATATCAGATGTGAAAGAGATCCTGGAGAGAATAAGGAAGGTGGCAGAGGGCGCGGCGCTTATGACCGAGACTGAGATGGAGATGAAGATAGACTACGGTTGCTGTGAGATGTTGGAAAACCACGCATACGGCGACCTCGCGTATCAGAATATGAAGGAAGCAGAGCTTCCGGTTTTTGACGAGGAGGAGGAGGCATTTGCACAGCGTCTGGTGGATACCGTGACGAAGGCAGATGCACAGAAGGCACAGAATCTGTACGGCACAGAAGGCAGGCCGATGACCTGGAAGCTGAATGACCGTAATCTGTACCGTGTCAATCCGCTGTCGGCATCCTCAGACAGCGGAGATGTCAGCCATGTTATGCCCATGTGTGTCCTCTCTACATCTTGCTGGCCGGCAGGGGTTGCGCCCCACACATGGCAGGCGACGGCGGCAGCCGGGTGTTCATTGGGAGAAAAGGGAGCGCTAAGCGCAGCGCAGGTCATCGCAGGTATCGCGTATGATTTGTATCATAAGCCTGAAGCAAGAGAGGCAATCTTGAAGGAATTCAATGAGAAGAAGGATGATTATACCCCGATGTATGAGGTATAATATTGTTCATAACTTGTTGTTCAGATGTTTTACAAAGAGGAGACAGAGATGGGAATTGCGCTGTATCAATTGCTTGCACAGGAGTATTTTAAGGATTTTCATGTGATAACGGGTCAAAAGGGGTTGTCGAGAGAGGTGCAGGGCGTTGCGGTTATGGATGCGCCGGATGCGCTTCGATGGACAAAAGGGAAGGAATTGATCATGACTTCGGGATATGCGCTTTCGAAGGAGCCGCATTGCCTGGAGAGGAACTTCCAAGAGGGAGCGGCCCAGTTAGCAACAGGATTTATGATCAAGCGGCAGCGTTATCTGGATACGATTCCGGAGCATGTGGTTGAATTGTTTCGCCGGCATGATGTTCCGCTGATCAGTATGCCCTTTGAGATCGCATTTATGGATGTTATCAATCAGGTCAATATAGCGGTGATGAACCAGGCGTTCAAGAGTTTCCGTATCCGGAATGACAGTGTATACCGGCTGTCAAACCTGAGTTTTAAAGAGCGCAAGATCAAGAAGATCCTGCAGGCAGTTGAAGCAGAGATGAATTTCCCGGCATTTTTGTACGATATAAATGAAGAAAAATCATTCTACAGTTCTGCTAATTTCAGGAAGATTTCCGAGCGGTTTGGTTTGCAGGATGAAGATTATTGGCGTCCTTCGAGAGAGCACAGCAAGCATAATCTGTGTGAACATATGCATATGACCAGATACCGGCTGATCGATCCGGTGAACCCGGACGGTCCCAAGATCAGCTGGGTATTGATCCCGATCATTATGAATGATGTGACGCAGGCTTTTTTCGTGGTGATGGAATCCAAAGATTTCCTGGATTATTGTGACGAGTATTCCATACGGATCGCGTTCTTAGAGCTGCAGTCGGTCTATGAACAGATCATGGTTGCACAGAGTATCGGGAATATAGGGTTTGAGAACTTTGTGCTGTATGCGCTTAACTATGATGAGAAGGATCAGGACCGGCTGATCTACCAGGCGAGCCAGCACGGAATCTCCATGTCGAAGAAGTATATTTGTATTATGTTCGCTCAGTCGAAAGACCAGACGGTGAGCGCCAGGGATGAACGGAAGAATTTTGCGAGGGCTTTTTCGGACAGTGTTGTCTCTAAATTCGGAAAGATGGCATTTTTAGAGGAGAACAGAGGAATTATCCTGTGGGACACTCAGGGTAAGAATCAATATGATCTGGAATATTTCTGTCATGTACTGGAAGAACTACGCCTCAAAATAAAAGCAAAATGCAATGATATGGAATTGGAGTTTGCAATATGCCGCGATGAGGCGAATATGCTGTCTTTAAAAGACAGCATAAAAAAATGTCAGAAAGTAATGCTGATGGGGAAGAAATTATTCCCGCAGAATCATATTTGGGATTATGAGATGCTGGGGCCCTATGCGTGGATCGATATTAAGGAGGAGGAGCTTGAGGCTATGCTTGCTCAGTATCGTCTGATTTTGCAGGATGAGAGGAACAGGGAGCCTCTGAAGACATTGAAAGTATATCTGGAGAATAATATGAATTTCAGTATTACGGCAGAGAAGATGTATGTTCACATCAATACGATCCGTAAGAGGATCGATAAGATGAAAGAGCTTCTCGATCTGCCGCTGGAGGATAGGATTGCAAGGCTGAAGCTGGAGATGCTGCTGCAATTTTTGAATTTGTAATTCATATTCTGGTTCGATTTTGATCAGGTAATAAAAATCCATTGGCTAAAACGGATAAAAGTTATATAATGGTAGTATCGGACAGAAAAGGAGGATATACAGATGGAGATAAGAGAGGGGTATATGCCATACCTGGAGTATAAGACATATTACCGTATCGTGGGAAAGAAGACGGGGAATAAGAAGCCGTTGGTGCTGCTGCACGGAGGACCGGGATCTACACATAATTATTTTGAAGTGCTGGACCGGCTTGCCGAGGAGGATGGACGTGAGCTTATCATGTATGATCAGATCGGCTGCGGGGAATCCTATGTGGAGAAACGTCCGGATCTGTGGAATGCGAAGACCTGGGTTGACGAGCTGGTGGCATTAAGAGAGCATCTGGGGCTTGATGAGATCCATCTTCTGGGACAGTCCTGGGGCGGAATGCAGCTTCTGGAGTACGTCTGCAACCGGAAGCCGGAAGGACTTAAGAGCTTGATCCTGTCCAGTACACTGCCGGCGTCCTGGATGTGGGGAATTGAGCAGCATCGTATGATCAAGGAGCTGCCGCAGGAGATGCAGGATGCGATAGAGAAGGCAACAGAATCCAACGATTACAGTGATCCGGCATATATTGCCGCCGAGACGGAATATATGCTTCGTCATGCGGCGGGCGAGGTGACGGAAGATTCACCGGAATGCCTGAGGCGCCCGAGGAAGTCAGGAAAGGAAGCGTATGTTGTAGGATGGGGACCGAATGAGTATACACCGATGGGAACCTTGAAGGACTATGATGTGACAGAGCAGCTTGCAGATATCAAGGAGCCTGCGCTTGTGATCAGCGGAGGCAATGATCTGTGTACGCCGTATATTGCGAAATATATGTATGACAGGATTCCGAATTCCAGGTGGGAGTTATTCCGCACGTGCAGGCATATGTGTTTTGTGGAGGATACGGACAGATATGTGGAGCTGATGAAGGAATGGCTGAATCAGCATGATTAGAGTTATATGATACAAAAAAGAGGATGCAGCCCTATGGGATGGGCGCATCCTCTTTTTGAGAGAATAATGAATGAGGCTTTATTACGATATGCCACCTTCGCTCTCTATTCTACCAGATACTCCCTGCTTTTAGATAGTATCTGCGGGGTTTCTTAGCACAAATTTAACACAATTCATTCTCATCCTCCCGCATCCGATATCCAACACCGACCTCTGTGAATATAAATTGCGGCTGTGAAGGATTCTTCTCGATCTTTCGGCGTATATTCGCCATATTGACACGGAGGATCCGGTTATTGTCGCTGGTGTAAGGTCCCCACACATTAGACATGATAGCGGAGTAGGTCATGACCTTGCCGGAATTCCTTGCCAGAAAAGCGACGATCTTATATTCGACCTGGGTCAGATGAATCTCTTCACCGTCAAGTACGATCATCCGTTTCTCAAAATCCAGATACAAACCTTTGCATTTGTATGGTCTGATATAAAGGGCTGAATTAGAGTCCATCCGGTTACTGTGCCGTAAGGAAGCGCGTATCCTCGCCATTAGTTCGGGAGTGCCGAAAGGTTTGGTAATGTAATCGTCAGCCCCCAGATCCAGGGCCGTTACTTTGTCACGCTCGTTTGTCCGTGCAGAGATCACGATGATGGGACAGCTCGTCCATTCCCGTACGGATGTGATGATATCATTCCCGTCAATATCTGGGAGTCCCAGATCCAGGAGTATGAGATCCGGGCATTGAGAACTGATAAGTGACAACCCGGATTTCCCGGAGTCCGCTGTGATCACACGGTAGCCGTTGGATTTCAACGCTTTCAGCATAAAATCTGTGATATTTTTCTCGTCTTCAATGATTAATATAGAATAGTTTGGAGTCGTCATACTTTCTTCTCCGATTCATTATTCCCGCGAGCAACGAGCCAAGCGGGCATGCTTGCATGCACATTTGGCGGCTACCGCGAGGTCTTTGACTGTACATCTTCCAAACGTCAATATACTCTATTCATCAAGACCTGTCAACACTACTTTTGAATAAAAGCCGAAACACCATGTTTGTATCCGCAGGAAAGATGTTCGCGGCAGCCGGCACATGGAAAACTGCATTCCATAAGGCTTTCGGCATTACCGCTTATATCTTTTCCATAACATAGATTCAGAACAGCTTCAAGCCGTGTGATTTCAGATTCCGATCCCCATGCCTGAAATAAACAACTCCCTTCGGCTCCGGCAATGCCGCCTTTCCCGATGGGAATGACGCTGACATTACTGATTTCTTTGATCGCTTCTAATTCGGTGACGAGTTCGCCGATGACCGGGAACAGACCGCAGGCCATTCCCCTGGAAGAATCGATTCCCTTTCTCCGTGCGTTTTTGATACTGTCATGTACGGAACCAGGAATTAATTTTTCCAATCCGGCTGCAATGAATACTTTCGCACCTTCAACTGTCATTGCGGATACGCCTCTGCCGCAGCGGTTCCCTGCCGGGCTTCCTGCGAGCATTGCAGCGTTACCGTGTATATCAATGATATTTGCACCAGTGATCATGATATCCTCAGCTCCCAATTCCAGGATCCTGTCCTCATAATCCTCGTCAATGTCCGTGATTCGTCCCTGGCTATATAACAGAGAATGTGCCGCGCCTTCTCTGATTCTGGAAGATACAGCGCCTCTCCTGGAGATCCGTCCGCAGATCCTTAGAGGTGTTCCGGTAAGAAGTTCCGCAACGCATGAGACGGTCGTTCCACCTTTGAAAATGATCTTGCCATTTTCCATAGCGTGCCGGATGGACTGCATCTGGCTGATCGCATATGCGATCAGCCATTTACCTTCAGATACAGTAAGTGAAAACTGTATATATTTTGTTTTTTCTGATTTATTCAAGAAGCTCCCCCACAATCCTTGCAATTAATGTTCTTGGCAGGATAACCGGCTTACCTGTCAATTCTTCTATTTGGGATTTCATTCTTCTGGTATAGCCGATACAATCAAGAAGTATGATATCCGCATGATTCTTCATCATTATAGACGCAGCCCCTTCAATATCCGCATTGGGATCATAGGGATTCAGATCTGTTACGATGATTTTATCCGATACTGCGCTCCAATTTCTTATACATTGCTCGGTCTGGGCAGCTTCAGGATTCATAATTCCGATTCGTTTTCCGTCCGCCAACACCGGCACGATATTGTATATCAGCTTTTGCGGATAAATGACCGGTACATCTGCCCGCAGAACATCCGGGAATTTCCCTGTACAGAACAGAACGATCAATGCTGCTTTTTGACTGCTCAGCGTATCGGCACATTTCTGTAATAACGGAATGATTTTGCGTTCTCCCATGACGGCCCAGCTATTATCACGAAGCTTTGATACAAGTACGGTGTCATCTGTGTCTGGTGCAAGCTTCTGGATCTCGGATTTATCCAGGCCGTCCAATGCGCCCATTTGAAGTATTTCCGCTCCCCCGAAATAAGATTCGATCTCAGGAATCAGATCGTTTCGGGGAGACTGGCCGATTGTAATGGCTCCAATCTTCTTATTCATATCTGTTTTCCGCCGTTTCCTCTTAATTTATAATGTTTTTACATACTCATAATAGGTCATAAGACCCTCTGCCGTTACAGGATCAATGACTGGCAGCCCCGTTCTTTTTGATAGTAACTCTGCAACACGTATTGTACTCATACCAGTACATGCCAATGCGATGGAATCGGCGCCTGCCTTTTTTAATCGCATCGCAAGACGAACGACAGACTCTTTTCCTGCATCTGTCATAAGATCAAGTGTATTACTCACCCCGTCCGGCTTTCCAAGGTTGATCAGGTCTCTTCCAAAGATATATTCATAAGGTTCCGGCGCGTATTCTGTAATCCCGAGAACTCCGGGACGGCGCCCATATCCGGCGGCCAGTGCGGCAACGCTGCTGCCCGCTCCGATGACTGGAATATCAAGCTGTTCTTTTAATTCCGGAACTGCCGGATTATCCGCACAGCTTATGATCAATGAGTTGATGTCTTTAAAAGTTTTGGCAAGTTCTATGATTTTGGGTATTGCTGCCGCTTTTGTTTCAGGGCTGTGTATGCCTTCGGGCTGATCTGGTATGCATTTGGTTTCTATCTGTAAACACGGGAATTTTTTCATTATGATCTCTCCATGAATATTCGTAAGAGAATCATCAGTTAATGTAACAACACGGATTAATCCGGTTTTCCAGCGTTTTTCCATAGATACTCCTTATATTAATTCTTCCCGTTCAGATAATCTATGATGGTACAGGTATAGATTTTGGCTGCGTTGACAACATCCTGAACATCGACAGTTTCGTTATAGGCATGGATACCTTCCAGGTTAGCCGGACCATATTGAAGAGTCGGAATACCGGCATAGCGGAAGAATCTTGCATCGCTGCTCGCCCACTGATAAGTGCGTGCCAATGGTTCGCCCCATATCCGGGCGACGTGGTCAGCGACGATCTCAACGATTTCTTCTGTATCGGAAGTGCTGTTGGGTTCGGATTGCCAGCAGAAGGAATAGGAAATGCCTGCGGCTTCACTCTCCTTGATGATACGGATCACCTGTTCTTCCACCATCTCACAGGAAACGCCGATCGGTATACGGATATCCACCTCGGCTTCTGCGTAATCAGGTACCATATTCACCTTTGTTCCTCCGCTGATCTTGCCGAGGTTAACGGTACAGTGATTCAGGACATGCTGTGCGCCTTTTGCCTGGATCAGCTTCTTGGCCATATCGCGGGATTTCTCCATAACAGCAGCCGTTGCGTCATCATATCGCGGCGTAATGTCACGGATCGCCTCGATTCTGTTCAGGACTTTGATCAGCCTGTTGATTGCATTGTCGCCGGCGAAGGGTGCCAGACTGCCGTGTGCAGGTTCTCCGGATGCCGTCAGTTTGAGCCAGCAGCAGCCCTTTTGTCCGATCTCACAATTCAAGGATCCGGTAGGTTCGGCGATCAGACAGGCGTCACCGTGGATTACGTTATTTTCAACCAGCCACTTTGTACCAAACTGGCCGCTGACTTCTTCATCGGGAACAATGCTAAGGACAACCTCTCCATTGAGGGGCACCTTATTATCCGCCAGGATCCCCATAGCGAACAGCAGACCGGCAAGACCGGTTTTCATATCGGAGGCGCCGCGGCCCAGGATTTTCCCGCCGCGTACTTCGCCGCCGAAAGGATCAAAATCCCACTTTTCAAGATTGCCGGCCGGGACAACGTCGCAATGTCCGTTAAGGAGCAGTACGCGTCCGTCTTTTTGCCCTATCCGGGCGATAATATTAGGCGCTGTCTCATTGCCCTTTACAATCTCATATTGAATCTCATGCTTGTCAAGGTATGCACACAAATACGAAATCATCGCATCCATTTCCCCCGGAGGATTCTCGCTGGGAATGCGAATCATTTCACTGCATAGCTGAATCAGTTCCTCTTTCCTGCCCTCGACCAGAGAACATAATTCTTCGTGCTTCATAGCCTATCATCCTTTCTTTCGTACGGTTACCATCAAACTACTGATTTCATTATATTAAGGATGGGGGAATGGGTCTATGTGCAGCGTGCCCATGAATCTGTCGGGATGTTTGGACATCACGGTTATAATGTTATGATGCCGGAAGGGAAAATGCGAATTCCGCGCCGTCTTCATGATTCCGCGCGGTTATCGTGCCGTCGTGCGCCTGTATGATCGTGCGGCAGATGGAGAGTCCGATTCCCATGCCGCGTTTGGTGTCGGAGGTAAGAGAACCCTTATACTGACCGCTGAAGATATCTGGCAGGGCGGATTCCTGTATGCCTTTTCCGTGGTCGATCACGTGGAAGGTGACCGTTGGTCCGTCGTCTGTAATAACCAGTTCTACAGGCTGAGCGCTCTCCGAGTGAACCACGGCATTTTCCAACAGATTGATCAGAACCTGTTCGATGAGAAGCGGGTCCATGGGGATCATAAGCATCTCATCCGGAGCAAAGACATGGATGGAGGCGTCAGGCAGACGTTTCTCTAACCGGTCGATTGCTTCAGATACAACTTCTTCTACGATTTCCTGTTCTTTGGTGACCTTATGTCCGTCGCTGTGAAGCCTGGTGACGGACAATAGATTTTCCACCATGTTAAGGAGCCAGTTCGAATCCTCATTAATGGTAGTGATCAGTTCTAATTTTTCTTCGGAGCTTAGCTCTGTATGGTTTTCTATATAGGTAGCAGAAGAGCCGATAATGCTGGTCAGGGGGGTGCGCAGATCGTGGGAAATGGCACGCAGGAGATTCGCCCGGATCCGTTCTTTTTCAGCTTCGTTGAGCTTGCGTTCTCTCTCCGCGATCATCTCGTCCTGTTTGGTGAGCTTGGTAGTCATAGCGCTGGTTGTGATGGCAATGATCAGCATACAGACGAAAGTGACCGGATATCCGCTCATGGAAAAGTTGATCTCAAAAAATGGATAAGTAAAACATCCGTTGATAAAAATGACGCAGAACAGGGAAGAGAGGATACCGTACAGGTATCCGGTGGTTCCCCGCGCGATCAGGATGAGCGCCAGGATATAGACCAGTGCGATATTGGCGGTATTATCCTTCACAAAATGGAAGAATAAGAATGCCAGCCCGGTTGCGAAGAGAAGTATGATGAGTGTATATAAGAGATTGCGAAGTATCTTTTTCATGATCGTTTGCTCCTTTTGCTTAGTATAACATCAAATCAGGGAGGCGGAAAAGGCTTTACATAAAAATTGCTTATTGTTATAATGAAAATAACATATAAACCATGTGCTAAAAGAGAGAGGTGACGGTATGAACGGCGCAGAGATAATGAAAAATGCCATGGACGAATTTAAAAATATCCAGGAATATATGATGTTGGCAAAAGAAGAGAATGCGGTTAGAACATACGCCAAATTAAAAGATCAATACTTGCTTTTAAAGGTATTGCTCGCCAGCTTGGGAGTTGATTTAACAGATATTGACAAGATAAAAGAGTGAGGAAAATACTTATGAGACTATTGGAAGAACGGATCAGAAAAGACGGTGTTATCAAAGGCAATGAGGTACTTAAGGTAGACAAGTTCCTGAATCATCAGATGGACGTGGAGCTTTTTACGGAGATTGGAAAGGAATTCCAGCGTTTGTTTGAGGGGGAGAAGATCACTAAGATTCTGACGATCGAGGCATCTGGGATCGGGATCGCCTGTGTAGCGGCCCAGTGCTTCGGAGTACCGGTACTTTTTGCCAAGAAGAACAAGACGAAGAACATTGCGGGGGATGTGTATACGTCTAAGGTGGAATCATTTACCCATGGGCGGGTGTACGACATTATCGTATCCAAAGAATTCTTAAAGCCGGAGGACCGGGTGCTGCTGATCGATGATTTCCTGGCAAACGGAGCGGCCTTGATGGGGCTGATCACGCTGGTGAGGGAAGCCGGAGCGACGTTGATCGGTGCGGGTATCTGTATTGAGAAGGCATTTCAGCCGGGCGGCCAGAGGATCCGGGAGATGGGTGTGAGAGTGGAGTCGCTGGCGCGGGTTAAGAGTATGAGCGAAGAGAATGGGATTGAGTTCTGTGACTAAGCCGCTGTGTTGCATGAGTCAATTCAATGATACACAGGGAGGAAATGTGCGGTGCTGACAGCAAGAGAAGCCGAGAGGGAATTGGACCGTGGAGTGAAGCTGAATCCCGGACCGTGGAGAGAGCATAGTCTGTCTGTTGCCGGTAATGCCAGGCTGATTGCCGGGAAAGCAGAAGGGATGGATGCCGGTACGGCATATATCATGGGACTGATGCATGATATCGGACGAAGGGCAGGAATTAAAGGGATCCTGCACATTTTTGACGGGTATGACCATATGATGAGGCTTGATCAGCCGGAGCTTGCCCGCATATGCCTGACCCATTCGTTTCCGATGAAGGATGTCCATACCTTCGCGGGGAGATATGACTGCTCGGATGATCAGCTGACCTTCCTTGAAGGATATCTGGATCAGATAGAATATGATGATTATGATAAGCTGATACAGTTATGTGATGCGGTATCGCTGCCCGGCGGAGCATGTATCATGGAGAAGAGACTGGTAGATGTTGCGCTGAGGAACGGTCTGCCGGATTTCACCATAGATAAGTGGCGGGCGTTCATGGAAGTTAAGAAGTATTTTGACGGATTGTGCGGATGCAACATCTATTCTCTGCTTCCGAATGTGATGGAGAATTCCTATGAGAGTTTGATATAGTTGTCATGAGAATATATATGGGAGAGTGTAGGGCGCGGCGTCACTAATTGTATATTTCCGGGAGGAGAATTCATATACTGTTAACAAAGGCAAATGTCTGGAGTTATGTATATGGAAGAGAAGCTTAAGAGATGGAAGGATTACGGGATCCTTGCGCTGACGCTGATGATTGCGCTCGCGGGATCCTTCAAGTATATTTCCAGTTTTTCGACGGTTTCCGGCAATGTGAATGGTAAGGAGATGCCGATCTGTTCTGTGGAGACCAGGGAGCGGGCGGTTGCACTGTCGTTTGAGACAGCCTGGGGTGACGAGGATATCCGGCAAATTCTGGATATATTGAAAATACATGGAATCCATGCGACATTTTTTGTGACCGGCGACTGGGTGGAGAAATATCCGGAGCTTGCAGGTATGATCAAGGAAGAGGGCCATGACCTTGCCAATCACAGTAAGAGCCATAAGAGTATGGTGGAGATGGATGAAGAGCAGCAGCGTGCGGAGATCATGGAGGTTCATGAGAGGGTGAAGGCGCTGACCGGTGCGGATATGCAGTTATTCCGCCTGCCTTATGATAATTATGATGATTCCTTGATCCGGGTGATAGAGGCATGTGGTTATTATCCGATCCAATGGTCGGTTGACAGTCTCGACTGGAAGGATTACGGAGCAAAGCAGATCGCGAAGACGGTATTGAAGGATGAGAAGCTGAAGAACGGAGCGATCATCCGGCTCCACAGCGGAACAAAATACACGGCTAAGGCGCTGGAGAAGCTGATCAATGGTTTGGAGAAGAAGGGATATCGGCTGATTCCGGTGTCGGAATTGATCTATAAGGAAGGGTATCATCTGGATGCCGCGGGACGGCAGATGGAGGATCGGCATAAGAAAGGAAGAGATGATGGATAACAGGGTATCAGTGATCAGTATCATTATTAAGGATGAAGAGTCGGCGGGAGCGGTCAACGAACTGCTCCATGAGTTCCGTCAGTATGTGGTCGGACGTATGGGGATTCCCTACAGAGAGAGGGGAGTGTCGATCATCAGCGTGGTACTGGATGCGCCCGGGGACGCAACCAGTTCACTGTCCGGTAAGCTTGGGATGCTTAGCGGAGTCAGTGCGAAGACGCTGACGGCGAAGCTCTGATCCGTCAGAAGCGGTTGATACCATTCTGCAGTTCTTCTGCCCACTTCTGTAAATTATATGTACGCCCGCCGAAGAGCTTAAGAAGCGCTCCGGTCGGGTTATTCTCATTGGCGAAGGCATTGGCTTCGTCGGTATCTACATGCATGGCAAGTGCAAAATCCGGATGTACACGGACCACTACATCAGCGAAGATCAGAGAACGCTCGAAGCTCTCCATGATTACGAATACTTCGTCGTTGTCCTTCACGTTGAGCTGGATCGCCTGGACAGGAGTCATATGAATATGGCGCTTGGCGACGATGACGCCGTGGTCCAGTTCGATCTGGCCGCATGGGCCTTCCAGGATGCAGCCCGGAGTATCCTTTGTATCGCCGGACTGACGTATGATGCCGGGAATCCCGAGCTTGCGGGAATCAGTCATGGAGATCTCAACCTGTGTCTCTTTACGGAAAGGCCCAAGAACGGCAACATTCTCAAAGGAGCTCTTGGGGCCTCTCACGGCCAGACGTTCTTCGCAGACGTATTGTCCCGGTTGGCTTAATTCGGCTTTGAAGGTCAGTTCTTTGCCTTCGCCGAATAATATATCAAAATCTTCGCGGCACAGATGTATGTGGCGTGCGCTTGTCTCTATTGGAATTGCAAGTCCCATATCTACTCACCTCATTTGTAGAATATTTTATCTGAATAATAATCATATTCTAACAAATGCGGTATGCTTTTTCAATGGTTATTTGGTTAATCCATGATGATTCCGCCATTTACATCCAGGATTTCTCCATTGATATAGGATACCTTATCATTGCATAAGAAAGCTACGGACTCAGCGATCTCACTTAACTTTCCCAGGCGGGCTGAGGGAATCAGGGGCAATGCTTCTTTCCATCTGTCGTTTGCCAATACTTGTGCAGACTCTATCCAACCGGCTGCAACGGCATTTGAATTAATGTTCAAGCCGGATAACTCGTTTGCGAAGGATTTCGTAAGGCTGATGACGCCTGCTTTTGCTGCGCCGTAAATGGACACGCCCTTTCCAGGATTCTTTCCGTCGCAGGAAGAGATATTTACAATTTTACCATATCTATTTGGCAGCATGGAAACCTTTACCACTTCTTGTGTGAGGAAAAATAATCCTTTAAGATTTACATCTATGACAAAATCAAAGGTGCTTTCGTCTACTTCAAGAATGGGTGAAGATGGATACACTCCGGCATTATTTATCAGAATATCAATTTGTCCCATTCTCTCTACAATATGATTAACGGTTGTATGAATATCCGTCAGATTCGTTATGTCACATTCCGCGGCTATGACTTTTACGCCCATCGCTTCGCAGTTTTTAATTACTTCGTCCTCTTTTTGGATTTTCATATCCAGAATTACGATATTTGCACCTTTGGATGCAAGTGTCTCAGCTATACATTTTCCGATTCCTCTTGCTCCGCCTGTCACAAGAGCTACTTTCCCAATTAATTCTTTTTCTAACATATTATCTCCTTTCTGTTGCTATATACATAGCATAATCCGTTATGATCACATCATTGTCAGGGGTTGGCGCTGATTCATCTATCAATCTTTTTATTCCCAGTTTCTTGATCTCGAGCATTAAGTCATATGGATTTTGTATATCGATCCGTTTACCTAATGACGTCAGTACATTTTCTAAAAAATATTCCCCCCGTTTTACGATGCTGTCAGCTGTGCTGTCTATTTTCTTGCGATCGATCATTTTGACAAATTCAGGTACATATTTTTCTAATTCTTTTGCATATTCTAAGGTTCTTATTATTTCTTCGGCGGTTACATCTGATGTTAGTCCTCCGTTTGCCATGGTCGTGACCGCATGGCCTGTCTGATAAAGGAATTGTCCTGCCATATCGCAAAGAAGACATTGAGACAGATGAGCCGTATTCAGACTTTTGTCTGTTTTGTTTCTTCCCAGTTTATTGGTAAATATCATAGAACCTGTTATATTTCCTTTATGTATTTTTTTCAACGCCGACAAGAAGACGAGTCTTTTAAACGGGGACTGGAACATGTCACCGAAGGAATGTGCTAATTTTGCATGAAGTAATTCTTCTGTAATGTATTTTTCAAGCAGTGCGCATCCGATCAGAAGACCAAGATCAGAAGCCGCGCTGCCGTATCCATCATCCAGATTAGAGTGGATCAATGTACCGCAGTCTTTGTATTTGGCCATAAGTTTAATTGCGGATACGGTATCCTCTGTACGAGTTTCCAGATTCGGGCATTCGGGATAATCCCAACCGAAAAATTGTGATATATTTCCAATTGTAGTGACGCCTGCTTTTAAAGCGGCCGCTGTGTTTTCGTAGGATGCCGGGCTTCCGATCATATTGTCTCCAAGATGCGGCTGCATATGGGAAGGATATCCCAATATATTCCAATCTGCTTGCTTTTCAAAGTATAGGGCTTCATTGCGCCGGTATTTTTCACGTTCGTTTTCAGGAAGAGCCATAGCGTAATCCAGGCTGACTCCAAACCGGTCCAAACGAAGATTTTTTTCAGTCAGCCTTTGTTCCAATTCTTCCATCTGTATTTTTAGTTCTGTAAGAGAAGGACAGCACAAGTGAAAATGGTACATAAATTTTCCTTTTTCTGACATCTTTTCTTTGTATTCTTTTTCTGAGGAGAATCCGCTCTTTTTGATAAAATTTGTTTTTCCTGGTATGATTTTATCTCTTTTTTGTGTTTCCATCTTTATTTCCTTTCTTTTGCACGCCGAAGCCTGTAATGGCACAAAACAGCATAGCTGCAGGTGTGAATATTCCTAAAAAATAGTAGGGGATATATATTCTTGCCGATACGCCAAGCGTCTCTGTGCAATAGATTCCATTCGTCCCCCAAGGCACCATAGGACAGACGATTGTTCCGCCGTCTTCTAAAGTACGCGACATAACGCTTCTTCGTATTCCAAGTTCATCGTATTTTGCTCCCAGAATGTTAGCGGGCAATATCATTGCTAAATATGGATCTGCCGCTAAAAAACTCAGTGAAAATGTCAATAACCATGTCATGGTGATCAATCCGACGCGGTTTTCTGTAAGAGATCCGGTCTTCTTTAGAATGACATTCATTATTTCAGTAGAACGCATCACGCCTGCTAATGAAAGCGACATAAGCATAAGCGTAACTGTTCCGGTCATTGAAGTCAGGCCGCCTCTTGTCAAAAGATCATCCAGCGTTTTGATTCCTGTATCGCTTATATAACCGGAATACATATAACGCATTCCGTTCTCTATACTCTCGCCCTGAATACAGAGCGTACAGATCAGGCCAAAGATAGAAGCAATTATCATCGTGGGTATCGCCGGAAATCTCCGTATGATCAGAACCAATAGAAAAAATAGGGGGAAAAGTAACACAGGACCGATATAGAATCCTTCTTTTAACCCGGTTGTTATCGTCTGAATCTGCGAGATATCGATACTGTCGCTAAAGTATTTCATTCCCAATATGAGAAAGATAATAAGGCTTGCAAAATAGGCCGGACCCGTTGTAAATATCATAGAGCGGGTGTGCTCATACAGGTTTGTTTTGGCTACCGCGGCAGTAAAATTTGTAGAATCGCTGAGCGGAGATTGTTTATCTCCGAAATAAGCGCCGCATATAATAGCGCCGGCCGTCATTCCTGCCGGTATTCCCATGCCTGTACTGATTCCCATAAATGCGACTCCGATCGTACTGATCGTTGTCCATGACGAGCCGGTGACAAGCGACATCACACTGCATAGTATTACAACCGACACCAGAAAGAAACGAGGCGAAAAAATCTGAAAACCATAGTATATGATGGCCGGGACTGTTCCACCGGCCATCCAGGTGCCTATTGTCACGCCGATTAAACAGATGATCAGTATTGCTTCGGCAGATTCTGAAATGCTTTCTACAATGCCGGTACGCATCTCCTTCCATGTATTTCCGTTTATTACACCGTATAGCATGATGACTGCAGTGCTGAAAATAAGCGGGATATGCGGACTTTGCTTTAAAACCAGCACCCCATATATCAGTATGCCTATCGCAAGCAGCAGTCCTATACATGCAGTGGAATATGCATGTTTTCCATTCTTCATACACCGCACCCCTTCCGTGATTAATTTGGTTTTCGTTTATAATTCCCGATTCCGATTGCTGCAAACAGAATACATAGCAAAGGTGCCAGATATCCCATAAAATAATATGGGATATAAGAAGAGACAGCCAGACCCAGTGTTGCTGATACATAGAGCCCTCCAGAGCCCCAGGGAACCATCGGTGCGAAGAGAACTGCGTTGCCGACACTTCTGCATAGTACGTTTCTGTTCAATTCCAGATCATCGTAAGCTCCTTCCAATGCCTTTGACGGCAGTGTCATGGCAAGATAAGGATCTGCCGCAAAATAACTGAATATAAATGTTAGAACATTAGTAAGGAATACAAGCGGTACGATTCTTTTTACCAGTTGCGAGATCTTATCAAGCAGTATGGATATTATACCGATCCGCTGAAGGACACCGGCCATCCACATAGAAAAAATCATTAATGCGACCGTACTCATCATATTGTTCATTCCTCCGCGGGTAATAATACGGTCAACATCGGCTACACCTGTGTTACCTACATAACCGTTCATCAGATAACCCAGAGCATCTGTCAGAGAGTCATTTTGACAAATTACATTGACGATCACGCCGCTGACAGCAGCGAGAAGCATTGTAGGAATTGCAGGCAGCTTGACTGCAAGAAGAATGAATAATACGATTGCAGGGAGCAGTAAGAACGGAGTCATGTGAAATCCTTGTTCTAACCCTGCAAGCGTCTCCTCTATCTGTTCTCCGGCGCCCATATTGGCTGCCGCTGAATAGCGGATCCCAATGATAATATACAAAATAAGGCTGGCTAACAATGCTGTACAATTCGTGCAGAGCATTCCCTTCACACCGTTATACAGACCGGCGCCCGAAATTGCTGTTGCGAAGTTGCAGCCGTCTGACATAGGAGATTGCGTATCTCCGAAAAAAGCACCGCAGCAGATTGCTCCCACAACGATCGGTGCAGGTATTCCCATTGAAATACCGATTCCAAGGAATGCGACTCCTACTGTTCCGACAGTTGTCCATGAACTTCCGGTTAAGGTGCTCATAACCGCGCAGAGTATTACGGTAAAAGGAAGAAGAAATGCCGGAGTAAAAAGCTTCAATCCTCCCCATATAACATAAGGAACTGTTCCGCAGGCTACCCATGAACCGACTACCATTCCTATAGTCATAACTATTATGATTGCTTCTAAACTGCTTGAAATAGATTCTACAGCTTTATTCATCATCTCAGACCACGGTATTCTCAAATACAGACCATAAATTACCATAATAAATGTACATACAAGAATCGGAATATGCGGCGACAGCTTCAGTATAAGGATTCCTGCCATCAGAATCCCGATGGAAAGTAATAATACAAGAAATGACATACCCAAAGTTGCCTGCCGTTCGTCTTGTCTTTCAGGTTTCTTGTTTTCGTTCATATAAAGTCCTCCATACCTTTTAGTAAAACACTGTGTCGGCCGTTTATGTGTTTGTAATACAATTTTAATTCATTCATTTATACATTTCAATTATTGAGACAAGTATCGTTATATGGGTTTTCTTTAACGGAAGGACGGGATTTATTGGGCTGTATGTTTTGCAAGTCTGCCGTTTGGGTAGTACGGCCGTAAATATTCAGGACCGGATATTACGCTTGTAAAAAACATCAAAGGTTTGTAATAGCTAAAAGCTATAACAAGCCTTTGATGTTTTCTTTGACGATCTCTATATAACGTTTGCCGATACTGCTAAGTTCTTCATTCTTATACATAATGATCCCGACTCTGATCACTCCTTCCACGTTCAGCGGAACGGCTACAATGTCTGCTCCTTGAAGTTCATTATCTACCATCTGTGTACAGATAGTAAATCCCCCAAGCTTGCGGAGCAGATAAAATAATGTGCTTCTGTCACTTACTTTAATGTTCCTTCGATGTTCAAGAATATTCAATATTTCTTCAGAAAAGTAATTGGAATTGTATTCTCCTTTCCCGAATGAAAGAAACGTATACGGTCTTAAATCTCTGAATTTAATTTCCTTTTTCCGGGCTAAAGGATGAGATTCTGTCACATAGATATAAGATTCAGATTGAAATAATTCTATGAATTTAAGTCCTGCTTCTTCTAAACTTTTCAGGATCATCTTAGCATTGAAGTTATTCATGTAAAGCATACCGATCTCGCTTTTTCGGTTTTGCACGTCTTTGATCACTTCAGCCGTCGTGGTTTCACGAAATGTAAAATCAAATTCGTTTGGGTTTAATTCCTGCAAGAGTGTTACAAACGCTTTGATCGCAAATGTATAATGCTGTGTGGAAATACCGAATTTTTCTTTTGATGGCTTTGCGCCTAGATAATGTTCCTTCAATATATTTTCCTGTTCGATAATTTGCAGTGCGTAGCAGAGAAACTCTTTTCCTTCGGATGACACATAAATTCCTCTATTTGTCCTGATAAAGATGGAAATTCCTATTTCCTGTTCCAAATCTCTGATTGCACTGGATAAACTCGGCTGGGAAACATACAGCTTTTTTGCTGCTTCATTCATAGAGCCTCTGTTTGCAACCTCAACGGCATATCTTAATTGCTGCAGGGTCATTGTGTATTCCTCCTATTTTCCTGTAATATTCAGGTATTTATCACTAATAAAAATATTCTATCACAAATTTTGTTATAAATATATGCCACTAACTTCCATTTTTCCATGAAATAAACTATAATGGTAATAATCCAAACAGAAGATGTTTCAAACAGAAATGAATAAGGAGGATATGCTGATGAGAGACATATGGGAGAGTATTAAGGAATTTTTTGCAAGAGACTGGACGCCGGCAGAAAAGGTGCTGGTAATCTTATGCTGTATCATGCTGGGAGTGATCAAAGGATTCTGCCTTGCTCCGATCAAGAGAGGGATCAGCTGCGGCAACAATAACGGCAATTCTTATGTACAGGCGGATGACGGCTGCTGGGATGAGGCAGAGTAATCGGGTATTTAGGCAATGATGCAGACATAGATATGCAGAGGCATGGAATCTTGGACATTTTGTCGAGTTGACAAAATACCTGTTTTTATTTTATAATTTATAAGACGAAACAAAGGCGTTTTCATCATAGCATGAGAGCGCCCATTTTATTATATAGACCTTATCGGACGATAGTTCGTCCCGTTAAGTGGTATGTAGCAAGGGATGCCCGAAAGGGTATAGCGTTGAAGATGGAAGGAAGATAGGATGAATCATTATACACGGCAGGATATTTTGAGATTGGTTGAAGAAGAGGATGTGGGCTTTATCCGGCTGCAGTTTACGGATATTTTCGGTACGATGAAGAATGTTGCCATTACGACGAGCCAGCTTGAGAAGGCGCTGGATAATCAGATCATATTCGACGGGTCGTCTATCGAGGGATTCGCGAGAATTGAGGATTCGGACATGTACCTGTACCCGGATCTTGATACATTTACGATATTTCCGTGGAGGCCGCAGCAAGGCAAGGTGGCGAGGCTGATCTGCGATGTCTGTAAGCCGGACGGGAGTATCTTCGAGAGTGACCCGAGATATATTCTGAAGAAGGTGCTGTCAGAGGTGAAGGCTTCGGGGTATGACTTCAATGTGGGGCCGGAATGTGAGTTCTTCCTGTTCCATGCAGATGAGGATGGGAGGCCGACCACTCTGTCACATGAGAGCGCGACGTATTTTGACGTAGGACCTCTCGATCTGGGAGAGAATGCAAGACGCGATATGGTGCTGACCCTGGAGGATATGGGATTCGTGATAGAGGCATCCCATCATGAGATCGCTCCTGCGCAGCACGAGATCGACCTGCAGTACGGCGAGGCGTTGGAAATGGCGGATAACATCATGACATTTAAGATGGTGGCGAAGACGATTGCGAAGCGACACGGCCTGCACGCTACATTTATGCCCAAGCCCAAATATGGGATCAGCGGTTCCGGGATGCATATCAATATGTCCCTGCACAGGGACGGGGTCAACGTATTCGCGGATGCGAAGGATGAGAGGGGATTGAGCCGGGAGGCATATTATTTTATCGACGGACTCATGAAGCATATGAAAGCGATCAGCTTCATCACGAATCCGATCGTGAATTCCTATAAGAGGCTGGTACCGGGGTATGAAGCTCCTGTTTATATTGCGTGGTCGGCTAAGAACCGGACGCCGCTTTTGCGGATTCCGGCGGTTAAGGGGACATCGGCAAGAGTGGAGCTTAGAAGTCCGGATCCGACCGCGAATCCGTATCTTGCCCTTGCGGTATGTCTGGCAGCAGGTATGGAGGGAATCAGGCAGGAGATCTTACCGCCGGCCAGCATTGACTGTAATATCTTCGAGATGACGGAAGAACAGAGGGAGAAAGCCGGGATAGAGAAGCTGCCTGGAAGTCTCCTGGAGGCGGCAGGAGAATTCAAGAAGGATCCATATATTCAGTCTGTACTTGGGGAAGATCTATCGAGGAAGCTGATCCGGGCGAAGGAGAAGGAGTATGCGGATTACCGCGCACAGGTTACAGAGTGGGAGATTGGAAGGTATCTGCATCGGATGTAGGACGGCAGGGGGTGTGAGTTTGGTTAGTATTATAGTTGCATTTCCCAATAGGGATAATGCGGCCAAGATTCGCAACCTGATAGTGCGCGGTGGGATGGATGTCACCGGAGTCTGCACGGCAGGCGCACAGGCACTGCAATATGCAGATATGGCGGATGAGGGAATCGTGGTGTGCGGGTATAAGCTGAAGGATATGATGTATACGGAGCTTCGGGAGTATCTGCCTGGTGATTTTGAGATGCTTCTGGTGGCGTCCTCGGATAAGTGGACCGGGGGTGCTATGGAGGGTGTGGTCGGTCTGTCCATGCCAGTCAAGGCGTATGATTTGATGAATACCCTGGAAATGATGCACCGCACCATAGAGCAGAGGCGTAAGAAGCGGAAATTAGAGCGTAAGAACCGGAATTCGCAGCAGAAAGCGGTGATAACGAAGGCGAAGGAGCTGCTGATGAGCCGTAACAATATGTCAGAGGCGGAAGCCCACAGATATCTGCAGAAGAGCAGTATGGACAGCGGTACGAATATGGCCGAGACGGCGGAGATGGTTTTGAGTGTTATGGCAGAGTAGGAATGGAGAAGGAAAGGAAGTTTAGAGATGAGATTTACAAAGATGCATGGATTAGGAAATGATTATGTCTATGTGAATTGTTTTAAGGAGAAGGTGGAGAACCCGGCGGAAGCGGCGAGATATGTAAGTGACAGACATTTCGGGATCGGGGCGGATGGTTTGATCCTGATCTGTCCGTCAGAGAAGGCGGATTTCGAGATGGCGATGTATAATGCAGACGGTTCCCGCAGCGAGATGTGCGGGAATGGGATCCGCTGCGTTGCAAAGTATGTCTATGACTATGGACTTACGGATAAGACCAGTATATCGGTTGAGACACTCGGCGGCATCAAATATCTGGATCTGACTGTGGAAGACGGCAAGGCCGTGCAAATCAGAGTAGATATGGGGACGCCGGAGCTTAGGGCCGGGAGAATACCGATTCTCTTCGAGACGCCGGGAGAATGTATGCCGGATGAAACCGCGGCGCCGGGAGAAGAGGTATTTGGCGATAATGAACGGTTTGTGGGGCAGGAAGCTGCGGAGCCTGCAGCGGATTCAGGAGAGCAGTCTGCTGATGTGGAAGATAAAGAGGTGATCGATGAACCAATTGTGGTGGACGGGATGGAATACAGGATCACAGGTGTATCCATGGGCAATCCGCATGCGGTAGTATTTCTGGAAGATGTGGTGAAATTGGATATAGACAGGATCGGGCCGAAGTTCGAGAATCATGAGAGATTCCCCCACAGGATCAATACGGAATTCGTCCGTGTGATCGACAGGGAAACCATAGAGATGCGCGTGTGGGAGCGCGGCTCCGGAGAAACGCTTGCCTGCGGAACAGGGGCATGCGCCGCAGCCGTGGCAAGTATCCTTAACGGGCTTGCCGGGCGGAAGGTTACAGTGAAGCTGTCAGGCGGAAGCCTGCTGATCGAATGGGATGAAGAGAGCGGCAAGGTCTATATGACAGGTCCGGCAGTGACGGTATTCGAGGGAGAGATTGAGCTTCCGGCCGGAATACAGTAACAGGGAGGAAGAGTATATGTTTAAAGTGAATGAAGATTATCTGAAATTACCGGGCAGTTATTTATTTTCAACCATAGGAAAGAAGGTGGCGGCATTCCAGGCGGCGAACCCGGATAAGAGTATCATCCGTCTTGGAATCGGTGATGTGACGCAGCCGCTCGCGCCTGCGATCATAGAGGCGCTGCACAGTGCGGTGGACGAGATGGCGCATGCGGAGACATTTCATGGCTATGCGCCGGATCTTGGCTATGAGTTCTTGAGAAACGCCATGGCGAAGAATGATTATCAGGACAGAGGGTGCGATATCAAGGCGGATGAGGTGTTCATCTCGGACGGAGCCAAGTGTGATTCCGGCAATATCCAGGAGATCTTCGCGAAGGATAATAAGATCGCTGTATGCGACCCGGTCTATCCGGTCTATGTGGATACGAATGTGATGGCGGGGCGCACAGGATCCTATGATATGGATAAGGAGACCTGGAGCGACGTGATCTATATGCCGTGTACGGAGGAGACGGATTTTGCGCCGGAGCTTCCAAAAGAGACTCCGGACATTATCTATCTGTGTTTCCCCAATAATCCGACTGGGTCTGCCATCACGAAGGCGCAGCTCCAGGAATGGGTGGATTATGCCAACAAGGCCGGAGCGGTCATTATCTATGACGCGGCCTATGAGGCATACATTTCTCAGGAGGATGTACCGCACAGTATCTACGAGTGCGAGGGGGCGAGAACCTGTGCTGTCGAGCTTCGAAGCTTCTCGAAGAACGCCGGGTTCACAGGCGTGCGGCTTGGCGCAACGGTGATTCCTAAGGATGTGAAATGCGGGGAGGTTATGCTCCATTCCCTGTGGGCGAGACGGCATGGCACCAAGTATAACGGAGCTCCTTATATCGTGCAGAAGGCGGGGGAGGCTGTGTATTCCGAAGAAGGGAAGAGACAGCTTAAGGAGCAGGTCGCTTATTATATGAAGAATGCCAGGGTCATCTACGAAGGCCTGAAGGATGCCGGCTATCAGGTGTCGGGCGGGGTGAACGCGCCGTATATCTGGCTTAAGACACCGAAGGGAATGACGTCATGGGAATTCTTCGATCACCTGTTAGAACGCGCTCATGTTGTGGGAACGCCCGGGTCAGGGTTTGGACCAAGCGGGGAAGGGTATTTCCGGCTGACGGCATTCGGGTCTTATGAGAATACTGTGGCAGCGATTGAGAGGATCAAAAGGATTTGATATAGAAAGTGGGAAAGTTTAAGGCGCCTGGTATTGTTCCGGACGCCTTTTTTGCTTATCGTTTCTTCATGGAAAGAGCTTCTTTAAATTCAGGCAGAGCCGCTCTTCCAAGCTCTGTTACGGGCTTGATCCATTTCCCGCTCTTGGTGTACCATAGTTCGAAGACCAGCCGGATCAGCTCATCCGTATATATGAAGGCGAATACTGCAAGGAACGGGAGATGCAGTATCATGCCTGCAATCCAGGTAGCAGGAACGCTTACGGTGAACAGGCAGATAATCTCCAGCAATGTGCCGAATACGGCTTCGCCTCCCGCACGGTAGCAGCAGTTCATGATATAGTTGCAGGTACGGATGGTTCCGGCGGCCAGGTAGATCAGGATCATGTATTTCCCATAGAACATGGCATCCGTCCCCAGGCCGAACAGGGACAGCATCGGTCTGTTTAAGGTCAGGCCGGTCAGGCTGATGCAGAAGGTGATCGCCGGACACAGGATGGCGAATTTCTTCACATACTGATAGCCGTTCATGAGATGCCCGGAGCCGACTTCCTTGCCGACTACCACGGAAGATGCATCGGCGAGTCCGCCGAAGAAGGCGAATACGAAGCCTTCCAGGACACGGAATGCCGCCATAGCCGCGATGGCCGACTCGGATTGGTGGCCGATCACGATATTGATCAACATCTGTCCGATCCCGTAGAACAGCTCGTTGAGGATAATAGGGAGACATTTCCCCATATATTCCTTGAGGAACCCATCCTGCCAGGAGAACATATCCTTCAGTCTCAGTACAAGTGTGTTCTTATCCTTCATCAGGAAAATGAACAGCACGATGATATTGACGATGCCGGATACCAAAGTGCCGACTGCGGCGCCTGCCGCGCCCATCCGGGGCATGCCGAAGCGTCCATAGATCAGGACCCAGTTCAGGGCGAAATTCGTGATCAGCGCAAGGATCGAGCTGATTAAGGGCGGTTTCACCCGCTCGGTCGAGCGCATCAGGAAGCTTACGATCATGGCAAGGACCTGGAGGGGATATGCAAAGCCTACGATTCGGATATAAGGAGCGCCGATTGCGATGATCGCTTCTTTGTCCGTATAGATCCCCAGTATGAATTCCGGGTTGGCAACTGCCGTTCCGCCAAACAATAAGGATATTACCAGCATACAGGTAAGCGCCAGGCCGAAGGCACGGTTGATGCCCTTCTCGTTGCGCGCACCCCAGTATTGTGAGAAAAAGAGCAGCCCTCCGCTTGCGAAGCCAAAATAGCTGGAGAAAAATAAGGAAGTGATCTGAGAGCAGATCCCAACCGCCGCTACGGATAATTCACCCTGGCTTCCGATCATGATGGTGTCTACCATACTCGCCGTGGTGGACAGGAAATTCTGGAACGCGATAGGTAATGCGATTGTAAATACGATCCGGAAGAAATTCCCCCAATTCGTTTTCTCGTTTTTCATGCTTCACTTCCTCTCATTATGTATTCTCCTGGGATAAGGCCAGTATTATCCATTATACGTTGAAAAGTTTATTTGTCAATAGGGAGGGGAAGATATTCAAAAAAATCAAAATCCGCATAATGCTGGTGTTTGACTCTGTCGGCGCAGGTAATTCCAACCATCGTTCCTGTAAATTCTCCGTATTTACAATATTCATCCGAAAACTTCGTTGTATCGAATATCTGTCCGATCTTATGGAAGTCTTCATCCTCATAGCTCCATTCAAACCAGGACTTTCTTCCTTCAATATAGAGGCGCAGATAAATCGGTCTGTCTTCCACGGGAAGTCTGGTATTCAGAAATTCCGTTTTTTCTCCATTTTCAAGATAGATAATAGAGATCGCACTTTGCTTCAAAGTCTCACTATAATATTTCCTCAGATTAATATAATTCATATTATCATAATATAGAATCAATCCCGCGCTATGTTGATGTATCTCAGGCTGAAACTCCATTTTTGCCGTTATTCTGGCATATACGCTGGTCAGCTTCCGTGCTAGGATACTCACTTTATTCAAAGACGTCCTTGATTCTTGTCCCCGGATCCTGACATAACCGGGACGTGCCGTCACATCCGCGAAGCGCGAGGGCATGATTCGGGGCGCATAATAATAATTGCCTAACTCCGGTCCGTCGAAATCGTCAAATACTACGATTTCCGGAACGGGCGCTTCCGGAAGCATGCTTTCCGGCACATCCACTTTCGCCAGATTACTTCCATCCGCCATACGAAGCCATCCATCATCGGTCCATTTCATTTTCTGGATCGCGGTTTCCCGTCCAAGAGTACACCTAAGTTCCGGCACAAAGGGCCTTGCACAGAGGTGAACCAGGTATACTTCACCCGTCGGAAGCTCTACATAGCTTCCATGTCCGGATTTCTGCAAGACGGTTTCTGGATTGTAATATCTGGTTTTGAGATGATCCGGGTCATGCCGTTCAAAGGACTCTTTCGGAACACTGGTCACGATAGGGTTTGCCGGATCCTTTTCATAGGGACCCCATACATTCCGGGAACGGCCCATAGTCACGCAATGATTATACCCGGTACCGCCTTCCGCACACATAATATAATAGAAACCGCCCCGTTTTGTTAAATGAGGCGCCTCAATACATCCCCTGTCTGTACCGCCTCTCCACATTCTTTGCGGATAGCCTATGATTTCCTTCTTCTCCGGCGAATATTCTGCCATACAGATCGTGCCCGGTTTTTCGTAGCCTTCCCTGGTTTCCCACTCCAAAGATACGATATACTTTTTCCCGTCGTCATCATGAAAAATGGACGCATCAAAACCAGAAGAATGCAGGTATATGGGTTCACTCCACGGTCCGCAGATATCCTTCGAAGTAATCAGAAAATTATCTACGTCAAAATACCGTGCATTCATAGAATTCATAACGCCATAGACCACATAAAACAAATCTTCTGCTTCACAATAGGTCAGACATGGAGCCCAGATTCCCTTTGCACTTGGAAGCTTCTTCAGATCTACTTCTTCATCATCCGTCAGAACGTGGGTATATAATTCCCAGTTTTTCAGATCTTTGGAGTGATACACAGGAATGCCCGGGAACCATTCGAAAGTAGATACTGCAATATAATAATCTTCTCCTTTTCTGCAAATACATGGATCTGGATTGAAACCGGGAAGTATTGGGTTCTTAATCATATATTTTACTCTCCCTATTAAGTCAAGTCTTTTTTCCTTGAAAATCAAAGATTTTTCAATATACC
>CANDQP010000036.1 GCA_947388185.1 uncultured Dorea sp. | reverse complement strand
AAGCGGGAGCATAACGAGTGCCCCCTGGACGTTGACCCCGGCTTTGAGCCGGATGTAATGTTCCCCAAAAACCGCCGGATAGGTAAGGAGGCGTATGTACTTTTTGAGGACAACTGAATATACAGTATTCCAGGCACAAAACCTGCGTGAACAGCGACAAAAGGCGCACCACCAGGACAGCCCGCTTGAGGAGGTGACAAAAGCGGGTCGAGCGATCAGCGCGAACCTTTGACCCGGCCCTGGCAGGCCGGGCGCAATGACAGCGTGGGAGATAATGAAACTTGCTCACGCCCTCCCATAGACTTCTTAACTTGACCCACAAGTAATCATGGATATTTATCTGTTCCCATGCTATACTAAAGAAAAAGAGGCGATCCAAATGACGTCTGAATGCAGGAATTGGCAAGAAGAGTTTATGGACGTAAATTTTGTCGATCAGCGTTTAAAAACACGCTTCTTCAAAATTATGGATGCTTTCGCGGCATCACCTGGAAAATCCACTTGGGCTGCAACCGGATCCAGAAGTTCTGCAAAAGCAGCATACCGTTTCTTTAGTAATAGAGAGATGTCTCCAAAGATGAATTACTTGACAGCATATCCAGAGCAACTGTAGAAAAAATGAAATGTGCAGATGCAGAGTGGATTTTAGCGATCCAGGATACTACATCTGTTGGATTTGGCGATCGAAAAGCGAAAGGATGATTCTGGAACAAGGGAGCAAAAACGTTTCAAGCCAATAGAGGAAAAAGAAGGTTTCCGATGGCTGAATAGCATGAATGAGACACACCAAAGGGTGCCGAAGGATATTCAAATATTAACAGTATGCGACCGGGAGGGAGGGTTGTGATTCACCGTCCGCAAAGAAGTTGGGAGAAACATTTACGAGAAAAGCTGACACTGACAGCACTGTATGTGCATGAATCTGGGAAAAAGGGGATTGAATGGTTTCTGCTGACAACAGTATCAATGGTAGAGCACACGGCTGTTAACCGTGGGGTTGTTGGTTCGAGCCCAACTCGGGGAGTTTGAAAAGGCCCGTAAGCAGTAATGTTTGCGGGTTTTCTGTGATGCATCAAAATAATGAATAGTTTAGGTAATTGCAATGAAGAAAGAAGAGGTGACGGGATGTTAAGGAAGATCAGTGCAGAAGAATTGGAGAGGATCATTTCTGAGAGAAAAGAGAGAGAGCCGCTTGATCTGTCAGGCTGTCTTTTTGAGGATCTGGATCTGTCAGGCTGGGATCTGCGGCAAATTAATTTTGATAAAAGTGATTTCCGGAATGTAAGGCTTAACAGCGCGGATCTGTCGGGCTGTTCTGCATCGAATGCATTTTTTCAAGGCTCAAGCCTTAGGGGGGGGGGCGATTCTGCAAGATGCTTTTTTGCATTCGGCAGATTTCAGATATTGCGATATGACCGGAGCTGATATATCCGGTGCGGATATCTTTGCGGCGGCGCTTCATGGGGCGGTGCTTAGCGGAATAACCGCAGATGAGCGTACGAAGTTCTATGAGCCGCGGTGTCCGATGAGCGGTGCGTTTATCGGGTGGAAGGTGTGCTTTGGGAGGCGGATCGTGCAGTTGCTGATACCTGCGGATGCGCGGCGGCTGCAGGGAACTACATATGAGATACGGGTGGATAAGGCGAAGGTGCTCTCGATAAGAACCGGGGACTATTCCCAGAGCTTTACGGAAGCCCATTCCTATGTGGATGAGAATTTCTGGTATCGGACGGGAGAGTGGGTGAGGGCGGAAAGCTATGAGACGGATCGATTTACAGAATCTGGGGGCGGAATCCATATCTGGATGGACCGGGAAGCCGCGATTGCGTATCTGGGGTGATAACGGAGAAGAACGAAAGGGTAAGCTTTTATTCAGATGGGACGGATCTATATCATACCCTGGAAATCTACCTGGCATGCAGCTTATACATCCATCGCAATTCCCTGACGTACCGGCTGGAATGTACCCGGAATTCGTTTTCTATTGGAGATATCATATCGGATTGATCATTTTATCAGAAGAGATTCTTGACAAATGGCGGAAGGATGCTGTAGTTTTAATGAAGAAAGAGAGGAGGAATTATTATGAGTATTTTATTCAACGAACAGGCAGGGGTTTTTAAACTGGATGCTTTGGATACCAGCTACATTATCGGTATTTTTGACGAGGACAAGTTTGTCTCACATTTGTATTATGGGAAGAAGATCATAGATTCAGATGTTAATTATCTGTATGGGCCGCTGTATCAGGTACGTCCTTCGGTGCTGCCGGGGCAGGCGGGACGGATCATGGATGCGATTCCTTTCGAATATCCAACCTATGGATGCGGGGATTACCGTGAACATTGCCTTGAGGTGGAAACCATTGACGGGTACCATGCATGTGATCTTCGTTATGAATCCCATAAGATCTATCCGGGGAAACCGCATCTGGATGGATTGCCGTCAACCTTCGAGAGAGAGGACGGCGACTGTAATACGCTGGAACTGGTATGCAGGGATAAAGTTCTGAAGCTTAAAGTGACGCTTCTCTATACGGTCTTCGAGCATATGGATGTGATCACCCGCACGGCGCTTATTACGAACGAAGACGAGAAGGCTGTCTATATCAAGCGGGCAATGTCCGGCTGTCTGGAATTCGACCATCAGAACTTCGATGTGCTGACGCTTCATGGAAGCTGGGAGAGGGAATGCGGGCCGGTTCGTACGCCGCTGCGCCAGGGGAAGGTCACGACGGGAAGTACCCGGGGAGAGTCCGGGCCGACGGACAACCCGTTCCTGGCAGTAATCTCTTCGGATGCAACGGAAGATACCGGGGAAGTATTCGCCATGAATCTGGTATACTCAGGGAATTTTCTCGGAGTTGCGGAAGGGCATCATTTCCGCGGCTCACGGATCGTGATGGGGATCAATCCGGTCAATTTCAGTTGGAAACTCGGACAGGGAGAGAGCTTCACGGCGCCGGAGGTGGTGATGGTATATTCTGACCAGGGGCTTGGGAAGATGAGCCGGACCTTCCATGATCTGTACAGAAGGCATCTGATCCGTGATGTTTATCCGGATACCCTAAGACCGATCCTTGTCAATAACTGGGAGGCGACGTATTTTGATTTTACCGTAGAGAAGCTGATCGAGATCGCGGCTGAGGCGAAGAAGTGCGGGATTGAATTATTTGTACTGGACGACGGATGGTTTGGGAACAGGAATGATGAGAGAAGGGGCTTGGGAGACTGGTTTGTCAATGAAGAGAAGGTGCCGGGAGGTATCGGACATCTCGCGAAGGAGATCAATCATCTCGGTATGAAGTTCGGACTGTGGATCGAGCCGGAGATGGTAAGCCCGGATTCAGAGCTGTTTCGGGCGCATCCGGATTGGGCGATCCAGATTCCGGGAAGACATCGTTCCCTGTTCCGGCATCAATATGTTCTGGATTGGTCCAGGAAGGAAGTGCGGGATCATATCTACAGTATGATCCATCAGGTATTATCCGGCGCGAATGTGGAGTATATCAAGTGGGATATGAACCGTACTCTGACGGAGACGGCGTCGGCGGCGCTTCCGGCAGACCGTCAGGGAGAACTGTGCCACAGATATGTTATGGGGGTATATGAGATCATGGGGAGGCTTCGGGATGATTTCCCGTCACTTCTGCTCGAGAACTGTTCCGCGGGAGGTTCCCGGTTTGATCCAGGCGTACTCTACTATAGCCCGCAGATCTGGGGATCGGACGACTCGGATGCCATAGAGCGGATCAGGATTGAGATGGGCGCTTCTATGTGTTATCCGCTCTCAACGATCGGCGCCCATGTAAGCGCGGTGCCTAATCATCAGACCGGCCGGATCACTTCGCTGGAGACACGGGGATATGTCGCTATGGCGGGAACATTTGGGTATGAGCTGGATATTGCGCGGATGAGCGAGTCTGAGAAAGAAGTGATCCGTAAGCAGGTAGATATCTATCATAAATACCACTGGCTTGTGAAGGAAGGAGACCTCTACCGGATAGAAGATTCGCTTGGCAATCCGGATTATGCGTCCTGGATGGTCGTATCTAAGGATAAAAAGGAAGCGTTGCTGACCTATATCCAGATACATGCGCTGCCGGGATATTTCGGGGCGGCGAGAAAGCTTCGGCTGAAAGGACTGCTGGAAGAAACCGAATATGAAACGACGGTTATCTCTGTTTCCGCTGAAGTCAGGAATGAGGAAGTGCACCGGGAAGGAGCGGATGGTGCAACGAAGTCTTATGCAACGTTTAACCTGACAGGATCGGCGCTGATGAACGCGGGATACTGGATGGACCGCTTAAGCGGCGATTATACGGGGATGATGATTCATCTGAAAGCGAGATAGAAGTAGAAAGGAACAGAGCCTTATGTCTGACAGAATATTGATCGTTGATGATGAAGCTGAGATTGCCGACCTGATAGAAGTCTATTTAAGCAATGAGAATTTTACCGTTTTTAAGTTCTATTCTGCCGCAGAAGCTCTCGAATGTATCGACACAACAGAGCTTGATCTTGCCATTTTGGATATTATGCTGCCGGAGACAGACGGATTTACTTTGTGCCAGAAGATCCGCTCCAGATATACTTATCCGATCATTATGCTGACAGCTAAGGATGAAGAGACGGATAAGATCACGGGGCTTACCCTTGGCGCGGACGATTATATTACGAAGCCATTTCGTCCGCTTGAACTGGTAGCGAGGGTCAAGTCCCAACTGCGGCGCTATAAGAGATATAATCCGGCGCATTCAGGAGAAGCGGAGAAGGAAGAGCATAGGCTCTCGCATTCCGGTCTGGTGATGAGGTTAGATACACATGAATGCTTTCTGAATGATAAGCCGATTATATTGACTCCTACGGAATTTTCTATTTTACGTATCCTGTTGGAAAATAAAGGGTGTGTGATCAGTGCAGAAGAATTGTTCCATCAGATCTGGCAGGATGAGTATTACACCAAATCAAATAACACGATTACGGTTCATATCCGTCATCTTCGTGAGAAGATGAATGACACTTTAAGTAAGCCTAAATATATAAAAACCATATGGGGAGTTGGGTATAAAATTGAAGGATAGCGTTAGAAACGAATATCTGGAGTTTCAGATGAAGATCATGCTGCGGTTTTGCGTGAATGCCGTGATTTCCGTCGCAGCGGTGATCGTATTATATCTGTTCCTGTGGAGACAGCGGGGCGGCAATCTGATCGTGTGGTTTCTGGAACGTTTCATGCGAATGGAACATGAGCAGGCATTTCTTATATACCATTATTATTTTAGAAACTGCAAAGAAATCTTTTTCGCTGCGGCAATTTTATTGATTTTCATTGCGCTGCTGTATTTTTTATTCCGTTGGATGACCCGTTATTTTCAAGAAATCAATCAAGGCATTGATGCTTTACTTGCGGAAGATATTGAGCAGATACATTTATCAGCAGAGATGTATCCTTTCGAACACAAATTGAATGCAGTGAAACAGACGTTAGAGAAGCAGCGGCAGGAAACCATAGTTGCAGAACAGCGGAAAGATGAATTAGTGATGTATCTGGCTCACGATATCCGAACTCCGCTTACTTCCGTGATCGGCTATCTGAACCTTCTCGATGAGGAACCGGATATGCCTGTGGATCAGCGTGCCAAAAATATTCATATAACATTGGATAAAGCGTATCGTTTAGAAGAGATGATCAATGAATTCTTCGAAATCACCCGCTATAATTCCAGGCAGATCAAGCTGTCCAGAGAACCGATCGATCTATACTATATGCTGGTACAGCTATCGGATGAGATGTCGCCCGTTTTTGCACAACATGGCAATTCGGTAGTATTAGAGATTGATGAGGATCAGATGATTTACGCCGATCCGGATCAAATCGTAAGGGTATTCGGCAATATTTTGAGAAATGCGGCCGCATATAGTTATTCTGATACAGAGATTGTTATCTCTGCCAGAGAAACAGACGGACAGGTCGTGATCGCATTCCGGAACGAAGGGAATCATATTCCGGAGGAAAAATTATCTTCCCTTTTTGATAAATTTTATCGTTTGGATAAGGCGCGCGTAACGGATACCGGAGGTACGGGCCTTGGTCTGGCGATCGCGAAAGAGATTGCCGTCTTGCATGGCGGGTCTGTCAGCGCTGCCAGCGAAGGCGACACGGTTACGATCACGGTTTGTCTGCCTTAGGATTTTCTTAGGAATTAAACAACTTCATATTAAAGTTCGAGATGCCTTTGTTCAGTACAATTGATATTGAACAGAGGCATTACTTTTACAGATTAGAAAGGAGCTTTATTATGACAGGAAAATATAACCGGAAAAAGGGCAGAAGAAATATACATCGCGGGCGCAGACGCAGGAGAATAGGGATGATACAGACGGCCGGCGTTGTTACCGTGGTCTTGTTATCTTTTATGATAATTATTGGCTTTGCCAGGAAAAGCAGTGCTGAACTGGGAAGTGAGTCGTCTTTGAACGACAGGCAGATAAAATATATCAACCATGATAAGCAGGATGGGATGATACAAAATACGAATACACAGGGCGGTGATACACCATGGAATCTGATCCTGGTAAATAGCAAAAACCACATCCCAAAAGACTACAAACCCAAGCTTACAGAAGTACAGGGCGGGGAATATGTAGACGAACGTATCTATGCTCCGTTGATGGAAATGCTGGAGGCCGCGAGAGAAGGGAACGGGGGAAAATTGCCGCTGGTGGTGTCTGGCTATCGGACACCAGAGAAACAGCAAGAACTTTATGATGAGAAGATCATGGAGTATAAAAAAGAAGGGTATCCGGACAACGAGGCAAAGGAGTTGGCAGAACAGTGGGTTGCTGTGCCGGGATACAGTGAACATCAGTTAGGTTTTGCGGTAGATATCAACGGAGAGACCTACGACGTGTATTTATGGCTTCAGGAGAACAGCTATAAATATGGATTTATTTTCCGATATCCAGGAGATAAAACACAGTTTACCGGTGTGGCAGAGGAAGTCTGGCATTACCGCTATGTGGGAGTGGAGGCAGCGACAGAGATGTATGAGCGGGGGATTTGTCTGGAAGAATATCATTTTTGATAAATTTCGTTTCAATTGCATATGAGAGATTCTTGTGATAAACTGAATAAAACTGAAGAAGGAGGCGGGGAAGAAGAGAAAGTGGAACAATTATTTCTTATAGCAGGATTGATTATAGCTATTTTGGCAGGCGGCTTCTATAGTTCCCATATGAATAGAAAAAAGGTTCACTATATGCTGTTGAAGCAATTCGGGACGAAACCAGAGTATAAGGAGTATAATTTTGATGAGATTAAGATATTTTGGAAGGAAAGGAAGAGTAAAGACTGCCGGGGGCATATAGATGATATCACCTGGAACGATCTCAGTATGGATAAGGTCTTTGCACGAATTAATACGTGTTGTTCGTCAGTGGGAGATCAGTATTTATACCGGAGCCTGAGGAACCTTTGCTATGAGGATTCGAAGCTGGAAGCTCTGGAAAATAAGATCATATTCGTAACGGATCATCAAGACGCCAGAATAAATATACAAAAAAAGTTATTGCATATAGGCAAAAGAGAGAATAATTATTATATTCCATCATTCTTGAATGGATTAGATAATTTTAAGCTGCCTAAAATATGGATTTATTATTTGCTGCAATTGCTGCTGTTTTTGGCAATTGTTATGAGTATCTTTTTGCGTCATACGTATGCGTATGCTTTCATGGGGATCATTTTCTTAGTGAATATAAATATCTATGCTTTGATGAAAGGAAAGTATGAGATTAATATGGATCTCATGATAGCAGTACAGAGCATTCTAAAGATCAGCGGGGAGTTTGCGGGGGAAAAAGATGCTGCAGTATTCGGGGGATTCAGAGAGAATCAGGAAGTTGTCAGGAAACTGACGAAGTCCTTGAAATTCATCAATGGAAGGTATCGAAGAAAATATTCAGCAGATTTTATGGAAGTGTCTGCGACGTATATAACGGGCGCCTTTTTATTTGACTTTGTGATGTATAATCGAATCCTGACGATGTTGGAAAAGCATTTAACCGTGATTAATCAGGTGTTTGAGCTGCTTGGAGAATTGGATATGGCGGTTTCAGCGGCTTCATTCCGAAGAAGTATCCCAATGTATTGTGTTCCTGAGTTTGGTGAAGGGTGTGGGATCAGTTATGAGGAGCTGTACAATCCATTGCTGGAAGAGCCGGTTTATAATGATTTCAGCCTGAATGACAGTTGTATCGTTACGGGATCCAACGCGTCGGGGAAATCCACTTTTATTAAAGCGGTCGCGGTTAATGAGATATTGGCTATGAGTATCCATACTTGTGCAGCGAAGACTGCGTGTATAGCAAAGGCAGAGGTATATACATCTATGGCGATCAGGGATGATCTGATGGCGGGGGAGAGTTATTTCGTAAGAGAGGTTAGATCGCTGCAGAGGATTGTGGATGTGATTGACAGGGGAAACCTCGTCATAGCGGTAATAGATGAGATCCTCCGGGGAACGAACACCCAGGAGAGGATCGCGGCTTCGGCAGCGATCTTAAAGTATCTGGAGCGTAAGAATTGTATCGTAATAGTGGCATCCCATGATGTGGAGCTGATCGATCTGCTGGACAGTGATCATTATGCGAATTATTATTTCTGTGAGAAGGCCAAGGACGAGGAGATTGTATTTGATTATAAGCTTCATCAGGGAATCTGTGAGCAGAGAAATGCGATAAAGCTGTTGGATCATTTTGGATTTCCGGAAAGTGTTGTAGAAGCTGCCAATAGATATTTGACCTGATGGGTCTGGTACACCGAATAATAAGTAACCAGCCGAACTTATTTTCGTGTACTGGTGACAGGTGCCTGGATGCCCGGGATGCACTAATGGGGAGGCGTATTAACGCCTCCCCATATCCCTGTATTTCGTCGGCGCCATATGATAATTCTTCTGAAAATAGCGGCTGAAATACAGCGGATTCTCGAAGCCGCACACGTTAGAGATCTTGCTGATATTATAGTTGGTAGAACTTAAGAGTTCCTTCGCATGGTTCAGCCTCACTTCATTGATATACTTCTTGGGGGTAAGGCCGGTATAACGGGAGAATTCCTTGATAAACCAGCTTGTACTCGTCCCGTAGCTTCTCGCCAACTGTTCGATGGCAAGATCCTGATAGTAATTCCGGTGGATGAATTCCAGGATATCCTCCATCTCTGCATTATAGCCGTTCCGATTCCGGCTTGCCTGTTTCCGGGCTTCGCGCGCAAGCAGCCAGACCAGTTCCTGGCCTTTGAGGCTGGCGATCTGAAGGTACCCCGGCTGCTTCGTGATTAGCTCCCGGATGATCCCCTCGAACAAGGCGGGGATGTAGGATGCCATGCCGGTATCTATGATCTGCCGGTCTAATCCGGCTTCTATTAACAGACCGGGAATATCGTTTCCGGAAAAATGCAGCCAGTAGAACTGAGCATTCTCGAAGTGGCGGAAGGAATACTGCTGTATCTCAAATGGATAGTAGAGCACGGTACACCCCTCATCCAGTACGATCTCCCTGTTATCTAATATAAAATGCCCCTTTCCCTGATGGATGTAGATGATCTGAAAATCCTGCCTGCCGTTTTGCCGGTCTATATTCAGGTTCCTGCCGCAATTCATAGAGATCTTGCCGCAGCTATGGACCAGAAAAGGAAGGTCCACGTTATAATTATCAAGATCCTGGTCGTAAAGATATGCTGAGTATTGTAGCATAGACACGTCTCCTTCAAACAAGTTCAATTTTGTCTATATTTCAGATTATAAAGGATATTCCCATAACGTCAATGGTTTTCTATAATTTGATTAATAAATTTATGAGAGGGGAAGGATTATGAAGACTATTAAGAGACGTCATTGGATTGGATTTGCTGTGATCGAGATATCATACTGGTGTTTTCATGCTTCGTTTATTGGATTTTTAATGTCTTATCTGCTGTCAAAAGGGATTACCAATACAATGGTAAGTATATTTATGGCGTCTTTTTTGCTGGCGTCATTTGTGGGATCATTTGTCTGGGGCATGGTCTGCGACCGGTTTCATACGAATCGGAAGGTGTCGATCATCTGTTTTATATCAGCGGGTGTATTGATGTATCTGATCTATTTTTCCTATGACAGCATACCGATGCTGGCAGTATTATATCCGATGCTTGGGTTCGTGTGTCTGCCGCATGCGACGAATATTGACTCCTGGCTTCTGCTTACCTGCGGGAACAATTTCTCGGTTTATGGGAGGATTCGCTGCCTGCCGTCGTTTTTTTATGCGATCATATCCGTCGTGCTTGGAAGGATGATCTCGGAATTCGGGTATTCTCTTATGCTGGCTGTCGGAACCATATTTCTGCTTGTGGGCATTGCAGCGGCAGCCATGCTTCCGGAAGGAAGGGAGAAGATTAAGACAGGTGAGGAATTCAGGCTTGGTTCCCTGAATCAGGTATTTGCAAGCGGGGAATATCGTTATCTGATCGTGATACTGTTTCTGGTGGGCCTTGCGATCGCACCGGTGAATAATCTGAAAATGCCGCTCCTTAAGAATGTTGGGGGCAATGTCTCCGATCTGGGGATTGATGCATTCATCTGTGCTGTTGTGCAGGTGCCGTTTATAGCTCTGGCGGACAGGATAGAAAGATACTCTCTTCGCCTGCGTTACATGCTGCTTGCGGGACTGCCGTTCCTTACTTTGATGCTGGTATTTTATGCCGCGTCGCCGGGCGCGATCTTTGCGGGATCATTTCTCTACAATATGGGGGTAGGGATCTTGCTGCCTACGATGAGAAGTGTTACGGAGAAGAGTGTTTCTCCTGCGTTCCGCAATCTGGGGCATAATATCGCGGATGCGGTATATAACAGTTTTACAGGCATCATCAGCCTGCTGTATTCCGGGCTGGTAATGGATCTGTATGGAGTGAAGAGTCTGCTTATGATCTGTATATTGATCGTCCTGGTACCGGTTCTTCTGACCTGCAAGGGGGCGGCGGCCCGTTTGCTATCGGACCCATGCCGCTGGGGCAGGGAGAGATGCAGAAGAATGTGATCTGATTTATATAACTTTTTATATGGAGGGACAGTCTGTCTTGCGGCACAGACTGTCCCTTTATGTGTATGAAGTGATTTTAAATAGATTATTGTGAAAAGTAGTAAAAAGTGTGCATATATTTTTGTGCATATATCCTAAAATTATAAAAATCCACCAAATACGACAGATGTCGTTTTGAAAAGAAGGAAAATTATGTATAATTTATTTACAACATAATTCTTATCTATTATGTATTGTGCGGTATGGTTTCAAGTAGAATAATTTCAAAAAGGAAAGGAATGTGAAAAGATGTATAACAAATTAATGACATGTTTGGCCAGTGTAAAAGAGAAGATTGATTTTAAGCCGGAGGTTGCCCTGATCTTGGGTTCCGGACTGGGTGATTATGCAGATGAGATCAGAATCGTGGATACCATCGAATATACCGAGATCGAGGGCTTCCCGGTGTCAACGGTCAAGGGGCATAAGGGACGCTTCGTATTCGGATATGTGGAGGAGACGCCGGTAGTGATCATGCAGGGACGTGTACACTATTATGAAGGATATCCGATGTCCGATGTGGTTCTGCCGACCCGCCTGATGGGAATGCTCGGCGCGAAGAAGATACTCCTTACCAATGCGGCGGGCGGTGTGAACGACACCTATAAGCCGGGAGACTTCATGCTGATCACAGACCATATCACAACAGGAGTTCCAAGCCCGTTGATCGGACCTAACATAGAAGAGTTGGGAACCAGATTCCCGGATATGAGCGAAGTATACAGTGTGCGTTTACAGAGTGTGATCCGGAAGTGTGCGGCTCAGTGTAAGATTGATATCAAGGAAGGCGTCTATGTACAGTTCACAGGACCGAATTATGAGACCCCTGCGGAAGTCAGGCTGGCAAGGATCTGGGGCGGCGATGCAGTCGGCATGAGTACGGCATGCGAGGCGATGGCGGCGCGCCATATGGGATTAGAGGTCTGCGGGATCTCCTGTATCACCAATATGGCGGCAGGCTTGTCCAAGCAGGAATTGAATCACAAAGAGGTGCAGGAAACTGCCGACCGTGTGGCAAAGTCCTTCAAAGAACTGGTCACGATGGTAGTTACGAGTATGTAAGCTTGTCAATGGATGTGTCATATTCCGGGAGAGATTAAGATGAGATCAAAACAGCAGTTATTAGAACTCATAGCAGCGACAGAATCGGACAGAAGCAAGTATTTGAGCGGATTATTTGAGTTTGTGCCGGATATGGTCGTGGAAGAGATGCGGTATGAGGAGATCGAGAGCAGCCGGTATATTCTCCATGCAGGAACGCCAAGCGATACGGTATATATCATCTTATCGGGCAAGATCATGGGCGTGGACCGCCAGAAGATGGGACGCGTGTATTATTTCATGGATTTCGCCAGGATGTATATCATCGGAGATTTTGAGATATTTGCAGATATCCCGGAATACTGTGTGTCGATCCGTGCGGCGAAGGACTGTAAGCTGCTTAAGATTTCGGCTAAGAGCTACATGAACTGGATCCGGCATGATAAGAATGCGTTGTTTCTCAGAATGAAAAATATCATGGCGACCCTTACTTCTGAGCGGATGGTTGACCGGGAATATATATTTATGAGCTGCAAGGAAAGACTGGTAGATTATCTGGTCAAATCTTTTGAAAACGGGCAGAAGGACAGCCAGGGGCGGCACCGTGTGCCAAAGACCCAGGCAGAGCTGGCGGATCGGATCGGGTATAATGTAAGGAGTATCCAGAGAAGTATCGCTGCTTTGGAAAAGGAGAAGCTGATCTCCAATGAGAATGGAAAGATCATGCTTACGCAGGAACAGGTTTTGCAGTTAAAACAGTATAAAGAGTGAGAAAGAGGGTATAAGAAATGAAGAGATACAGACGTATATTTACGATCGTGGTAGATTCGCTTGGCGTGGGAGCCTTGCCGGATGCGGCAGACTACGGTGATGCGGGAACGGATACGCTCGGCCATATATCACAGCGCATGGAGGAATTCCATATCCCCAATCTGCAGAAGCTGGGAATGGCGAATCTCCATCCCCTGAAGCAGGTGGAAGCGGCCGAGAGGCCGATGGGATATTATACATATCTGAGTGAAGCCAGTACGGGGAAAGATACCATGACCGGCCACTGGGAGATGATGGGACTCTATATAACGAAGCCGTTTCAGACATTTACGGAGAACGGCTTTCCCAAGGAGCTTCTGGATGAATTGTCAGAGAGGACGGGGCGCGTGATCATCGGGAATAAGAGCGCCAGCGGAACCGAGATTCTGGAGGAACTGGCGGAAGAGGAGATCGCCACAGGACATATGATCGTGTATACATCGGCAGATTCCGTTCTTCAGATCTGCGGAAATGAAGAGACCTTCGGGCTGGAGGAGCTGTATCGCTGCTGCGAGATCGCCCGCGAGATCACCATGAAGGATGAATGGAAGGTCGGCCGGGTGATCGCAAGACCGTATGTGGGCAAGAAGAAGGGTGAGTTCAAGAGGACCAGTAACCGCCATGATTATGCATTGAAGCCATATGGAAGAACTGCGCTTAATGTATTAAAGGACGCCGGGCTTAGTGTGATCTCTGTGGGAAAGATCTTCGATATCTTCGACGGAGAAGGTCTTACGGAATCGAACAAATCAAAGAGCTCCGTACACGGGATGGAGCAGACGATCGAGATCGCGAAGCGGGATTTTGAAGGGCTGTGTTATGTGAATCTTGTGGATTTCGACGCATTGTGGGGACACCGCCGCAATGTGGAGGGGTATGCGAAGGAGCTGGAGCAATTCGATGTGAAGCTGGGAGAACTGCTGGGACTTCTAAGGGAAGACGATCTGCTGATCATCACAGCAGATCACGGCAATGACCCGACGCATACAGGCACGGATCATACGAGGGAGAAGGTGCCGTTCCTTGCGTATTCCCCATCTATGGAAGGCTGCGGGAAGCTGGAAGATGCGCAGACCTTTGCGGTGATCGGAGCAACGATCGCGGATAATTTCGGACTGGATATGCCGGATGGAACCATTGGCAGTTCTGTCCTGGAAGAATTAAGATAATAACAGGAGAAGGAGTTATAGTAATGAAGATTGTGTTGAATTTGGTCGGTATCGCAGTCGTGCTGGCGATCTGCTGGCTCATTTCGTGGAATCGGAAGAGTGTTCAGTGGAAGACGGTTGCAAAGGCATTTCTGGCAGAGTTTATTATCGCACTGATCATCGTGAAGATCCCGCTGGGGCAGAAGATCGTCACGGTGTTGTCCAATGGTCTTACGGCAGTGATCAATTGCGGCAATGAGGGTCTTACATTCGTGTTTGGCGATCTCTTTGACCGCTCGAAGATGAGCGTATTTATCGTTCAGAGCCTTGGCAATATCATATTCGTGTCGGCGCTGGTGAGTGTGCTGTATTATCTCGGAGCGATCGGCTTCATTGTAAAATGGATCGGGAAAGGCGTGGGTAAGATCATGGGCACAACGGAAGTGGAGAGCTTTGTTGCGGTTGCCAATATGTTCCTGGGACACACCGACAGTCCGATTCTGGTCAGCAAATATTTAAAGGATCTGACCGAGAGCGAGATCTTTGTGATCCTGGTTTCAGGAATGGGAAGTATGTCAGCGTCGATCTTAGGCGGATACCATGCGTTGGGTATCCCTATGGAATACCTGCTGATCGCAAGCGCACTGGTTCCGATCGGCAGTATCATGGTTTCCAAGATCATATATCCGCAGACAGAACAGATCAAATCAATCACAGACGTTAAGATGGACAATAAAGGGAATAATTCTAATGTGATCGACGCTCTCGCAGACGGCGCGTCGACCGGTATGCAGATGGTAATCTCGATCGGCGCGTCTATCGTGGGATTTGTCGGGATCGTTGCCCTGATTAATCTGTTCCTGGGAATTGCGAACATCAGCTTGGCACAGGTATTTTCTTATATATTCGCTCCGTTTGGATTCCTGCTTGGTTTAGACGGGAACCAGATACTTATGGAAGGATCTTTGCTGGGAAATAAGCTGATACTGAACGAATTCATCGCCTTTGGAGATCTGGCAGGAAGACTCGGCGATCTGGAGCCAAGGGTTGGCATGATATGCGCCATTTCCCTGTGCGGATTTGCCAATCTCTCGAGTATGGGAATGTGTGTGGGCGGCATCGGAGTGCTCTGCCCGGAAAAGCGGGGAACGATTTCCCGTCTTGTGTTCAAATCCATGATCGGCGGGGTATTCGTAAGTATCATGAGTGCATTATTGGTTAGTATAGTTTCATTATTTTAATTATTTTGATTGATGGAGGGTAATCAGATGGAAAAAAAAGAGGTATTGAAAATCGTTGACCATACGTTGTTAAGCCAGACCGCTACATGGGAAGAGATTCGCCAGATCCTTGATGACGGGATAAAGTTCGAAGCCGCTTCCGCATGTATTCCGGCTGCCTATGTCAGACAGGCGGCAGAATATGCGGCAGGGAGGCTGCCGATCTGTACGGTGATCGGCTTCCCCAATGGATACAGTACGACAGCGGTGAAGGTCTTTGAGGCAAGAGACGCGATCGCGAACGGGGCGGATGAGATCGATATGGTGATCAATATCGGTTATCTGAAGGACCGCAGATACCAGGAGATCGAAGAGGAGATCCGGCAGATCCATGAAGTATGCGGACAGAAGATATTGAAGGTGATCATTGAGACTTGTCTGCTCACGGAAGAAGAGAAGATCAAGATGTGTGAGATCGTTACGAATGCAGGGGCGGAATATATTAAGACGTCTACAGGATTCTCGACGGCAGGAGCGACCTTCGCGGATGTGGAGCTGATGAGAAAATATAGCGGGAAAAACGTGAAGGTGAAGGCAGCAGGCGGTATCTCTTCTTTCGATGACGCGGAGGAATTCATGCGGCGTGGGGCAGACAGGCTTGGTACCAGCAGATTAGTCAAGATCATGAAGAATACGGATTCCGGATCAGGATATTAAGGAGAAGATTGCACAATGGATATCTCAATACTCATTGAAATGGTGGGGTACGCCGGTTCGATACTGGTGGTAGTGTCTATGCTGATGTCGTCGGTGATCAAGTTGAGAGTAATCAACACGATAGGAAGCGGGATCTTTGCGCTGTATGCATTGATCATCCATTCTTACCCTACGGCGCTGATGAACTTCTGCCTGGTTACGATCAATATCTATAATCTGGTGAAGCTCAGCAAAAAGGATCAGAGCTATGAACTGATCGATGCGAAGAGTGATGACGGACTGTTAAGCTATATTCTGAATTATTACCGGCATGATATCAGGAAGTTTTTCCCTGACTTTGCGGGTGATTCACGGATATTGGATCAGGCATATGTTGTCTGCTGTAACGGGAACCCGGCAGGAGTGTTGTTAGGAGTAGAGCGGGAGAACGGTGTTGTGGATGTGAAGCTGGATTATTCTGTCCCCGCATACCGCGACTGTTCCGTAGGAAAGTATTTGTATTCAAAGCTGCCGGCAAAGGGAATCCACACGCTTGTGTATTCGGCGGAGGAATCGGAAACGCATGCAGCGTATCTGATCAGGATGGGATTCGTTAAGGAGAATGGTGTATATATCAGACGAATAGCAGGATAAAAGATAACTGGCAATATCGCATGATAGTTTGGATGCGGCTGCCAGTTATTTTATTTGTACAAATCCTCTATACAAAAGATAGATTGTCCTTTATAATATGATACAAGCGTCAAAAGTTCCAGACAGATTATAAGGAGGATTTTATTTATGATAGCAGAGAGACCGCCTATGGGGTGGAATTCATGGAATACATTTGGAGAGAATATCACCGAAGAACTGATTTTCCAGACTGCAGATGTCATGGAAGCAGAAGGGTATATAAGCAGAGGATATGAGTATCTGGTCATTGACGACTGCTGGTCATTAAAAGAGCGCGATAAGGACGGGAATCTGGTTCCTGACCCGCAGAAGTTCCCAAGCGGCATGAAGGCAGTTGCCGATTATGTGCATCAGAAAGGCTTGAAATTCGGAATCTACTCCTGTGCCGGCGTATTGACTTGCGCGGGATATCCGTCAAGTTATGACCATGAATTTCAGGATGCGAAGCTGTTTGCCGAGTGGGGTGTTGACTTCCTGAAATATGACTTCTGCAATTTCCCGAAGAATGCAGATTGTAAGAATCGGTATCATATTATGAGTATGGCGCTTAAAGCGAGCGGAAGAGAGATCTTATTCTCCGCGTGCAACTGGGGGGTAGAGGAGCCCTGGAATTGGATGCGTTCCATTGGAGTTCATATGTACCGCTCTACCGGCGATATCTTCGATAATTACCGGTCCTTCCTGAATATTTTCCAGTCTCAGACGGAGCATTTGTGCCAGTCTGCGCCGTACTGCTATAACGATATGGATATGCTGACGGTCGGTATGTATAATCAGGGGAATGTCGCGATCGGTAAGACATGTACGGACAGTGAATACCGGATGCAGTTCTCGCTGTGGTGTCTGGCGGGGGTTCCGCTGATGCTCGGCGCCGATCTCCGCAATATTAAGCCTGAGATGCGTGAATTGCTCCAGAATAAGGAGCTGATCGCGATCGATCAGGACAAGGAGTGCCGTCCGCCGTTCCTGGTGAATAAAGACTTTGTCTATGTAGAACAGGAGGATAAGGAGAATGCGACAGAACCTATGCGCCGTCTGCAGGATCAACTGCTTACATTTATCAAGCATCTGTCGGACAATGAATTCGTGATCGCCTATTATAATCTGTTCGAAGAAGAGAAGGATATCACCTGTATTTTTGCGGATGCGGGGCTGCCGTATTCTTCTGGATACGGATTCTCTATGAAGGATATCTTCACGGGGGAGGAATTGGGAGTGAAGCGTGATTATCATATCGCCAGAGTTCCGGGGCATGACTGCAGGCTGTACAGATGCCGCCTGGTGAAGTGCAGTGATGACAACGTTTAGATCAGAAGAGCTTTACTGCAGACAATGCAAACGGGAGATTTCCGGCGATGAAGCGGCAATTACCAGGAAATTGATCAACAGGGGGACGACCAGTTACTATTGTGCGGGATGTCTTGCGGAGGCGTTCGACGTGAAGCCGGAGGATATCTGGGAGAAGATAGAATATTATAAAGGAATTGGCTGTACGCTTTTTGCTGATGAAGAGTAGCAAAGAAGGATGGATGCAGAGTCATGGGTTTATTATCGATGTATAAGGGATTGCGCAGGGAGAATTATATTCTCTGCTTCGGCCGTCTGGTTACTGCCATGGGAGCTATGGTGTGGCCGATGCTTACTATGATCCTGAGCCAGAAGATGGGAATGAATGCCGAGCACATTGCATGGGTCATGTCAGCGTTTGGAATCCTGTCGCTGCCGACGAATCTGATAGGCGGGAAGATGGCGGATCATTTCAATAAGAAAATGAATATTGTATTTCTGGACAGTATATCGGTTGTCTGTTATGTGATCTGTGCGGTGATCCCGTTGTCTGCAGTGTCAATTATATTGATGTTCATTGCCGCAACCAGTCAGAATATGGAGCATCCGTCTTATAACGCCATTACGGCGGACCTTACCGTAACGGATGACCGGGAGAGGGCGTATTCACTGCAGTATCTCTGTACGAATCTGGGCTTCGTGATGTCACCGACGATCGGAGGCTTTCTGCTCCAGGATTATCTGTGGCTGGCCTTTCTGCTGAGCGGAACAGCGATCGGCTGTTCTACGGTATTGATCTTCTTTTTGGTGAAGGATATCACTCCGATGAAGGATACCAGCCAGAAGGCCCTTTATCAGACCAGCAGGGAGGGAGAAGGGATCTGGACGGTTCTGAAAGAAAACAAGATGATCATCCTCTATATTCTTGCGGTCAGCGGCTTCTATGCAACCTATCAGATGTATAATTATCTGATGCCGCTTGATCTGGCGAGGATCCATGGCGGCAGCGGTGCGGTCATATTCGGGTCGATCACCAGTGTGAACTGTATTGTGGTAGTTATCTTCACTCCGCTGATCACCAGAATGTTCCCGAAGGTTTCGGATACGGTCAAGACTATGCTTGGACAGGCTCTTTTGGTGGCGGGTTTTGCGATGTTCTGGCTGTTCGCCGGACGGATCCCCGTTTATTACATAGCTATGGTGATTCTGACCTGGGGGGAAGTATTCAGTATGCTTGCGGAGAGCCCATATCTGACGAAGCGTATGCCGGCGAGCCACAGGGGGAGGATCAATGGAGTGGAAGGGGTTCTCCGTACAGGTATCACCAGTGTATATCAATTGTTGATTGGTTTTATCTACGGCATTGGAGCGTCTGACGCCGCCTGGGCGGCAGTCTTGATTACCGGAGGTCTCTTTGTATTGCTGTGTTTTGTATTGATCGTGGAGGATAAGAAGGTATATAAGAATCTGTATTTGTAGTTTTAGTTAAAGGATAGTGAGGGTGCAACGTGAGGCTGTTTGATATATTTGGGAAAAGAGAGGAAAAGGATATAAAGGAGCTTGAGATCTACTCCGGTATGCGTGTAGTGGTGGAAGACACGGAAGATCGTATGCTTTTTATTGCGAATATTAAGAATCTGCATAAGGATACGGCAGAGCTTTATCAGTTTTCGGAAGGGGATATTTTTCAGGATGTGGACACAGAGTCATATCGCGGAACGGAATCTCTCTATGTTAAGCTCCGCGGTTTTAATGACTGTGAGAGAAAGGCCGTCTTTATGGAGGGAATCGTCACACCCGGACAGAGGCATGTATGGCAGGTGAGGAATCTGACGGTTGTAAGAGTTGAGAACGAGCGTTCCTTCACGCGTCTGAATACAGATATCGATGCGGTTGCAGTATCGCCCGGCGATGATGAGAGAGTCTGCAGGCTGTTGAATATCAGTGTGGGCGGAGCGAGTATAGGAACAGAATACCGGTATCACAAGGGGGATACATTTCTGCTGAAGGTGAAACTGTCTGGAGATAAGCCTTCTGTTATGTATTGTGAAGTGCTGCGGGTGATAGAGAAGGATACGGCGAAGTTCGAATACGGATGCAGATTCCTTGAACTGACCGAGGCTGACCAGGAGCAGATCACGAGAAGTATGGCGTTGATCGCAGAGGGGCAGGAGATATAAGGCGTTGAAAGCTCCCGTGTGGGTCCGTATGTCATGTGTATACGGACCCACACGGGAGCTTTGTCTGTATATCGGTTATGCATGAGAGTGATAGGTTATCTTCCTGATATCTGGTACGGCAAGCAGGAGCGGGTACAGCACGAAGGCGATGATAAGTCCGCCAAGCCCCTGGATCAGATTGGCAGGGATACTTGCTGCCGCGGCGGATGCACCGTATAGCGGGATCTCACAGAGGAAATATCCTCCGGCTACGAGGATGATATCTGTGATTCCTCCGAGAATGACAGCGGTGTACTGGGTCTTGGAGGTCTTCCCCAATTTGTGATAGATCATGCCTGCGATGAATGCGATAACCCCCTTGACGGCAAATGTGATCGGTACATAGATAAAATACCCGCCGAGCAGATCTGCCATAGCCGATCCGATCCCGGCCGCCAGAAGCCCCCAGACTGGTCCGAGGATGACCCCGGAGAGGATGACAATGGCATCACCGGGATGTATGTAGCCGCCTGTTCCGGGAGTTGGGATCCGGATAGACATAGTCGCGACACACGCCAGTGCGGCGAACAATGCTGTCATGACGATTTGCTTCAGATTCGTATTATTGTTCATAGTGATAGCCTCTTTTCATTTAGATTAAGTATGATACCCATGGGATGGTGTTTCAGCCTGATAGAGATACTTTATACCCAAACTGGAATGAAAAAAAGGTCCAATATATACAAAAATAACCAGGCCAGTAGGCCTGGTTAAATAGATTATCCGAGGAATCCGAATACATTCAGGAATACAATGACCATGAAGATCGGGATCACTGCTACCGTAAGCAGCTTATCGAAGCTCTTAAGCTTCCCGTCACGGCCGTCGTGGAACAGCTCCTTCTCATATGCGTCGAATCCCCATACCTTTGCGACAAAGACGCAGGTAAGCAGACAGCCGAGAGGAAGAAGCACATATCCGGTAAAGCAGTCAAGCCAGTCATACAGGCCGTACATCTCAAGCCCGGTGAAACTCGGCCATGGAAGCTTCATGCCATTTAACGGTCCGAATCCAAGAGATACGAGAATGTTTCCGGCGAATATGATGAGTGATACGATGATCACACCCTTCTGCCGTCCCATCTGAAGCTTCTCCTCAAAGGTCTTCACAGAGATCTCAAAGAACGTGAACAGTGAAGAAAATACTGCAAACAGAACTCCGACAAAGAACAGGGAGCCGATAAGCCTTCCGCCGGGGAGGCTGCCGTAGATCTCTGCCATAACGTCGAATAACAGGGCAGGTCCCTTGGTGACGTCCATCCCCGCGCCGAATGCGGTCGGGATCACGACGAAACCGGCCAGGATCGCTGCGAAGGTGTCCATGACGCTTACCATAACAGCGTCGCTCTTAAGGTTGCTGGAATCTGAGATATTCGCGCCCAGGGTGGTGAAGATTCCCCAGCCGATTCCAACAGAGAATAATACCTGTGTCACGGCATCTGCGAATACCTTAAAATTAAAATGCCTGAAATTGGGGATCAGGTAGTATTTCAGCCCGTCCACAGCGTTCGGCAGTGTTGCGCAGGCATAGACTGCGCAGAATACCAGGATTACAAACAGGATCGGCATAATGACCGATGTGACCTTCTCTACGATCTCCGTAATACCAAACAGTAATAGAAAGGAGGTGATGAACATGACGATAAATGCCCACACGATCGGTTCTACCGGTTTACTGATAAATCCGTTAAAGAATACATTGGTATCTTTGCCGAAATCACCGCTTGTAATGAACTGAACCGCGTACTTCAATACCCATCCGCCGACTACCACATAGAACATGTTGATTCCCAGCGTACAGATATTAGCGATCCATCCTACAAATCCCCACTTTTTACTGATCTTCTCATATACCGATACGGTATCGGACTTTCCGAAGCGGCCGATGGCAGTCTCCATCTCAACCATAGGATGAGCCATTAACACAATGATGATGATATAGGTGATGAGGAAGATACCGCCGCCTCCTCTGTATGCCAGATACGGGAATTTCCATATATTTCCCAATCCGATCGCCGCGCCTGCTGCTACCATAATGTATCCAAAACGTGATTTAAAATGGGCCTGTCCGTTGTTACTCATAGAACCCCTCCTTTCGAAAATAAACTATATATCTTTGTCAAATACCGTCTGATCCGTAACGGGTACCTGCAGAGCCTTCAGCGCTCTTCGTACCATCTTCTCACGGATCTTCTTAGAATCAGCCTCGCCCTGTGTCGGGTCGCCCAGCGGATACGGAATTCCTACGCCGGGGATGATCCGGTTCGCTCCGATCGTCCTGGAGATCGGAACGACTGTCGCCATATGTACGACCGGTATGCCATATTTCTCGATACCCTTAACCATCGTTGCACCGCAACGCGTACAGGTACCTCATGTGCTGACGAGGATTACTCCGTCTACGTGTTCCTCTACGAATTTCTGTCCGATAGAATCGCCGAATTTGGAGGCGGAGCCTGTGGCTGTACCGGTTCCTGTAGTAGTGCAGAAGTAATTCACCAGCTCGCCGAATTCACCGTCTTTCTCCAGCTCGCGCAGGACGTCAAGAGGTACGACAAGATTCGGATTCTTCATGACGAACTGTCTGTCGTAACCGCCGTGGATGGTGGTGAAATCCTCCGGTGACATACTGTCCATGCCTTCTATAGAGTATACGCCGTATTTGGTAGCGTTAGAAGACTCGATATGATCAGGATTCCCCTGCGGTACGACACCGCCGGAGGTAACCACTGCGATCTTCGCGTGCCGGATATCTGTGATCGCGTCTGCAGGAGGTACCCGGTCGAACTTCGGCATTGGAAGATCAGTCTCGAAAGGCTCTCCTGCCATCTTCTTGATGAGCATATCCATGCCGCGGGTCGCGCCTCTCTTCTCTGCAAAGTAATTCACACGGATGCCGCGTTCCAGATATCCTTCGATGGATGGACCAAGGATCTCTTCCCCTGCGGCCATCTTCTTGATCAGATTCACGAATTTCGGAAGAGACTTCCTGAGGGTTGCAGCGGAATTCCCGGTCTGTATGGTGATCACGTCTTTTTTGAACATATCCGCTCCAGGATTCTCTTCATACATACCAGTCAGAACAGGGATGCACAGGCGTTCTTCTACCGCCTTGCAGATGGTGCCGCATGCCACGCCGTAACGTCCGGCATTGAAGGCAGGTCCGGCCACGAACACATCCGGATCATATTTTTTGACCATTTCAACAATAGTGTCTGTAGCGGTGTCGAGATTCTCACCAAAATAATTATCGCCGCAGATCACGGTAGCCACAATATCATAATCCTCTCCCAGAGCCTGGGCAAATGCAAGCCCCGGACCGATCTTTTCTTCTCTTACTTCCGGTTCAAATCCGGCCATCTCTTCCCCGCCGATTCCGCCGAAAAACTGATTGAGATAATGAACGATCTTATATTTTGCCATAACTTATGAATCCTCCTTTCTAATAGCCTCTTGCAGCCAGTGTATTGAAGCCGTTCGCGATCGTGGAAGCGATAATGATCTGGATCTCTGCCTCAAAGGAACCGTCCTCATTGATACAGCCTGCCCATCCGCCGATCTGGCTCTCGATATAATCCTGCATGCCGATTACCTTCTCCATAGCCGGGAACTTCAAAGTCATATTGCCCTGACCGCAGGAGGCAAGCGCCGTTGCTTCGTCGCAGGTATCTGCAAGTGACTGGGATTTGCCGTCTTTGCCGGGGAATTCATCTGTGATCAGTACGACCTTCGTACCCTTGCGCTCTACCTTGCGGCAGTTCATCATAAGGTCTGTATCCGGATTCCCGTAGCCCTCTTCGGTGATCAGTACGCCGTCTAATTCCATCCATTCCGCCAGCTTGGCTACCATATCAGAATGGCGTTCCTTATCTGCAAGGAATACATTCTCGTTGGTAAGAATGACTCCCATGAAGTTGATCTCTTTCCCGTGCCTCTTATAGCATTCGTCGATGACCGGGTTGTGCAGGTGATGGTAGGTGGTAACTTTGTCGCACGGCGCCACGCAGTTACCGGACACGATGGCTCCGTCCATGATCTCGGTCGGGTACATGAATGTCGGTACGAACTGCTTTGCGTCCACCCCGTAATAATAGGTGTCGTGTAAGAGACCCTGAGACTGGAGCATATGGACGTAGCCAACCTTGGGGAGCTCCGGATATTCTGCAGCCTGCTGGAATATCGGTTTCGTCTCATACACCTCTAATGTATCTGGTTCTAAATTCTTAGCTGCTTCTCCCAGATACGCCGCCACCTTGAGTCCTGCCAGACGGCCGGCCCTCTCGTATACGTGAGTTTCAAGGCCTTCCTTGGGTTCAATGACCACGCACAGGTTCACGGTCTTGGAGAATGGACAGTAGTCGGCTGCCGGGCCGCTCATATCGATCACGCCTTCCTGGAAACCAACGATCCTTCCAACGGTAACGACACAGCAGCCGTCAAGGGCGTGAGTCCTGCCTTCCCCAACGGTCGGTGATACCTTCCCGATCACGCCGGGGAAGATCTCTCCGCCGCCGCTTACCTTCACCCGTGGTTCGATGACATCCTTTACCGGTGTGATCCTTGTTGCATCCCCAGGCCTTGCAACATCCAGATGGCAGGTAAGGAGCTTATCGTCCTCCAGGACCAGCGATTCCACTTCTGCCTTATTCACATAGAGAACATGGTCCGCGATGTAAGTGCTGTCTGCAAATTGGATGTCCTTGATCTCAATCTTGCCGAGTTCCAATTTCATACAAATTCCCTCCTTTTGTATTCTGTAATCGCGATAACATATAGGTAAAAAAATAATGCTATCCGCTAATCGTTGTAAATATTATACAACTAATCGCGATAACATTCAAGTATTTTATAAATAATAACTATATATTTATTTTTTCTATATCTTATTCCGCCATTCGCCTTTGTATCCTTTCAGATCAGAGGCTAGAGTATAGACTGCCAATTCCAGGTCAGATGTATACATCCGTGATCTCTCGTCGATCTCCTCAGGGCTGATTCCTTCCTTTAAGACCGTGGTGAAATATCCCTTGAAAAGCAGGCATGCGATCCGGTTGAGCTGTTTGGCATTTTCAGGGCTGAGCACGCCTTCTCTGATACATTTCTTGCACATCTCGTAATCCCGTCCCATGAAATCGGCGCATTTCAGCATAGTCCAGAATATGTGGCTCGTTCCCTTGATATCCTCCGGGAACATATTATAATATTCCAGGATAGAATCCTTAAGCTTCTCATTCGTGAACTCGAAGAACAGAAGATTATAGGCTTCCGGGTGGGTGAAGGCTTCCCGGCTGTAGCAGTCCCAGACGCCCATATAGGTGTCCCAAGCGTTCTTCCACCGCTTCTCCCCCTCGTTCAGTCTCAGGATATAGGTGGTAAGTGTGCGGAGTTCGGCATAATACAGAAGCTCTGTCAGGCTCTCAAAATGGCGGTAGAGACTTGCGGAAGAACAGCCCATCTCTCTGGCGATCATGCGGATGGAGATGGCTTTTACTCCTTCGCGCTGGATCAGTTCGTGGACTTTCTGAATATAATCACGCCTGGAAAGTCCTTTGATGTATGGATCATTTTTCTTTTCGGTCAAATGTCTTCTCTCCTTAAATTATCTTTGGCGTGCGGCACAAATAGTGCTGTACGCCTGCTATACGATCCGGGGAATGATATTGTCAATCACAGACAAATCTATGGTCTGGAAGTCGTACGCGACCTTATCGTCGTATTTTTCAGGAGTCGGTGCGATCTCCTGCCAGCGGCGGTAAGTCTCCAGGCATTTCTCGATCAGGAGAATGGCGTCTGTATTATCATCGGTTCCCTGCGGATAGACGATGACGGAACGGTACGGAGTCTGGTTCGGCTTCAGGCTGGATGCCTGCGGATGCGTCAGCAGGATATGCCTGTCGTATACCATGTCTCTGGTCCTTATGAGAACCTGTTCATAGGATTCCTCGAATATGACAGTCAATGTATCCTTGTATTTCTCATATACACGCTCGTTATTCGTGATCAGAATTGCTTTCTCTATCTCCCACATCATATTTTCCCCCTTCTTTCATCCTAAACTATTATACATGAAAGGACGGCGTCCGTCCAGAGAAGAAAGGGTTGTTTACAAAAGCAGATAAATACGTTAAAATATTAGGAAAGAGTTGCTGTGAAAGGAGTAAACGAGATGGAAGAGAAGAGAAACAGCATGCGTATGAGTTTGTCAGCTCAGTTATTGATTAAAAATATGGGAGAGAATTCGGTGGAAGAGGAGGTAGGGATCGAAGTCCTGGACGTATCGAAGACTGGCGTGGGATTTATCTGTGACAGGCCGCTTGAGATCGGGGCGGTGTATGAGACCAATCTCAAGATCTGGACGGACGAAGTGATCCATGCATTTCTTAAAGTGGTCAGGATAGAGCAGACCAAGGAAGAGAAGTATATATGCGGAACGATCTTCATCGGGCTGCCGGAGATGAATGCGAAGCGGATCGAGGTATACGATATGCTGAAGCGTATGGAGACGGGGAATCTGGAATAATGCTGTAAGAAGAGGCTTTGAAGCCTCTTCTTTTTCCCTTATCCGGGGCTATCGGTTAACCGACAGCCCTCTTAACAGCGGATAGCTACATCGTAAGTGTCCGATAATTCCCGGCCTTCTCATATTCTTTGCCGATACCGTCGTCTTCATATAATAAATACTCTGCCCCCGGATATCCAAGAATGGTCAAGTGCTCCGTATCCAGCGCCTCCACATATTCTGCGGCCCCGGCTACCGGGATACATTTCCCGCTGCGGATAAACAGCGGAACTTCATTCAAAGCAATTTCTACATAATGGTGTCCACGTTCCAGAACTTCTTCTGCAATCGTTCCATCCGGAAGGAATTTGATAAATTTCATCGCTTCCGGCAGGTAAACATAACGTCCCCGGGCGTTCTGGGTATAGACAGGGGCGATCATCACTTCATTCCCAAGCATCAGCTGGTCCTCCACCTGTACTGCCATGCTATCCTCTGGGTAGACGAATGCCAGTGGTTTGAAATACAGATCGTCATTCAGCGCGGCTTTCATATATTCGCTGTACAGATAAGGAATCAGCCGGTAGCGCACTTCTACTACATGACGGAAATCCTTGACATCCTCAAATCGATAGCATTCCTGGTCCCTGGTTCCCGCCGCCGCGTGGTTACGCATCAGAGGAGTAAATACGCCCAACGCCATCCAGCGAAGCAGAAGATCTCTTGTAGCGTCCGCACCAAAGCCTCCAAGATCCGCACCGGTATATAAGAAACCGCACATATTCATGGAAGGAAGCATTTTCAGGTTCAACAGGATATGAGACCACCAGGACTTGTTATCTCCCATCCAGACGCCCCCGTAGCGGTGCATTCCGATATAGGAGGAGCGGGAGAACATAAGGAAACGTTTTCTGGGATCGATCCGGTCAAATGCTTCGCCTGCCGCTCGTGTCATATTATATCCAAACAGATTGTGAACCTTGTCATGGCGGATCTGCTGTCCATCTACCACATGATAGAAGCGGCGGTAGTCTTCTTTGCTGTTGGCAAGTCCGTTGATCTTGCCCATCAGCGGCCAGATGGACGCGCCTGCGTTATCTGCATGTCCGCCGGCTGCGTCGGCTTCGTCTGTTGTTGCCAGCGTTCCGGCTGTTATCCCTCCGGTGCTGTTCTCATTCTCCAGAAATTGCTTCAACATTCCCTTCACCTCTTCGACGCCTTCCGGAGTGTAGAAGATTGCAGGCTCATTCATATCATTCCAGAAGCCTTCGATTCCCTGGTCTGTCAGGATTCGGTACTTATCACCGAACCATGCGCGTGCGTCGGCATTGAGTACGTCAGGGAAATGAGTATCTCCGGGCCACACCGCCGCTATAAAATCACTTCCGTCCCCGCGTTGGCAGAAGTAACGGTTTTTCACGCCCTCCTCGTAGACGCTGTAGCCTTTCTCCACTTTGACTCCCGCATCAATGATCGGGATCAACCGAAGGTTTTTGTCCTTCATTTCCCGGACAAACTCAGGAAAATCAGGGAAGTTCTTCTCATTTACCGTGAAATCCTTAAAATCCTGCATATAATCGATATCCACATAGATCATGTCTAACGGGATTCTGTTCCCGCGATATCCTTCGGCCACCTGGCGGAAATCTTCTTTCGTCTTGTAACCCCACCGGCTCTGTCCGAAACCAAACGCGTATTTCGGCGGGATGTAGCTTCGCCCAATGATCTTGCGGAACTGCTTTACGATATCATAGGGAGACTCCCCTTCGATCACGAACAGGTTCAGGTCCGCGTCCCTGCAGGATACCGTGAGCGTGTCCATCCGCGTATATCCGATGTCGAATGTTATGGCAGCGGGATAGTCGAAGAATAACCCGAAGGTCTCTTTGCCGGATACGATGATAAAATTGTGTGCGCCGTACAGAGACCGCTTGTCCTCAGTGTGGACAGGATCGTCGGTGCAGTCACTGATATAGCAGTATCCTCGTTTGTTAATGCCCCGATTGGCCTCTCCAAGGCCATATACGATATCCGTTGCTTCCATAATATAAGTGAAGCAGAATCCTTCTTCTGTTTTGATCTGACCATAAGCCGGGCTTCCTTCACCGGCAGGTACTTCCGTTACAACGGCTTCTGTTGGAAATGGGTTTCCATATACATATTTCTGAATCATTGCGTGCCCTCCTCGTAGCATACCTATTTTCGCTATATCTGCATTATAATATACTTTTGGGGGAAATGCTTTCGATATTTTGTAAAAAAATCACAAAATATTGATTTTTTGCAGAAAGGAATAGGGGCTCGGTTTGGGGATGCAGCGTATGGATCATGACCGGGAAGTGGGTTTTTATGATTGTGAAATAGGAAGGAGTAGGATATAATATGGGAAACCGGTATGGTGCGCTTATCAAAAGGAGGGGATTGAAGCATGAAGATACTTTTTTCTAGATTCGTATTCAGTGACGAGAATGACAATATCTATAAAGACGATAATTATAAAAATGCGAACAAAGATTATTACTTGAAAGATATCCAGGCAGATTTAGATTGGTATGGAATGATTAATGCTAAGATCGGGATACGAAATCGATTATTTGTTGATAATGATCCACCAGAAAAAGTGGTGGACAGGATAATTACAGAATACGGGCTAAAAATCGATGATTGTCAAAAAA
>CANDQP010000035.1 GCA_947388185.1 uncultured Dorea sp. | reverse complement strand
TCAGGAAGCCGTTCAGCGTCTCGAATTCTTCCCGCTCAAAAGTGATCGGAAGCACATCCTCCAGATCGTCAAGGCCCACCATGCCGTTGACCAGGTAATTACCGTTCTGCTGCCGTTGGATCCTTACCTCCGCCTCATCATGCTCGTCTAAGATATTTCCCACGATCTCTTCCAGGATATCCTCCATCGTCACAAGCCCTGATGTCTGTCCGTATTCGTCCAGCACGATCCTGATATGGTTCTGGTCTGCCTGCATCTCCTTGAATAACGTATCGATACTCTTCGTCTCCGGTATGAATGCCGCCGGCCTTATGTATCCTGTAAGTTCCCGAAGGGGGACCTTGCGGAGCTTTTCATCCAGATAGCATGACATCGCCTCCCGAAGATGTATGATCCCGATGATAGAATCGATCTCTCCCTCACAGATGGGGAATCTGGAATAATTCTCCCCCAGCATGAACTTAAGCGCATCCTCCAGAAGTTCCCCGCTGTCGATCACGGTAATATGCTTCCGGTGCGTCATAATGTCCTTCGCATCCTTATCCATATAGCGGATGATATTGTGGATCAGTCCCGCCGCCTCCTTCTGGGCGCCCTCGTCCATCTCATCCTCACCCTGGAACAGATGCTTCATCCTTTGGAATAAACTGCCTTCTTCCATAACTGTTGTTTCATACTCCTTTGCTATGTATGAAGCTCAAAACTGACTTTCAAGGCTTCATCTACTTTGTTCATTATCTCTTTATCCAGATGGCATACCAGATCCTTAAGCCGCTGCTTATCTATGGTCCTTACCTGCTCCAGCAATACGACCGAATTCTTAACGATCTGATATCTCCTTGCATCAATCTCCACATGTGTCGGCAGCTTCGCCTTATTCATCCGCGAAGTAATGGCGGCACAGATCACCGTTGGGCTGTGCCTGTTCCCCACATCATTCTGTATGATCAATACCGGCCGGATGCCTCCTTGTTCCGAACCCACCACCGGGCTTAAATCTGCATAAAATATATCTCCACGTCTTACCTGCACTCTATTCACACTCCGATTCTTAAGATATGATAAGTATTACCATCTTTTCTCGGATGTATTCTACAGAGTTATGCAAAATAATCCATCTGTTCCACAACCTCGCCGAAACGCAGATATTCTCTCGGCACTCTCTTGCCGAAGCTGCAGATAAATTCATAATTGAACCGGTCTGACAGGCTGCTTAATTCATCCACGGTGATCCGCTCCCCTCCGTCTTCACCGATCAGCACCGCCTTGTCTCCGAACTGCACATCTTCAATGTCCGTTACATCCACCATGAACTGGTCCATGCACACACGGCCGATGATCGGCGCCTTCTTTCCATGGATCAGCACATATCCCTGGTTCGACAGGCTCCTTGGATAGCCGTCCCCGTATCCCACCGGGATCGTGGCGACCCTGGTAGGCCTTGCCGCTGTGAATGTCCCCCCATAGCTTACCGGCGTACCTGCCTCTACCCATTTCACATGGGTCACATGGCTTAGAAGCTCCATCGCCGGCCGAAGAGGGACGTTGCCCTTCTTAACCTCCTCAGACGGATACAGTCCGTAGGTCGCGATCCCGGCTCTCACCAGATCCATATTCGCTTCCTTAACATCTATGATCCCGGCGCTGTTGGAACTGTGGTGGTACCGGATCCTGACCGCCCTTCTCTCAAGCGCCTTCTTCATCCAGAGATAGTCTTCTATCTGCTTCCTGGTAAATGCCTTCTCAGTCTCATCCGCTTTCGCAAAATGCGTATACATACCCTCCACCACAAGATTCGGCATCTTAATAATGTCCCTGATATGATCCGCGCTCTCCTCACAGACCGGGAAACCGAGACGCGACATACCCGTATCCACCTTGATATGGATGTATGCCTGCTTCCCCATGCGCACCGCCAGATCGGATACCCGCTTTGCCATATCCTTCGTATAGACCGTCATGCGGATCTCTTCATCGATCATCTCACACCACTGCTCCGGGAAGATACATCCCAGCACCAGAAGCGGTTTGGTGATCCCGCCTTTTCTTAAGACCACCGCCTCATCAAGCGCCGCCAGCGCATATCCCCAGATATACTCTTTATTCTCCAGAAATCTCGCGATCTGCAGCGCGCCGTGTCCATAACCATCGGATTTGATCACGCTGATGATCTGCACGCCGTCCTCCAAATTCTGCTTCATCATCTCCATATTATACTCGATCGCATCCAGGTCGATCCTTGCGCATACCCTGCTGTAAATCTTCAGAGCGTCTGACGTATGCTCCGGCGAAGGACCGGCGCCGCCGGACCGGAAGCGTCTCTTACGGACGATGGTTCCGGGACTCCCTTTGAGGTCCTCTCCCTCCAGGCTTCTGATCGCCTCGCTTAAATAAGTCAGCAAGTCTCCCGCCATAACACTGTAGCTTCCCTTTGCCGCACGCGCAAGATCCCCTGAACGGCCGTGCAGATATGCCCCAAGCACCGCTGCCCTGTGGTTTTGAAGCCCCTGGGCCATCAGACCCGCGATCACACCGGCCAGCACATCACCGGCTCCGGCCTTCGCCATAGACGCATTCCCCGACTGATTCACACAGATCCCTTCTCCCGGCGACACCACCGCCGTCCTTGAATCCTTGAGCACACAGGTGCATCCGAATCTGTCCGTATATCCCTCAAGAATACGGATCCTGCCTTCCTTAAGCTCTTCTATGCTTCTTCCCGTCAGCCTGGACATCTCCTTCATATGGGGCGTCAACACAAGACCGCATCCTGTGTGTCCAAAAGGATCCGTGCATTCTTTCAGATATTCCGGATGCCCGGCCAGAATATTCAGGCCGTCCGCATCAATCAGACACGGAACCTTTCTTGCTTCCAGAGTCTTCTTCACAAGCTTCTGCGATACTTCGCCAGTCCCGATCCCTGAACCAATACAGATCACATCCGCCCATTCAAGTAATTCCAGAAGCTCCTCCTCCTGATAATCCGTATAGGAAGTAATGATCGCCTCTGGCAGCTGCTGCTGGAGGATCATCCGGTTCTCTTCCGGTGTATAGATCCGCACCAGGCCCGCACCCGCAAGATATGCCGCCCTGGCATTCAGATATGCTGCGCCCGACATCCCTTTGCTGCCCGCGATCACCAGAAGCTTCCCGTAAGTCCCTTTATTCGAATCTGCCTTCCGCATCGGCAGCATGGCACGGTAATCCTCCTCGTCACAGGCATACGCCATCTGATACTCCTTAGCAAGCTGTTCTGTATGTATCCCCACATCCACCGTATGTACCCATCCTGCACACTCTCTGCCCGGATAGAATACAAGTCCCAGTTTTTCCAACTGGAACGTTACCGTGAGATCTGCCTGAAAGGCCTCCCCCAGCACACAGCCCGTATCCGCCGATATCCCCGACGGCAGGTCAACGGCGAATTTAACCGCCTTTGCTTCATTCATCTTCCTCAGCACATCTGCGTATTTCCCCGTGATTCTGCGGCAAAGGCCCACGCCAAAGACTGCGTCTATGATGATACTATATTCATCTTCTATGTATTCGTTGCATATTTTGCCGCCGATTTCCTGAAACCATTCGATCTGCTGCCTTGTCTCCTGTGTACAATGGGATTCATCACCTACAAAACAGACCCTTGCATGATATCCTTTTCGAAGGAGAAGCCTTGCGACCGCAAACCCGTCTCCTCCGTTGTTCCCGGAACCGCACACGATACAGGCCTTCGTAAGATCGAACCTCTCTTCTTCCATCACCTCTACGCAGGCCCTGGCGGCACGCTCCATCAGCTTAAGCGACGGGATACCTGCCTTATGTATCGTATACTGGTCCGCCCTCTTCATCTGAGAGCCGTCTGCCAGATATCTCATCTCCCACACCTCCTGTCTCTTGCAGTAAAAAGGACGTGTAACCCTGCCTGCACGTACATGCTGTTATTACACGCCTTGATCCTTGTTATTATTTGTGTTCTTCGTTATACCGGCTGATCTTGTAGGACAGCTGCATCAAACTCTCTGACAAGTGCACATTCTCGACAATAATGTGTTCAGGCAGGTTCAGATCTGTATGGGCAAAATTCCAGATAGCCCTCACACCATTCTCAACCAGGATATTCGCCACCTCGATCGCCTTCTCCTTGGGTATGGTCAATGCCGCGATCTCTACTTCATTCTCACGCACAAACTCACCCAACTCGTCTAACATCCTCACCGGAACACCTCGGATCGACACGCCCTGAAGCCTTGGGTTCACATCGAAGATCCCCTTCAGGATGAAGCCCCGCTTCTCAAATGCGGCGTAATTCGCCAACGCCTGCCCCAGATTACCGGCCCCGATGATGATCATGTGGTGATCCTCTTCCAATCCTAATATCTTGCCGATCTCTGTATATAAATACTTTACATTATATCCGTATCCCTGCTGCCCGAATCCTCCGAAATTATTAAGATCCTGCCGGATCTGGGATGCCGTCACCTTCATCCGCCTGCTCAGGTCGTTGGACGAGATACGCTCCACCCCGTGTTCTAATAATTCCCCCAGATACCGGTAATATCTCGGCAGCCTGCGTATGACAGCCTGGGAAATCTCTCTTTCTTCCAAAACTACTCACCTTCCATTTCATATCTAAAATTCATTATATAGAATACCGGGATCAAAGTCAAACTTTTAGTTGTATTTTATTCTATTTTCGTTATAATGAAAGCAAAAGCTAAAAGGAGGATATTATGATACTGGCATGTCATGGAATGAACAAATCCTTCGGCGACAACGTGATCGTTGCCGAAGGTTCCTTTCATATAGAAGACCACGAGAAGGCCGCCCTGGTCGGGCCAAACGGCGCAGGGAAGACCACCCTTTTCAAGATGATCGTAGGGGAACTGCCCTCCGACGGCGGCGATATCACACTGACTCGCGGCAAGACTCTCGGCTACCTTGCGCAGCACCAGGAGATGGTAAGCGGCAATACGATCTACGAGGAGGTCAGGCTTGCCAAGGCAGATATCATCGCCATGGAGCAGCAGATCCGCACGATCGAGACGGAGCTTAAGCATCTTGAGGGCGATGCTCTGTCCGCACGACTGAATACCTATCACCGCCTGACGGCGGCATTTGAACAGGAGAACGGATACGCCTGCGAGAGCGAGATCACCGGTGTATTGAAGGGACTGGGATTTTGCGAGGATGATTTCTCCAAACCGGTAGACACCCTCTCCGGCGGTCAGAAGACCCGCGTCTCCCTGGGGAAGCTTCTTCTCACCAGACCGGACATCCTGCTTCTTGACGAGCCTACCAACCACCTGGACTTAAACTCCATCGCCTGGCTTGAGACCTATCTTCTGAACTATCCGGGCGCCGTGCTGATCGTATCCCATGACCGGTATTTCCTTGACCGCGTCGTCACCAAGGTCCTGGAGATCGAGATGGGGAAGCTTATGACCTATATGGGCAATTACAGCGAATACGCCGAGAAGAAGCGCCGGCTCAGGGAGGCGCAGCTTAAGGAATATCTGAACCAGCAGCAGGAGATCCGGCATCACGAGGCTGTGATCGAGAAGCTTCGGTCATTTAACAGGGAGAAGTCTATCAAACGGGCTGAGAGCCGCGAGAAGATGCTTGAGAAGATCACGCCGGTAGAGAAGCCTGTAGAGATGAATACGGAGATCCATCTGAATCTCGAACCCTCCCGTGAAAGCGGCAATGATGTGCTCTCTGTAGAACACCTAAGCAAAGCATTTCCCAACCAGGTGTTGTTCAGGGATGTTAATTTCGAGCTTCGCCGCGGGGAGCACGTCGCCATCATCGGGGACAACGGGACCGGCAAGACTACCCTGCTTAAGATCCTGAATCAGGTCATCCCCGCGGATTCCGGAACCTTCACCCTGGGAACCAATGTTGAGATCGGCTATTACGATCAGGAGCACCACGTCCTCCACATGGAGAAGACCATCTTCGACGAGATCTCGGACGATTACCCGGATCTTACCAACACGAAGATCCGCAATATGCTTGCCGCCTTCCTCTTCACCGGGGACGACGTCTTCAAACGGATCGGGGACTTAAGCGGCGGAGAACGCGGGCGCGTTTCTCTTGCCAAGCTGATGCTCTCCAAGGCTAATTTCCTGATTCTGGACGAACCTACCAACCACCTGGATATCACCTCCAAGGAGATCCTTGAGAAGGCGCTGAACGACTATACCGGAACGCTCCTCTATGTATCCCACGACCGATATTTTATCAACCAGACGGCTACCCGGATCCTGGATCTGGTCAACCAGACCTTCGTTAATTATATCGGCAATTATGATTATTACCTGGAGAAACGGGAAGAACTGACCGCCGTCTATGCAGGCGGAACAGAAGCCGCCCTTGACTCTGTACCTTCGGAAACGGTATCCGAGTCAAAGCTTAGCTGGCAGGAACAAAAAGAAGCAAACGCCAGAGAGCGCAAACGCCAAAACGACTTGAAGAAGACGGAAGAGCGCATCACCAGGCTTGAGGAGCGGGACGCAGAGATCGACGGGATGATGACACTGGAAGAAATATTTACCAATTCCGTCAGATGCCAGGAGTTGGCAGACGAGAAGGCTTCGATCGCAGAAGAGTTGGAAGTGCTGTACGAGCAGTGGGAACAATTAAGTGACATATAAAATCTTAATTGGGGACGCAGTAAGATGATATTTTACTGCGTCCCCAAATCTCTTATCCTTCTGCTTTCCTCTTCCACGGCCGTTCCTTGTCAAGCCATCCCTTTTCCTTCCAATATGCCTGATCCACAGGGTTCATCCCCTTCTGATGCATACGGCGCATGATGTAGAACAGCAGCCTGGTCTTGATCCCCGGAACCACCTGATCCGTCTCTCTGGTGAGCTTCAAGGAGAGCTTGTCAACATCCTGAAGGATCTTCTCCTTGACCGGCATAGACACACCTTCCCAGCACGTTGCCGCAACTGCAGGCCCATAAGAATAGATCCTGCCTACGCCCCAGAAGAGCAGGCTCCCTTTCATATCCTTTAATGTAGACTTCATGCCTCCCCTTGCGCCCGTCGTAATACACACTGCCTGCTTGGTGAACATCCTCTCCTCCGGCCTGTGCACCATGAAACGATACCCATAGTGATCCAGCAGCGCCTTCATGGCTCCCGTCACATGCAGCACATGGACCGGCGACGTAAATACCAGCAGATCCGCCTCATCGATCATACGGGTCACCCGCTTCATATACATCAGGTAATCCGGGCATCTCTTCTCGCTCTCCGTAATGCATGCGGCGCATCCCCGGCAGAATTCCGGCATATCCTTGGGGAGAAACAATTCAATGATCTGATCCTCATTCTCCGCTATCCTCTCGATCACCAGTTTCCCAACATGATAGCTTGATCCCTGCCTTAGCGTGCCGTTAATCATCAGTATTTTCATCTTGCCTTGTTCTCCCTTCTTCTTAAATCGTACGTCTTGTCACACCTTATCTATTGACTGCAGGCATACGCCTGCTTATCTGCATTTTTTAATTATATCACATTGAAATCTTTTTCACCACATAAAAATAAAGATGGAAAGCTGACTTGACATATCATTGCCTATCCCTTATAATAAAAATACGGAAAGCAAACTTTACATTATAAATGATTCTGGAGGAACTGCTATGAAAACCACTCAAAAGAAAATCTACATGCTGATCATCGGCATCCTGTTATACGGTATCGGCTTCTGTTTAAAGTGTATGCACATCTTCAACAGCAGATGGATCATTCTCTGCCTGTCCCTGATGCATTACGGCGGGATGCTCCTGTCCATTTTCGCCATCAATTACTTCGGCACAACCTATCAATATGAGAAATATCCGGAAAAAAGCAAGCAGACGCTCATAGATCTGAACGACGAACGAACCAGGAGCATACATAATCTGGCCAAGGCGCGGACCTTCGATATTATGATCTATGTGCTGATGCTCCTTCCCGCCGTTCTGATCGACCTGAAGGCCGGTCTTTCCGGAATCATCGGCGCGGGGGCTGCACTGCTTATATTCGGCATCTCCTATGCATTCTTCCTTGCCAAATACAAGAGAGAACTGTGAATGGGTACAGGACATTCATCAATTTGGGACGCAGTAAACTTCCATTTACTACGTCCCAAATCACAGATTAATTACATTTTCTCGGCTATCGCCTTGATAAATCCTTCACTGTTCAGCACTACCGGATTCTTGATCGTCGTGATCAGAGCCAGGTCCTTCGTCATCTTCCCTTCCTCGATCGTATCAATAGTCGCCTTCTCAAGCCGGTCGGCAAACTCCATCAATTCCTGATTCCCGTCCAATTCTCCGCGTTTCCTAAGCGCTCCGCTCCATGCGAATATCGTCGCAACCGAATTGGTTGAAGTCTCTTCTCCTTCAAGATGCCTATAATAATGACGCTGTACCGTTCCATGGGCAGCCTCATACTCGTAATACCCGTCCGGGGACACCAGTACTGACGTCATCATAGCAAGCGAACCGAAAGCGGATGAGATCATATCGCTCATCACGTCTCCGTCATAGTTCTTGCAGGCCCAGATATAGCCGCCCTCGGACTTCATCACACGCGCTACCGCATCATCGATCAGCGTATAGAAATATGTGATGCCCGCCGCCTCGAACTTCTCCTTATATTCCGCATCAAAGATCTCCTGGAAAATATCCTTGAAGGTGTGGTCGTATTTTTTGGAGATCGTATCCTTAGTGGCAAACCACAGATCCTGTTTAATATCCAGCGCATAGTTAAAACAGCTCCTCGCAAAGCTCTCAATGGACTGGCTGATATTATGCATTCCCTGAACGATACCCGCGCTGTCAAAATCATGAACCAGCTCTCTCGTCTCCGATCCGTCTTCTGCCGTATATACCAGTTCCACCTTGCCGGCACCAGGAATCTTCATCTCCGACCCCTTGTACACATCCCCGTAGGCGTGCCTTGCGATCGTGATCGGCTTCTTCCAGTTCCGCACGCACGGTTCGATCCCCTTCACTACGATCGGAGCGCGGAATACGGTCCCGTCAAGGATCGCACGGATCGTCCCGTTGGGGCTCTTCCACATCTCTTTTAAGTCATACTCCGTCATACGCGCCGCATTGGGGGTGATCGTCGCACACTTCACTGCTACCTTATATTTCTTCGTCGCATTCGCAGAATCGACCGTCACCTGGTCATCCGTCTCATTCCTGTGCTCAAGCCCCAGGTCGTAATATTCCGTATTCAGCTCTATAAAAGGCTCCAACAGATGATCCTTGATCATCTTCCACAAGATACGGGTCATCTCGTCGCCATCCATCTCTACGATCGGTGTGTTCATCTTAATCTTTGCCATGCTATACTTCCTCCTGTTCTTCTCTGTTCTCTCTCCTGACCACCTGTTCAGACAGGTGCAGATTCTCCATTACATTCAAAATATGCCGGTTGGCAAGCTCCTCCGCCAGCTCTCCGTCCCGGTCCTTGATCGCCTCCAGGATCTCCCGGTGCTCCTGGATCGATCTTACCGCCCGGTTCTTCTCCCCTACCGATATAGCTCTCGCCATCTGGACATATTTGTGGAAATCAGACAATACATGTTCCAGTATACGGCTGTTCGAGGCCTCATACAAGACCTTATGGAATTTTCCGTCCAGCTCTGTCACCTGTTCTGCCTGTTCCCCGCCCTTCTTCTGCAAATGAAATTCAGACAGCAGCAGCACCTCTTCCAGCTCCTCGATCTGTCTCTCCGTAATATGCTCCGTCGCCCACCGGGCGCACATCCCCTCTAACATTGAACGGATCTTATAGATATCATAGACATCCTTCGGGGTGATCCCTGTAACATAGGCGCCTTTATTGGGGATGATGGTCACCAGCCCCTCAAGCTCTAACTGTCTTAACGCCTCTCTCACCGGAGTCCGGCTGACTCCCAATTCCTCCCCGATAGTAATCTCCCGAAGCTCTTCATGCTCATGATAGACTCCCGACAAGATGTCTTCCCTGAGCCTTTGAAATACTCTCCCCCGCAGCGAGCGGTCCTGATACGCTTCCATTCCTTCCTGCCCTTCCTTCTCATTCCAAACGATATCCCAGCCTATTCTGTGCATCCTCGATCACGGCTAACAGCTCTTCATCCGTCAGGACCGTCACGCGCCCTTCCTCGTATTCTCTGTCCACCCAGGCCTTTACCATGGCAACCAGCTCTGTATTCTTATCCACCTGCCGGTCTTCCGGCAGCCGGAAATAGGTATTGATCCAGTGCGCGATCCCTGCAAGCCCTGATGTGTTGGATACAGCCACAAGCGGCGGACGGTTCAGGAACTTCTCTGTGTCAAATACATTATAGATCTCTTCATTCTTAAGAAGGCCGTCCGCATGGATCCCGGCACGCGTCACATTGAAATTCCTCCCCACAAACGGCGTTCTTGACGGTACCCGGTATCCGATCTCCTTCTCATAATATTCTGCAAGCTCTGTGATCACTGTGGTATCCATCCCGTCCAATGTCCCTCTAAGCTGCGCGTATTCGAACACCATCGCCTCCAAAGGCGTATTCCCTGTCCGCTCCCCGATCCCGAATAAGGAGCAGTTCACCCCGCTTGCCCCATAGAGCCAAGCCGTCGTAGAATTGCTTACCGCCTTGTAGAAATCATTGTGCCCGTGGAACTCGATCAGCTCACTCGGCACTCCCGCGTGGACACGGATACCGTAGATGATACCTGGAATCGATCTTGGTATCACGGCCCCGGGATAATTCACCCCGTAGCCCATGGTATCACAGACACGGACCTTGACCGGAATCTGATATTCTTCCATCAGCTTCATCAGTTCTAAGCAGAACGGGATCACGAACCCATAGATATCCGACCTGGTGATATCCTCCAGATGGCACCTCGGACTCACCCCTGTCTCCAGGCACTCCCGGACTACCGACAGATAATGATCCATACATTCTCTTCTCGTCATCTTCAATTTGTAGAAAATGTGATAATCCGAACAGCTTACCAGAATTCCCGTCTCTTTCATCCCAATCTCCTTCACCAGCTCGAAATCCTTCTTGCTGGCACGGATCCAACTGGTGATCTCCGGGAATTCATATCCCTTCTCCATACACTTATACACGGCATCCCGGTCCTTCTTACTATATAAGAAGAACTCACACTGCCGAATCTTCCCGTTAGGGCCTCCAAGCTTATGAAAATATTCATAGAGTCTTACGATCTGCTCTGTGCTGTACGGCGCCCTCGATTGTTGGCCATCCCGGAAAGTCGTATCTGTGATCCATATCTCATCCGGCATACTGTGAGGTACGATACGGTCATTGAACGCAATCTTCGGAATCTCGTCATAATGAAACAGATTCCGGAATACATTCGGCTTCTTCACATCTACCAGCGGATACATGTGCTCCTCAAGCTGCAGCAGATTGGTGTGCTTGTCTAAATATACTTTTCTGTTCTCCATGGATGCCCTCTCCTTCGTGTCATATCCTTTTGATTGTTAACGTGTATAATTGTATACAATTATACACGTATTGTCAAGAACTAATTCAAATCCCCCGCTGCCCGCCACACAAAAAAACAGGCTCCCCAAAAAACCAGGAAACCTGTTCATTTCTAAAAGTATCAGTATAACTTCGCTCCGATCTCACGAGGCCGGAAGCCTTCATCCTCTAATGCCTTCATAATCTCATTCTTATGATCTGTTCCAAATGCCTCCATGGTGATGCGAAGCTCCACCGCAGCGTTACGGTTGGTGCTGACAAACTGGTTGTGCTCAAGCTTGATGACATTTCCCTTCGCATCTGCGATCGTAGCCGCAACCCTCACCAATTCACCCGGCTTATCCGGTAGCAGTACAGATACGGAGAAGATCCTGTCTCTCTGGATCAGCCCGTGCTGCACGATAGAAGACATAGTGATCACATCCATATTGCCGCCGCTTAAGATCGCTACCGCCTTCTTGCCCTTAAGGTCAAGCTGTTTCAAAGCCGCGACCGTAAGAAGTCCCGAATTCTCCACCACCATCTTGTGGTTCTCCACCAGATCCAGGAAAGCCCCGATCAGCTCGTCGTCCTCTACGGTCAGCATCCGGTCGATATTCTCCTGGGCATAGGGGAAGATCTTCTCGCCCACCCGCTTAACTGCGGTACCGTCCGCGATCGTGTTGGCGCTGTCCAGCGAGACCGGCTCTCCTGTAGCAAGCGCAGCCGTCATGCTCGCCGCCTGCGACGGTTCCACACCGATCACCTGGATCTTGGGATTCAGCATCTTGGCAAGCGCAGCCACACCAGTGATCAATCCGCCTCCGCCCACCGGCACCAGGATGTAATCCACCGTCGGAAGCTCCTGCACGATCTCCATGGCGATCGTTCCCTGCCCGGTAGCAATATCCGGATCATCGAAGGGATGGACGAAGGTATATCCCTTCTCCTCCGCCAGCTTCAATGCATACTCGCAGGCATCGTCATAGACATCCCCGTAGAGAATTACCTCCGCACCATAATTCTTAGTCCGGTTCACCTTGATCAGCGGAGTAACCGTCGGCATCACGATCACAACCTTACAGCCAAACTTCTGTGCCGCATAAGCGACGCCCTGGGCATGATTGCCGGCCGAAGCCGTAATAAGGCCTCTGGTGCGCTCCTCCTCGCTCATCGTACTGATCTTATAATAAGCTCCCCGCACCTTGTATGCTCCCGTATACTGCATATTCTCCGGTTTCAGATAGATCCTGCCGCCTGTCTCCTGGCTCAGATACTCACTGTATACTAATTTGGTCGGATTGGTGATATTCTTGACAAGCTCGCTTGCCTGTTCGAATTTTTCAAGTGTCAGCATATTACTCTTCCTCCTCTTCTACCGTAAATAATGCCTGTACAAACGCATCCGCATCGAACTTCTGCAGATCGTCGATGGTCTCGCCCACCCCGATATACTTGACCGGGATCCCTAGCTCTGCATGGATCGCTACCGCAATCCCGCCCTTCGCCGTTCCGTCCATCTTCGTAAGGACGATTCCGGTAATATCCGCCACCTCATTAAACTCCTTCGCCTGCTGCAGCGCATTCTGCCCCGTAGTCGCATCCAGTACCACCAGAGTCTCCCGGTAAGCCTCCGGGAATTCCCGGTCGATGATCCGGTTCATCTTCTTCAACTCTTCCATCAGATTCTTCTTATTGTGAAGCCTGCCCGCCGTATCACACAACAGCACGTCTGCGTGCCTCGCCCTGGCAGACGCTACCGCGTCATAGACTACGGACGCCGGGTCTGACCCTTCCTGCCCGCCGATCAGATCCGCCTGCGCACGGTTCGCCCATTCCCTGAGCTGCTCTCCTGCTGCCGCGCGGAAGGTATCGGCCGCCGCAAGCACAACCTTCTTATTCTGGGCGCGAAGCTTACCCGCCAGCTTCCCGATCGTAGTCGTCTTACCCACGCCATTGACTCCGATCACCATAACCACGGAAGTCTTCTCCTCGAACTCATAGGCCGTCTCGCCCACATCCATCTGTTCCTTGATGCTCTCGATCAAGACCTCCCTGCATTGAGCCGGCTCCTTGATATGCCGCTCCCTAACCTTCGCTTTCAGATCATCCAGGATATCATAGGTCGCCTGTACGCCCAAGTCCCCCATGATCAGAACCTCTTCCAGTTCCTCATAGAAATCATCATCAATATGAGAAAAGCCGTTAAAAATACTGTCCATCCCGGACACGATATTATCTCTCGTCTTCCCAAGCCCCTGCACCAGACGCCTGAAAAAACCTGCCTTCTCCTTCTTCTCCTCCGCCATCTTTAACCTCCTGCTTTCTTCCTCACTCTATTGATCCAGCTCTTCCTCCAACAGACTTACTGATACCAGCGTCGAGACTCCCTTCTCCTGCATGGTGATCCCATACAGCCTGTCCGCCGCCGTCATGGTTCCTCGTCTGTGGGTGATTACGATAAACTGGGTATTCTTCGTCAATTTGTGCAGATACTGGGCAAACCTTACTACGTTGTTATCATCCAACGCTGCTTCGATCTCATCAAGCAGACAGAACGGAGACGGTTTCAGATTCTGGATCGCGAACAACAAGGCGATCGCCGTAAGCGCCTTCTCCCCGCCGGATAACTGCATCATATTCTGCAGCTTCTTCCCGGGCGGCTGCGCAATGATACGGATCCCCGCCTCCAGGATATCCTCATCCGCCAGCAATTCCAGTGTGCCCTTGCCGCCGCCGAACAATTCCTTGAACACCATGTCAAATTCACCGGCAATCCGCCCGAACTGCTCCGCAAACTGCTTGCGCATGGCCGCATCCAGTTCCTCAATAATCTGCTCAAGCGTCGCTTCCGCCTCCACCAGATCGTCGTGCTGGCCCTTCAGGAATTCATAACGGTCGGATACATTCTTATATTCCTCGATCGCATTGACATTGACATTCCCAAGGGCGCGGATCTCGCCTTTCAATTCCTGCACCCGTTTCTTCATCCTGGCAAGGTCCGTCAGATTCGAATCCCGCAGTTCCTTTGCACGGATATAAGTGATCTCGTACTCCTCCCACATATAGTTGATCTGCTTCTCCGAAGCCGCCTCATAATTCTCCTTCTGGCTTTCCAGACGGAATACCTCCTTGTCAAGATCTGACATATGCTTCGAGAGGTCTTCCCGCTTCTGCAGGAAATCCTTATGCTTCTGATTCAATTCCTCCCTGTCCTTCTTAAACCGTTCGATCTCAGCCTGGATCTCTACGAACAGTTCACTGGAATTCTCGATGGTATCTCTAAGATCTGCAATCTGCTTCTCCTTCTCTTCGATCTCCTTGGAGGTTCCGCCCTTGCTCTTCTCAAGCTCCTTTAACTCTTCCCGGAACTTGCCGATCTCATCCTGGATACGGTTCACATTCTCCACCACGAACGTGATCTTCTGCTCCATGCTGGCGAATTCAAGATGGATCTCTTCTGCCCTCTTGATCTTCCCCGCCTCTTCCTCGTGGTGTATATCCAGGATCTTCTGTTCTTTCTCGATCTGCTCCGTCAATTCCTGCTCAAGCTTCTCTGAGGTATCCAGCTCCACGCTGATCGATTCCTGGTTGTCAACGATATCCGTGATCTGAGCGTCCAGCTTCCCGGCCTCCGCCTTCGTGCCCATCGCAAGCTCTCTTGCATTCCTGATCTTCGCCGTCGCCTGGTCCGCGTTCATCTTCGCCGTATTCTGGATGACATACGCCTTCTGAAGCTTCGCACCGATCTCATCTAACTTCTCATAATATCCGGCTCGCTCTTTTCTCAACAGATCCGAGGATGCCTCCACCTCGTCCATCTCCCGCTTCAACTGCTTCACCGTCTTCTCGAATTCTTCGATCTCCCGGCGTCTGCTAAGCAGGTTGCTGGAATTCTTGAACGCGCCTCCCGTCATGGACCCGCCCGGATTGATCAACTCTCCCTCCAGGGTAACGATCCGGATAGACTGCCTGAACTTCCTGGCAATGGCAAGCCCATGGTCTATATGATCTACCACCAGCGTCCTTCCAAGAAGAGAATCCGCAAGCACCTCGTACCGCTCTTCCACCTTGACCAGCGTATTCGCCGTTCCGATCACTCCTGGTTCCTTTAACGCCTCCGGCCTTCCCACACCGGAGTTCGCCCGGATATTCGTAAGCGGAAGGAAGGTTGCGCGACCGAACCGGTTCTTTTTGAGGTAATCGATCATCCTCTTCGCTGTCCCGTCGTCCGAGGTGACGATATTCTGGATATTTCCCCCAAGGGCAGTCTCGATCGCAACCTCATAATCCTTGTCAACCTTGATAATATCGGCAACAACTCCCAGGATCCCTTTCTCCTGGCTTTTGCGGTCCATCACCTTCCGAATGCTGTTGCCGTATCCGTCGTACCTCTCCGTAATATTTTTCAGAGATTCCAGCCGGGACTCCTCCCTGTGATACGCCGTCTGCCCGATCCGAAACTGCTCGGTCTGTTTCGTCAGACGCTCCTGTAATACCGCGATCTTCTTCTCGTATTCGTCGTTCTCCTTAGACAGACTGATGATCTGCCCGGAGATCTCTTCTAACTCCTTCTGATATTCTGTAAGTCGCTTCTCCTGTTCCTGCTCTTCCGACTCTGCCTCCAGGATTTGACGGTTCATGCCTGCTTTCCTTACCTGGATCTGCTCCAGCATCGTGTCATATTTCTGGATCTTCGCCTTGGTAGACGCCCTGTTGTTGAGGATCTCAATGATCTCACCCTGTTTGCGTTCAACTGACGCCGTGATCTCCGCGATCCTTGACTGTACATCGATCAGCTCCGCTCTCGCCTTCTCCTCAAGCTTCGTCTGCTCATCGATCTGAACCTGGATAGCCTCTTCCTCTCTCCCCAGTTCCTTGAGCTGATCCTCCCGCACGCCGATCTCAGAAGTGATCGTCCTCGCACGCTGGTCATAGTGTGCATCATTCATATGCATACTATTGATCTGCTCCTTCAGAAGTTCGATCTGGTTCTCCAACTGCTGCTTTAACATGCTGGTCTCATTCAGCTGGCCCTTCGCCTTCTCTATAGACGCGTCAATACCGTCAACCTGCTCCTCCACCGACTCGTATTCCGTCTTCATATCGTCATACTTCCGGCTGGCTTCCTCAAGCTCTGTCCGGGTAATGGCAAGCTTCTTCTCCATATCCCTGACCTGTTCCTCCAGACGCTCTGTCTCAAGCAGGAACATATTGATATCATACGTCTTAAGCTCTTCCTTCTTCTTCAGATATTCCCGGGCAGTCTCCGCCTGCCGCTCCAGCGGCCCAACCTGCTTCTCAAGCTCCGCGAGAATATCATTCACCCTCAGAAGATTCTGGCGCTCTTCCTCTAACTTCTTCACAGACATGTTCTTGCGGCGCTTGAACTTCACGATCCCAGCGGCCTCATCGAACAATTCTCTTCTCTCCTCGGGCTTCCCGCTTAAGATCTTATCAATCTGTCCCTGTCCGATGATCGAGTACCCTTCCTTACCGATTCCGGTGTCGTAGAACAGCTCGTTCACATCCTTCAGACGGCAGGAGCTCCCGTTGATCAGATATTCACTCTCACCCGAACGGTACAGCTTCCTTGTCACCGTCACCTCTTCGAAGTCGATCATAAGCTGATGGTCGGAATTGTCAAGGGTAATCGCAACAGAAGCATAACTAAGCGGCTTGCGGTTCTCCGTCCCGGAGAAGATCACATCCTGCATGCTCCCCCCTCTAAGCTGCTTGATCCTCTGTTCCCCTAAGACCCACCGTACCGCATCCGCTACATTGCTCTTCCCGCTTCCGTTAGGCCCGACGATCCCCGTGATCCCGTTATGGAAGTCAAATTTTATCTTATGCGCAAATGACTTAAAGCCCTGCACTTCTATGCTTTTCAGATACATGCTACACCTACTTTATATTATTCTCATGCAGCTTCAAAATACTCTGGTATGCCGCCACCTGCTCCGCTGCCTTCTTGGTATGGCCGACACCGATCCCATATTCCTCCTCTCCGATATATACGGCCACTCGGAAGGACTTCTCATGGTCCGGTCCCATCTCCCCGATCAGCCGGTATGTGATAGACGACTTGAAATTAGCCTGTACGATTTCCTGCAGGATAGTCTTGCTATCGAAAAAGAGTGTCTTATTCTCAAGATCATCCAGAATAAAACGATGGATAAACTCTTTCGCATTAGCAAAACCACCATCCATATAAATAGCTCCGATCAACGCCTCCAACGCATCAGAAGTAACGGAATTCCTCTCCCTTCCCCCGGTCGCATCTTCGCCCTTCCCCAGCAGAAGATAGACCCCAAGGTCCAGTTCCTTCGCGCAGAATGCCAGCGCCGGTTCACACACCATACTCGCCCTGGTCTTGGTAAGCTCCCCCTCCGGCATCTTCCGGTTCTCATAGAACAGGAACTCACTGGCAACCAGCTCCAACACCGCATCTCCCAGGAATTCCAGACGTTCATTGCATTTGTACTTGGGTAAATGCTTCTCATTCGCATATGAACTGTGGATCATTGCCTGCCGAAGCAAATTGAAATCTGTGAACGTGTAACCAATCTTTTCTTCTAATACCTTTAAATCCTGACTCATTCTATCGCCTCACCTATTGCTATCACAAAAAGCGAAAAAGCCCTACCGGGCTTTTTCAAAAATATCATTGCCTAGTTATTCGTCGCATTCTTGATCTGCTCGACAGCGTCGCCCACTGTCACGATCTTCTCTGCCTCTTCGTTATCAATTTCGATATCGTACGTCTCCTCTATACCCATAATAATCTGAAAGATGTCCAGAGAATCTGCTCCCAGATCATCCACAAATGTTGTGTCCATTGTAATCTCATCTGCATTCACATTCAACACGTCTGCTATAATTTCTTTTAATTTCTCAAATTCCATGTCTTTTCTCCTTTTCTCTTGATTTCTTGTTCTTTTTATTCAGCGGATGCTGCATCCGATTGAATACATTCTTTGATCTTCTCATTGATCTTCTGTTTCTTGAACGTTACGCACTGGATCAGCGTATTGCTCACTTCCTTCGCCTTAGCGCTTCCGTGGGTCTTCACTACCAGCCCGTTAAGCCCCAGAAGCGGCGCTCCGCCGTATTCGCTGGCGTCAAATGCCTTGAGCGTCTCCTTAAGCGCCGGCTTGATCAATACCGCGCCGATCTTGCTCCTCAATGTAGACATCAGGCCTTCCTTCACCTTACTGATCAGTACGGCGCCGACACCTTCATACAGCTTCAGGATGATATTGCCCGAAAATGCTTCACAAACTATGACGTCCGTCTGTCCGTGCGGAATCTCTCTTGCCTCCACGCTGCCGGTAAAATGAATCTCTTTCTGTTCCTTCAATAGCGGAAATGTCTCTTTGACCAGAGCATTCCCCTTCTCTTCTTCCGCGCCGATATTGACGATCCCCACCTTAGGCTTCTTAACTCCCAGTACATGCTCCATATAGATGGAACCCATCTTGGCAAACTGAACAAGGTGCGACGCCCTTGCGTCAACGTTCGCTCCGCAGTCAAGCAGCAGTGAGACGCCCTTCTTCGTGGGGATCAGCGACGCCAGCGGCGGACGTTCCACTCCCTTGATCCGTCCGACCAGCACCTGGCCTCCGACCAGAATTGCTCCCGAGCTTCCTGCAGATACGAATGCATCCGCCTTACCTTCCCGTACCATCTTCATACCGATCACGATGGAAGAATCCTTCTTCTTGCGGATTGCATTCACCGGCGGTTCCGCTGTCTCGATTACTTCGGATGCATGGATCACTTCGATCTGAGACTTGTTATACTCATAGCGGGCAAGCTCTCTCTCTATGACTTCTTCCCGCCCGATCAGGAATACCTTCATAGCCGGCTCCTTCTCTATGGCGTCTACCGCCCCTTTTATCATCTCCGCAGGGGCATTATCTCCCCCCATAGCATCCAAAGCTATGTTCGTAACTTCTGACATCTGTATCCCTCCCGGCGCCTGTGCTGTCATACCTTATATTTCAGACACCTTTATTACAGACTAATTTTACTAGACATTATGTGAAAAAGCAATACCTCATAATAAAAAACAACTGCCCGAACGGAATCATCCGCCCGGGCAGTTATTACTTATCAGGAATGTACATTATATCAGGTAATTCATCATCATGCCTACAGCATAATAATTGCTCATGTTATATGCGCCGCCTCTGGAATACATGCCTAACACACTATATGGATTTGTCTCAGGATTCTTTACAGAACCTGGGTAAGACCCTGAAGCAGAGCTGTTTGCACTGCTTCTTCCGTTGATCAGTGAGCTTGAACTTACATTCATAGCGCTGCTGGCCTTATTGAACAGCCGGTCAGCGATTCCGCCCATACCGGAGATCAGTTCTTTGGTCATAGAAGGATTCTTTGCCATGTTCTTCTCGAACGTGCTCTTACTGTAATCCAGTGTTCCGTCCTTGTTGACCGAAATGCCAAGCTGCTTCAATGACTGCTCAGAACCGATTCCGGTAAGGAAGTTCTTAAGCTGTCTCTCTACGGCTGAACCCCTGTCATAATTGTCATTGAGGTACTTCAGTGAAGAATTGTATGCATTGACCAGATCACCGACTGCTGACGCAACCCTCTCAGAATCCACGCCTGCTGAAAGTGTTGTCTGCCCTTCTTTCTTCAACTGTGCAGTAACACCATAATAGCCGATAGAAACGTTGTTGGTCGCGGCCTCATATTCTGTCGTATGTCCGCCCTCAGTTACGGAATACTTAGCGTTCACTGCTTCTGTCTTCACATTCTCTGCTCCGGCAGCCGCACCAAGTTCACCGCTGACCGTGAACTCCTTGCCCGCACCTGTCTCCTTACCTTCTAACTGGAGGGACGCAACACCGTCCTTCTCTACAACGCTTGCTGTTACGCCAACCTTGCTCTTGTTGATCTGTTCCGCTGCTTCCTTAAGCATCTGTGCGTTCGTCTTAGACCCGCCATTCGCCTTAACAGCGCTAACCTGGACATTCACAGAATTCTTACCGTCTCCTACGGTGAAATCCATAGCAGAACCCGCATAGTCCGCCGCCTTCACACCCTCGCTGACATTCATCTGCGCCTGTGCGATCTGTGCCACGTCTAACGTGTACTCCTTGTCATTCTTAACCAATAACTTACCGCTGACTGAAGCAACGTCTGTGTTAGAGCTTGCGATAGAAAGATCGCTCATAGCGCCGTTCTTATTCGAACTCTTCAGCTCATTCGCTGCATTCATCAGGTTCGTCATCTTACTGCTGTACTCTTTAATAAAGGAAAGATCCGCATTTCTCGCCGCCTTCTGCGTAACAGAAGATGCTGACGAAGAACTTGATGACTGATACTGATTAAGCTTAGGATTCCTTGAAAGAGCCTGGGTCAGACGAAGACTGTTAATGGATGACTGATAGCCGTATAAACTATTCAGCCCATAGGAACTAATTCCACTGATTGCCATATTTCTTCCTCCTTTCATAGCATTATATATTATTCCGCAATCTTATATCCTGACAGACAAAATATAAAACATTCATCCCCGATATATAATTGCCGGAATACAAAAGTCATCTCCTCAGAGCCCGCCACCACAACAAACACAGAATATACTGCAGACTGTGCAGCGCTGTACAGGCACCAAGAATGAGAATGGCTCCCCCATCCTTCAATATAATATCGGCATTCTGGATATAAATGTTAAGAAAGTATGCTAATTTTTCCTTTGTCTGCAAAATATCCTCTTAAAGCCGGCCATCTTTAATCCCATATTCCGCAAACAACCGTTCCCGGTAATCACTATCGTTCACCGCACGCCTGAGGTCTTCCAGACGGTCGTCTTGAAGCAAACGGCGAGTCAGCTCATTCTGACGGTCTTCTCCCTTAATCCTCTCTTCCTCTCTCATCTCCTGAATCGCCTGACACACGTTAACTCTCCCTTCAACCTCTTTGAACTTCAATCCTGCATGTGTAATCACCTCGATCACATCTGCTGCACGCCTCTCCATATCCTGAAAACGCTCCTCATTCTGCTTCAGCATCTTAGCCAGATTCTTCTTATCCTTAGAATACTTGATAAAGAGCAGGACTTCCCGGAGACTGGATTGGAACTTCATAATTTCCTCTTCTTCCATCTGCGCCGGTGCAATCAATCTCACATGATAATCATCCATACAAGAAAGTATCCTCGGATCTTCTTCCATCATTTCAAATAAACTCATCGGTCCCTGCCACTCTTCTGAACCAAAATATAGTGTTACTGTCACCGATGGAATCAGACGGTCTTCTTTCCAGAAACCGCTCAGGAATTCTCCTGAACTCAGCGCCTTTTTATTTTTGACTGCTGCCGCTTTGGATTCCTTATTCCTCTCTCTGTCTTTTCTATGAGACTTTGCTGCTTCTTCTACCTGTCCGGCATAATCTAACGCATCATACAGATTATTCTTCACCGGCATTGCATAATGCACTTCTGTCTGATTCTCCACTCCATATAAGACAAATCTCAGATGCCCGTCTGACATGATTTTACACAGCTTTTGAACGTCCCTAAACTTCTGGATCGGCACTACCGCTCCATCTGCTCCATATGGAAGTGCAATCTCCCCGGGATCCCGTTCTGTCAATTGCCCCGGATCAATTACTTGACGTCCTCCATAAATATAGTAATTAAACACATCTGCAAATACCACCGTATCCGATATGTAATCTTTGGTAACCGTATCTGCTCTCATCAGCAGTACACCGCCTTCCTGTCTTCTTCAAAAGATTATTATCGGGTGTACATTCTCTTTCTCCTATTATCCTTCAACCGAAAAGAAATATCAAGCAGTATAAAGCAAGTTATTCTTTTTGTCCTGTCACAGGCTCCGCTTATTCTGCCCGCCATAGATTCAATATCTTTTGTCTCTTCTATATTCTCTGGTAACGCTTCTGGATTCTCTGCTGACTCAGCAAGAAATACAATAAAATGTAAGATAATGATATATCCGGCAGATCACCGCTTATCCGATAAAAATAGCTTAGCAGATTGGAGAAATAATTGCAATATGAATTTTCAAAACCGTTCGACATCTTTCATCAACGCTTCCTGTATTCTTTATACCACCGTGCAAACTCCCCCAATCCTTCTTTAAGGCTTGTAGACGGCTTAAACCCAAAATCCTTCTCCAATTTCTCTATATCTGCATAAGTCACTTCCACATCTCCTGGCTGCATCCCTACAAGTTCCATATGTTCTTTCAGATCATAGTCTTTCGACAACACCTTTGCTTTCTTTAGCTCTTCCTTAAGAATCTCAACAAAATCCAATAGATTCTCCGGCCGATTATTACCTATATTATAAATTATATATTTTACCCCATCTTCATTAGCAAGAGGACTTCTCTGTATGACTTCAACAATCCCCTTTACAATATCATCAATGTAGGTAAAATCTCTCTTACAGTTCCCGTAGTTAAATATCTTTATCTTCTCGTTCTTCACCAATTTATCGGTAAATCCAAAATACGCCATATCCGGACGGCCAGCCGGACCATATACTGTAAAAAATCTTAGTCCTGTAGATGGAATCCCATATAATTTCGAATAAGCATGGGCAAATAATTCATTTGACTTCTTTGTAGCAGCATACAATGAAACCGGATGATCCACTTTGTCATCCGTTGAATATGGTATCTTCTCATTACTCCCATATACAGAAGAAGAACTGGCATAGATCAGATGTTCCACCCCTCTCCTTCCTTCACCATAGCTGTACCGGCATGCCTCCAAGACGTTATAAAACCCTAGAACATTTGCTTCTATATAAGCATCTGGATTGGCTATACTGTATCGCACTCCTGCCTGAGCAGCCAGATTCACAACAATCTCCGGCTCATGCTCACCAAATATCGTTTCTACAAATTCCTTATCAGCCAGATTCCCCTTAAAAAAAACAAATTCACCAGACACAGAAGCTTGTCTCTGCATCTGACGAATCTGTTCCAAGCGATACTCTTTCAATGATACATCATAATAATCGTTTAAATTATCAATTCCCACAATCAAGACATTCTCAAATTCTTCAAGAATTTTCCTACATAAATTTGCCCCAATAAATCCCGCTGCGCCTGTTATCAGTATTGTCTTTCCATTTAGATCAATATTCTTCTCTAACATACTTCACATTCTCACTTTCTTAGTCAAAAACTCTGCAGATACTCTTTCAATAAAAAATCTTGCGTTAACAAACTTCAAGTTAACCCAAGATCTTTTCAATTGATTTAAATTCGACTACTTTTAATCCTATATTCTATAATTATTTGTTCCTGATAATTAACTGTCATCCAACGTACGTCTATGCTCATCTGAAAGCTTCTCCAAAATCAAGTACCGTATCCGTTCATTCCTTAATAGGGAGATGATCGAACACCCTAATCCCGTGCAAATATATCTCTTGTATAAACCTTTTCTTGTACATCATCCAGATCCCTTCCATCATAGCGGTTTGCTATAATTGCCTGACTCTGTTTTTTGAATGCAGATAAATCATTGACTACTCTGCTGCCAAAAAATGTCGTCCCCTCCGCAAGCGTCGGCTCATAGATGATGACAGTTGCACCTTTTGCTTTAATCCGCTTCATTACCCCCTGGATGCTGCTCTGTCTGAAATTATCACTGTTACTCTTCATGGTAAGCCGATATACACCTACAACGACTTCTTTCTCCATCCCCGGATCATAAGGTGCTGAGTTACCGTATCCTCCTGCAATCTCCAGTACACGATCCGCAATAAAATCCTTTCTGGTCCGATTACTTTCCACAATCGCACTCATAATATTCTGCGGAACGTCTGCATAATTTGCCAATAACTGTTTACTATCCTTAGGAAGACAATATCCCCCGTATCCAAAAGACGGGTTGTTATAGTAGTCCCCTATTCTGGGATCTAAACATACACCCCTGATCACATCCCCTGTATTCAATCCCTTGGTCTCACAATAAGTATCTAACTCATTGAAATATGCTACACGCAAACTTAAGAAGCAGTTAGCAAAAAGCTTTGTAGACTCGGCTTCTGTCACCCCCGTAAAAAGCACATCAATATTCTCTTTCTCAGCGCCTTCCCGCAAAAGATCTGCAAACTGCTCTGCCTTTTCTCTGGTCTTTGTATCACATCCAACAATAATCCTAGATGGATACAGATTATCATATAAGGCTCTTGATTCACGCAAGAACTCGGGGCTGAAAATGATATTTTCCATTCTGTATTTCTTTCTTATGGATTCCGTATAGCCCACAGGAATCGTGGATTTGATGACTATCAGGGGTTTTGAAGTGTTATATTCTGTGGCCTTCAGCACCATCTCAATAACTGACTCTACGGCGCCTGTATCAAAAAAGTTCTTCTTTGAATCGTAATTGGTTGGCGCCGCAATAATAATAAAATCAGCAGCCGAATAAGCTTCGACTGCCGGGTTATTTGAAATATTCTCTTGTGTATTAAGAACAGCTCTAAGATCCAATTCCTTTTCTAATAAATATTTTTCTATATAATCATCCTGAATCGGGGAAATATGATTATTAATCTTTCTAATCTTTTCTGGGATAATATCCACAGCAGTTACATGATTATGCTGGGATAGCAATACGGCTAAGGAAAGTCCTACATAGCCGGTGCCTGCTATTACTATATTCTTTTTTGACATCACTCTTTACTCCTTTATAAATCAAACGGATTCATATCATAAAACGATTTAGGAATCATGGTATCTAAATCTATTTTATTAAGCAATTCCTTAGTTGTATCATAATATAGCTGAGCTGAATTCTTTCTATAATAAGGATTATATGGTATTATTGTATGACCTGAATTTAACACTTTTAAAATAGCATTCGATATGTCTACTTTCCCACATTTTACATTAATAACGCTATTTCCTTTGACTCTTCCCTTTTGCCTATCGCCGATGTTAATAGTATAAATCCCTAAACTAGGCGCTTCTATTATACCTGAAGATGAATTCCCTATTATGCAAATACTACGTTTTAATAGATAATGAAACGCATCTGTATGTAAATTTTCATAATACAATGTATTAATATTCGTATCAACAAATTTTTTAATAGAATCTCTAATAACTTCTGAATGTGTATCTGCGTTAGATCCTAAAAATACAAATTGATACTCTTTAAACTTTTTTATTGCTAAAAGAAGTTCACTAATTTGTTCTGATGCATTAACGCCTGACAAAGTTTCAGGATGAAATAGAATCACAAAATATCTTTTTTTATTCATTACTTTAATTTCATTAGGTACATTGTCTTCCTCTATAAATAAGCAGTTCTCTGCCCCCAAAGCACCCAGATTATAAACTCTATCCGGATGCTCACCCAATTGTATAACCCTTTCTCTATATATTTCCGTTGCCGTAAAATGATATAAACTCATTTTTGTAATAGCATGGCGAATAAATTCATCATAATTCCCATAGGTCGCCTCTCCTCCATGAATATGCAAAATTGGAATTTTATGTATTGCTGCTGCCGTTGCTACTGAAAGCATTTCATAGCGATCTCCAAGAATAATAAACAAATCATATTTTTGTTCATCAAAATATATTGCAAACTTATCCAATGTTTGAGCCATTGTATGGAGGATCATCTTATTGGATGAAGAATCTAAATCAACCGCTATTTCCACATCAATATTAAATGCATCTTTATAAATCAAATCTATTTGGCGGCCATATACATCACTTAATAAAGCTCCTGTTACAAGTATTTTCAAGTCTATACTAGGATCCGTATTCATTAATTTAAGATATCTGCGCATTATACCATAATCTGCTCTAGATCCAGTAACAAATGCAATTTTTTTCATTTTATCACTCCTAGTTTTTTCTTCATACATAAACAAGCAAATTCATAATCTAATTCATTATCAATATCTATTGAATCAAACTCATTCATAATATATGCCAAACTCTTTACACCAAAAAAATGTTTATTTTTCATATAGGCTTTTGGTTTTCCAATAAATATCGCACCATTAGGACTATATTCCTTAAATTCTTGTCTACGATATTCGGATAAATCCACATTAAAATGCTTAAGACTACCATCTTCTTCTATAGGTTGTACTAACATCGATCCATGTTCTGCTTCTTTTACAGAAACAAGGAAATCATATTCATTTATATGACTTTCAAATTTTAATAGAGCTTCATTTATATGAGCAGATGTTCTCAAAGGAGAAGTTGGTTGTAAAAGCACAAAATAATCATAGTTAAAATTCAATCTCTTTACTACATCTTCTATTACCATATATGTCGTTGCCCTATCATTAGATAGATTGTCATCTCTATACATTACTTCTGCACCATATGCTTCGGAAATAGCTCCATACTTTATTGAATCTGTCGATACAATAATCTTTTCAAACTGCCTGCACTTTACAGCCGCCTCAATCGAATACGCAATCAAAGGTTTTCCACAAATATCTAATATATTCTTATCTTTTAATCCTTTTGATCCTGATCTAGCCGGAATTATTGCTATTTTCTTCATTTTTATAAAACCTCTTTCGAAATAATTTCGTTAAGTTTTTCATATCCTTTAGTAGAAAGATGCAGTCCATCAATTGTATATTCCTGCTTTAAATTACCAAATACATCATCTAATTTCGAAGTATCAATCCATATAACATCTTCTAGTTTTGCTCTTAAAAATCCATTAAACTGATCAATTTCTTTATTATTTCTGTCCAGTCTCCCATTAACATGAATACATTGAACAAAAAATATTGTACAATTTATTTTTCTTTCTCTTATATAATTTAATGTTTTAGAAATATTTTCATATATTTCGTCCAGTGAATCTTCACATATAATATCATTTGTTCCATGCATTACAATATATTTATCTTCAACACATTCCAGTATATTATCTTTAAGAATATATTCATAATACTCTCTGCTTGATATCCCTCCTATTCCACAATTTCTTATACTAATTCCTTGTAATTCCTTCAATTCCCAATTATCAATCTGCGAATGCCCTATTAAACATATACCTTTTTGATTTTTCTTATACTTTAAAATATTTCTTTTTTCTTTAATTCGTGCCAGTATGGTTTGCTTAAGAATACTAGTATTTAATTCCTTCTTTTTTAATATTACAGAAAGCTCGAAGTCATTTTTACTATTAACAACTACAGATTCGAATGAATTTAGCAAATATGTTTTTTTGCATGCACTAGTTCCATCTGATATCGAAAACACATTTGTATACGTCTCAATATATTCCCCTAAAAAAGAAATATTTTCTATTTCATTATTCCACTCAATGTTTTTTTTCTTAACCGATGCATATACATATCCTTCTTTATATTCTTCCAATACCTTCATTATTGTTTGACTTTTTAAAAAAACTGCTCTTCCGGATACCATAAACATCGGATACTGTGAAGAAATTTCTTCTACGACATCAATCCTATTATTAAACAATGTTTTAACAAGATATTTAACATATTTTGAATTTGTTAATAGTATCACTTTATCAAAAATATCAACATCCAACATTTCATCTACTATATATGAAAATAATGGTTTTCCCCATAAGTTCAATATCAAAAAATCATTTTCTAAATTTTCATCCTCACGGCAATCAATACATCCCAACATATCCTGGTATTCCTCTCACTCTTTAACTTCAGCAATCTTGTGAATTAACCCCTAATAGGCTAATTAATTCATCTTCTTTAAAATCTTTTTCAGCTATTTTCCCAACAACTTTAGACCAATCCATAGGACTTATTCCATTTCCTGGTCTCTTACAAGTTATATTTTTTTCTGTAAATGTTTCTCCCTTTTTTATCTCCGTCAAAGCTACTATAGATTTTCTTGCAACAATTTTATTCTTTTGTTCAGATTTAGTAACTATTTTCTTTTCACTCCCAGACATCACTTCTATTCGACGTACACTTTCAACCAAAATTTTTAATTCTTCTGGTGTTGCTGATGCTTTATGATCCGGTCCCTGCAAATTTTTATCTAATGTAAAATGTTTTTCAAGCAACTCAATTCCCAACATGGCAGCCCCTACTGCCGCTATATATCCTATTGAGTGGTCTGAAAAACCAATTAAAAGATTCGGAAAATTGCTTTTAAGGTCATTAATAACCAAAAGATTAACATCCTCATCAGGTGTCGGATACTCCGTATTACAATGGAGCAAAATAATCTCTTCGTCTTTCGTTCCAACCCGTTTTAATACACTAATACATTCCTTGACTTCGTCAATAGTCGCCATCCCCGATGAAACAATAATTTTCTTATTATTACATCTAATCTTTCCTATTTTCTGGAGATAAGGTAAATTTGTAATTTCACCTGATGGTATTTTCCAATAATTTTGCCCTGTTGATTCAAGAAAATCAATAGATCCCATATCGAACGGTGTAGAAAACACTATAAGTCCAAGACTCTCCGCATATTCCTTAAGTTCTAAAAAATCATCATATAACAACTCAAGCTTTTCTGTCATCTCTAATTGTGAATCTAAAATCCCTGTTGTAATCTTTTGATATTCTGCCTTTGGCGCATAACGTGAAATAAGATCTCTTGCTTTAAATGTCTGAAATTTAACGGCATCAACCCCACACTCTCTTGCTTTAGCAACCATTTTTTTTGCAACTTCTTTACTTCCATTGTGATTACAACCGATCTCAGCTACAATAAATACTCGCTTCATATTTAAATTTCCTTTCCAAAAAGTATCCATCTTTGACTATATCATTGTTATGTATGTAAGATTTATAAACACATTTCTCTTTTGCAATAATATATTTACTCTATCCCAACATAGCTCCTTCTTTAATTATTTTCGCCGGAACACCTGCAACAGTTACTCCATCACCAACACTTTTTATAACAACTGCACCTGCACCTACCGTAGACCACTCTCCAACAGAGATTTGACCTATAGTAACAGATGAACTTCCGATAAAACTTCCCATCCCTATCTTCACATCTCCGTTAATAACAGCATTCG
>CANDQP010000034.1 GCA_947388185.1 uncultured Dorea sp. | reverse complement strand
ATCTGCTGCAGTTCGGTTACGCAATCAACTTCTACGAAGGGTACTGCAAAAGTTGGCGTCCGGATCAATGGCTCGGCATCCCATACGGTTGGGGCAATCCCGATCAGGGGAGATTACCCGGAGATTTATGGGGTGAAGATGCTTTCTCTAAGTGCGGGAAGTTCAGTGCAGTATTGGAATTACCAGAACGGAGGGTACGGGGAGACGATATCTTCCAGGGCGATCCAGATGATTATGTTGTGTCCGACATAGCGCCGGGAAAGGAGAAAAGATGGAAGAGATCAGGGCGAGACCGTAGAGCAGTTTTATTTTTGTGTTGTGAAAGATAAGGGAGAGTGATTGTAATGGGGCAGTTTTTGATGCAGACGTATACGATTGCATTGCCGATTTTGCTGGGATATATCGTATGGCTGCTGAAGCGGCAGAAGAAGGATCGAGATGCGAATGGCAAAGGGACCATGCTTCTGTTGCGGGTACAGTTGATCGAGTATCATGACCGTTATATGAAGGAAGGGCATATCCCGTCATATGCCTTGGAGAATTTCATTGAAATGTATGAAGCGTATCATGATCTGGGCGGGAATGGTATGGTGACGGAGATGTATAAGGAAGTGTTGGAACTGGAGATTAGAAAGTAGAAGAGAGGAAGGTAGAATAAGATGGATCTTACATACTTATTTGAATATGTGAACCTGTTGACCTTGGGAATCTGCCTGTGCGTAGGCTACGCCCTTAAGACGGCGTTTGTTTGGTTCCCGAACAAGTATATCCCGTTGGCGGCGTTGTCGATGGGGTGTATCATCAATATCCTGATCAACCTGGAGTCTGGAATCAATGCAATGGTCGTGCTTGGCGGCATGATCTCAGGTCTGGCCAGTACGGGATTGTACGAGATGCTGCGGAATCTGCTGGATAAGGACGGTAGTTTACCGATAAAGAAATGATGTTGAGGACGTGTAACAGCGTCCTCTTTTTGTTGCGATAGTGCAGCACAATAAGCCATAAAGGAGGAAAGTGGTATGTTAGTAGAGTTAAAGAAAATCAATAAAGCGGAAATAAATGTTGTAACAAGTTTGGATGTTGCGGAAACTTTTGAGAAAAATCATAAACATGTGCTTGAAGATATAAGGCGAATTTCAGAAAGTGTAAGTACAGCCGAATTTTCGGCTCTATTCTATGACGCGGTATATAAAGCTTCTAATGGGAAGAATAATCCGATGTATTATATGAATCGAGATGGATTTACTATATTGGTCATGGGCTATACTGGTAAAAAAGCTATGAAGTTCAAGTTAGATTATATCAAACAGTTTAACGCTATGGAGGAACTTCTCAAAGGCAAGCTGATTGAGCGTGAAAAAGGGATTGTAATCCGGCAGGCATTCACAAGAGCCTTGAAAGAAAGTGGAGAAAATGATCGTATGCATGGACACGCTTATTCCACATATACAGACTTGGTTTACATGGTTATCTTTGGAAAGAGTGCGAAACAGTTAAGAGAAGAATACGGAATCGGAAAGCGTGATGATCTGAGGGATCTATTTTCTCAGGAAGAACTTGCTAAAGTGAAATCCGTGGAAATGATTGTAAGCGGTCTTGTAGACTGTGGGTGGGGATATAACGAAGTAAAAGAGTTAGTCGCTAACCAGACGAAGAAATTAATTGCGGCGTAATTCAGTTGAATAGTGTCAGACGTATCGTAGTTGACAAATAATTTTTGCGCCGGCGCAAGATCCGGCAGGAAGGAGTAGAATATGAACATTCAGAAACCAAGTTTACAATTCAGAAATTCATTGTCCGTAAGGAAGATCACCAGATGTATTGTCCTGCATCATGCGGATGCGGAGAAATTCAGTGTATATCAATGTCATGCATGCCACTTAAATAATGGCTGGGCCGGTATCGGATACCACTATTACATCACCAAAGACGGTACGATCTGGGAAGGACGGCCGGATAACACTGTCGGTGCACATGCATCCGGCGGGAATTCGGATTCTATTGGGATCTGTTTTGAGGGTGATTATGATGTGGAGCGGACGATGCCGGATGCCCAGAAGAAAGCAGGTAAGGAACTGGTCGCGCATCTGAAAGCCAAGTACGGCATATCGACCGTAAAGAAACACAAGGACGTCACGCCGACCACCTGTCCCGGCAGTTTCTTCCCATTTGATGAGATAGCCGGTGCTAAGGCGAACGGCGTAATACATGCGACAGCGGTCAGTGATAAAGTACCAGTCCAGGCTCCTGGATCTATCGCAGAGCTTCAGGCGGAATGCAACCGGCAGGGCTTCAGTGCTCAGAAGGTCGATAACATAGCAGGGCCGATCACGCTGGCAGGATGCCCGATGATCAAGAAGGGAGCTTCTGGAAATATCACCAGATGGCTGCAGCGCAAATTGAATTCTCTTGGTTTTGATTGTGGGAATATTGGTGGAGACTTCGGTGTTAAGACCAAGGCGGCTGTTATGGCGTTCCAGAAGGCAAAGGGGCTTGTCGTGGACGGTATCGTAGGACCGAAGACGTGGAGTAAGCTGCTCGGATTGTCATAAATGAAAAAGTGACCGTTATGCCATACCAAACACATAGCGGCCACTTGCGGAAAGTTTATATAAAAAGATGTTTTTAGATGCGAGAAATTTTACAAATTTTTATGGGGCAAAAATGGGGCAAATGATATATTTTCATGAGGTAAAACACAATCGCTAAACTGCGGAAATACGCCATTTCAACCACTTTTGCAATTCTAGGATTCAGTAAAATAGTCCCACCATCCGCAGTTGTTTAGAATCCCGGAGACCTTGAATATGAGGATTTTCGGGATTTTTTTTGCATTGATACGTGTTGGGAATTATGATAAGATAATTACCAGGAGACAGAAAATCAGAAAACGGAGGGTATGGTATGTATTATAAGCAGTATGGTAATACAGATATGAAGGTGTCTGCGGTAGGACTTGGAACGATGCGGTATGATGAAGAGGATATCAAAGCGGGGCGTCTTGAAAAATGTGCTGAGATCCCGCTCTATGCCTTTGAAAAGGGGATCAACTACTGGGATACTGCGCCGTTTTATTGCGAGGACAAGAGTGAGATCGTGACGGGGATCGCTCTTTCACAGGTAAAAAGAAGCGAAGTTTATGTAACATCTAAGACGAATCTGGGAACAATAGATGCAGGAGATCATCCAACGAAAGAGGATTTCCGCAGAAGGCTTGAGATATCTCTTGACCGTCTTAAGACGGATTACATTGATTTCTATCATATGTGGTGTATGTTAAGCCTGGAATCCTGGGAGAAGCATATGGATGCGGTCTATGGGTTCTTCGAGGATGCGAAGCGGGAAGGCCTGATCCGGAATATCGTATTTTCTTCTCATATGCAGGGGAATGATATCGAGACAGTGGTTGCTTCGGATAAGTTCAAGGGTATGCTGATCGGGTTCAATGCATTGAATTACCGGTTCCGCCAGAGCGGGATCAAGGCGGCTTACCAGAACGGTATGGGTGTGGTAGTCATGAATCCGCTGGGAGGAGGGATGATCCCGGCGAATCCGGATGCATTCGCATATCTTGCGGAGGGAACAGATCTTACGGTTCCGCAGGCGGCTCTTCGGTTCGTGGCGTCCCATAAGGAGATCACGGTGACGCTTGCGGGCTGCACGACGAAGGAACATATAGACGACGCGGTGAAAGCGGTCGAGAATCTTGAGGAGAAGCCGGCGGGTGAGATTGTGAAGGAATACGAGGGCAGAGGAGTAGCGCTCAATAATCTGTGTACAGGCTGCTCTTACTGTAAGGGATGTCCAAGTGAGATCCCGATCCCTAAGTATATGGATGCTTACAATCATAAGATCCTGACAGGGGATGCAAAGAGTATTACGGACCGCATGGCTAATCATTGGGGGATCGATCGGGAGAAGGCTAAGGAGTGTATCGCCTGCGGCAAATGTGAGGAGCAGTGTACACAGCATTTGCCGATCATTGACAGATTGAAAGAGATTGCTGCATTATGAATGGTAAGATTGTATTAATAGACGGACACAGTATTTTGAATCGGGCATTTTACGGGCTCCCGGATCTGACGAATTCGGAGGGGCTTCATACGAATGCGGTCTATGGGTTCCTGACGATCATGTTTCGGATACTTGAAGAGGAGAAACCAGAGTATCTGACGGTGGCGTTCGATGTCCATGCACCGACTTTCCGGCATGAGATGTATGCGGAATATAAGGGGACCAGGAAGCCGATGGCGGAAGAACTCCGCCAGCAGGTGCCGGTGATCAAGGAGGTTCTTCATGCAATGGGAGTCCGGACCATTGAGTGTGCCGGACTTGAAGCAGACGATCTTCTGGGGACTCTGTCAAGAAGATGCGAGGAAGCGGGGATGGAGGTATCGGTGATATCCGGAGACAGAGATCTGCTGCAGCTTGCGACAGAGCATGTGAAGATCCGGATCCCCAAGACGAAGCAGGGCAGGACAGAGGTGGAGGATTACTATGCCCGGGATGTGAAGGAGCGGTACCAGGTGACTCCGCAGGAATTTATTGATGTGAAAGCGCTGATGGGTGATGCGTCTGACAATATTCCGGGTGTTCCAAGTATCGGGGAGAAGACTGCGACGAAGATCATCGCAGAATACCACTCCATTGAGAATGCCCATGAGCATGTGGAAGAGCTGAAGCCGCCAAGGGCCTCCAAAGCGTTGGCAGAGCACTGGGATATGGCCGTTATGAGCAAAGAGCTTGCGACCATCCATGTGAACGCAGATTTCCCATATGAGCTTGAGGAGGCGAAGCTTGGCAATCTCTATACAGAAGAAGCTTATGAGTATTTCCAGAGATTGCAGTTTAAGAACCTTCTGTCACGGTTCGATGTGAAGACGCCGGTAAGCAAGATAGAGGAGAGATTCCGGGAGATCACGGATCTGGCGGCAGCAGAGAAAGTATTTGAGGCGGCCGGTCAGGCAGAGTGTATCGGCGCCTGCTTCTTTCAGAATATGCAGGAAGTGCTGCCGCTTTTTGCCGGTCAGGCAGAGGTGGGGGGAATCGGTCTGTGTTATTCCGACGAGGACATCTATTGTATCCGCATGGGAGATGGAATCACGCAGGAATGGCTTGGTAAGAAGCTTTCAGAAGCGGCAGGTAAGACGGATCGGTTCGTGATGTTTGATCTTAAGTCCGCGTTAAGATATCTTGCAATAGAGGATGCGAAGAATTGTTTTGATGCGACGGTTGCGGCGTATCTGCTGAATCCGTTGAAGAATAATTATACTTATGAGGATGTGGCAAGAGAGCAGTTGGAGCTGATCATAGATGACAAGGCGGCGGAATCCGTAAAGGTATGCTACGAAGCATATACGGCGTATGCAGGTTCGGCCATGCTGTGGGAGAAGCTTAAGAGATGTCAGATGGACAGACTGTTCGCCGAGATAGAGATGCCGCTGGTATTTACTCTGTATGCGATGGAGCAGAACGGAGTGAGAGTCGAGGCCGAGGCGCTTAAGTTCTACGGCAGCCAGCTTGGCAGTAAGATAACGGAACTGGAGAAGGAGATCTATGAGGATGCCGGGGAGACCTTCAATATCAATTCGCCCAAGCAGCTTGGAACCGTGCTGTTCGAGCATATGAAGATCCCGGGCGGGAAGAAGACGAAGACGGGATACTCAACGGCGGCGGATGTGCTAGAGAAGCTGGCGCCGGATTATCCGGTGATCGCGAAGATATTAGAATACAGGCAGTACTCAAAATTAAAATCCACCTACGCGGACGGACTTGCCAACTACATCTGTGAGGATGGAAGGATCCGCAGTAAGTTTCATCAGACGATCACGGCGACCGGGCGGCTCAGCAGTACGGAGCCGAATCTTCAGAATATTCCGGTGCGGATGGAGCTTGGAAGGCTGATCCGCAAGGTGTTCATACCGGAGGACGGATATGTATTCGTGGACGCGGACTATTCGCAGATCGAGCTTAGGGTATTGGCGCACTGTTCCGGCGACCCTAATCTGATCGAGGCGTACAGGGAACAGGAGGATATTCACAGGATCACGGCATCCCAGGTCTTCCATGTGCCTTTTGAGGAGGTGACGTCTCAGCAGCGGCGCAATGCGAAGGCAGTGAACTTCGGGATCGTGTATGGGATCAGCTCTTTTGGGCTGAGCCAGGATCTAAGTATCACGAAGAAAGAGGCGGCACAGTATATAGAAGATTATTTTAAGACTTATCCGGGGATCAAAAGCTTTCTGGATGATACGGTGAAGCATGCGAAAGAGATGGGATATGTGGTGACGCTCTTTGGAAGGCGGCGTCCGGTTCCGGAGCTTGCGTCGAGTAATTTCATGCAGCGGTCTTTCGGCGAGAGGGTGGCGATGAATGCGCCGATCCAGGGAACGGCGGCAGATATCATCAAGATCGCGATGATAGGTGTACAGAGACGGCTTAGAGAGAGGCAGATGAGATCAAGGCTTGTCCTTCAGGTTCATGACGAACTGTTGATCGAGGCGTATAAGCCGGAACTTGACGAGATAAAGAATATCCTGAGAGAAGAGATGGAACAGGCTGTTTCGTTAGATGTACCGTTGGAAGTGGATATGCACACAGGAGAAAACTGGTACGAAGCAAAGTAAGAGGTGTAAGGTCATGAAGATTATAGGAATTACTGGCGGAGTAGGAGCAGGGAAGACACAGATATTGGAATATCTGAATAACAAATATGGTGCGACGATCTGCCAGGCGGATGCGGTAGGAAAGAAACTTCAGAAAAAGGGGACGAAATGTTTTGATGCAATCGTAGAATGTTTTGGAACGGAGATCCTGGACGAGAAGGGTGAATTGGACAGAGATAAGCTGGCCGGCATCGTGTTTTCGGACGATGCCCGGCGCAGCGAGCTTAACGCTATCGTCCATCCTGCGGTGGAGGAAGAGATCTTAAGGAAGATCGCGAAGGAAGAGCGGAAGAATACGAATCTGTTTATCATAGAATCTGCACTCCTGATAGAGACACATTACGATAAGATGTGCGACGAGATATGGTACGTCTATGTGGAGGCTTCTATCCGCAGGAAGCGGCTGATCTATACGCGCGGATACGATGCGAAGAAGGTAGATGACATTATTGCGGCGCAGCTGCCAAAGTCCATGTTCATGAAGCATTGCGACAGGGTGATCGATAACAGCAATACATTTGAAGAGACGCAGATACAGCTTGACGGTATTGTGGCGGACCTGTAGGATGGACGGTCTGATAATATGGCGGCAGATTAGCAGGAAGGGCAGAATGAGATTATGAGGTTATGCAGCATTGCCAGCGGGAGCAGCGGCAACTGTATCTACGTGGGGGATGACAGGACGCATCTTCTGGTGGATACGGGAATCAGCAAGAAGAGAGTGGAAGAAGGCTTACATACACTGGGAATCAAGGGGGACGAGCTTGAGGGAATCCTGGTCACGCACGAACACATCGACCATATACAGGGACTTGGTGTATTCAGCAGGAAATATAAGATCCCCATCTACGGGACGAAGGGCACGATCGAGGGGATCCGTTGCTGTCATTCTCTGGGGAAGCTTCCGGAAGGGATCCTGCATGAGATCAGGGTGGATGAGGAATTCACACTGGGGGGCATGAAGATCTGTCCTTTTGCCATCTCCCATGACGCAAGGGAGCCTTCGGGATACCGGATCGAGAATCAGGACAAATCTGTCGCGGTGGCGACAGACCTTGGCAAATACGATGAATATACGGTGGAGCATCTGAAGAAACTGAATGCCGTTGTCTTAGAAGCGAACCATGACATACATATGCTGGAGGTCGGCCCCTATCCTTATCCTCTTAAGAGAAGAGTGATGGGAGACCAGGGACATCTGTCCAATGAGCTGTCGGGAAGGCTTCTGTGTGATATCCTGCACGACGAGCTTCAATATGTGGTTCTGGGACATCTGAGCAAGGAGAATAATTATGCGGAGCTGGCATATGAGACGGTAAAACTGGAGGTAAGCTTCGGCGATAATCCGTACAGGGGAGAGGACATCCCCATGATGGTGGCAAAGAGAGATACGGTATCTGAGGTTATTACACTTTAGGCGGAAGGCGAATCAGGGAGGACGAAGATGAAGAAATGTGTTATCACGGTTGTGGGCAAAGACCGAGTAGGGATCATAGCGAAGACCTGTATGTATCTGGCAGAAGCGAATATCAATATATTGGACATTTCCCAGACGATCGTGGACGGATATTTTAATATGATGGCGATCGTGGATGTTACAAATACAGACAAGGAGATACAGGATGTGGCGAAGGAGCTGGAGGAGCTTGGCAGGACGATCGGAGTGTCGATCCATTGTCAGAGAGAAGAGATCTTCGAGAAAATGCACAGACTGTAGATGCTGATATGATAGGAAAGGCTGGCGGACTGTCTGCCGGGACGGTAGGATATGATTAACAGATATGAAGTATATGAGACGAATCAGATGATCGAGCAAGAGAACCTGGATGTCAGGACGATCACGCTGGGAATCAGCCTGTTAGACTGTATTGATTCTGATCTGGAGCGGCTCAATGAGAAGATATATAAGAAGATTACGACGGTTGCGCGCGACCTTGTTTCAACCGGGGAGGCGATCGAGAAGGAATTCGGCATACCGATCGTGAACAAGAGGATCTCGATCACTCCTGTTTCCTTGATCGGCGGATCGGCGTGCAGATGCTCCGAAGATTATGTGACGGTAGCTAAGACGCTGGATGCGGCGGCCGGGAATGTGGGTGTGAATTTTATCGGCGGGTATTCCGCGCTGGTTTCCAAATACATGACCAGGAGCGATGAGGATCTGATCCGCTCCATCCCGGAGGCGCTGGCATCTACGGAGCGTGTCTGCAGTTCCGTCAATGTAGGGTCTACCAGGACAGGGATCAACATGGATGCGGTGCGTCTGTGCGGAGAGATCGTCAAGGCGACGGCAGAAGCAACGAAGGAGAATGATTCGCTGGGATGTGCCAAGCTGGTGGTATTCTGCAATGCGCCGGATGATAATCCGTTCATGGCGGGAGCATTCCTTGGAGTCACGGAAGGGGACGCAGTCATCAATGTGGGAGTCAGCGGTCCGGGCGTGGTCAAGCATGCTATTGAGAAGATGCGGGGCAGGAATTTCGAGAAGCTGTGTGAGACCATCAAGAAGACTGCGTTCAAGGTGACCAGGGTGGGCCAGCTTGTAGCAGGCGAGGCATCTAAGAGGCTTGGGGTCCCGTTTGGGATCGTGGATCTGTCGCTGGCTCCGACACCGTCGGTGGGTGACAGTGTGGCTGAGATCCTGGAAGAGATCGGTCTTGAGAGAGTGGGCGCGCCGGGGACGACGGCGGCGCTTGCCATGCTGAACGACCAGGTGAAGAAGGGCGGGGTCATGGCTTCTTCCTATGTGGGAGGACTGAGCGGCGCATTCATCCCCGTGAGCGAGGATCAGGGGATGATCGATGCGGTGAAGCTTGGGGCCCTCACCCTGGAGAAATTAGAAGCAATGACCTGCGTATGTTCCGTGGGGCTTGATATGATCGCGATTCCGGGGAAGACGAGCGCGGCGACCATATCGGGCATCATTGCAGATGAGATGGCGATCGGCATGGTCAACCAGAAGACGACGGCCGTGCGCCTGATCCCGGTGATCGGGAAGGATGTGGGAGATACCGCACAGTTCGGCGGGCTGCTGGGGTATGCGCCCATCATTCCGGTCAATGAATTTGACTGCAGTAAGTTCGTGAACCGGCAGGGAAGGATTCCGGCCCCGATTCACAGTTTCAAGAATTAGAGAGGTGTAAGGATGGGAAGAGTAGCGATTGTGACAGACAGTAACAGCGGGATCACGCAGAAGGAGGCAAAGGAACTTGGCATCCGGGTACTGCCGATGCCGTTCTATATCAATGGAGAGCTGTTTTTTGAAGATATTACACTGACACAGGAGGAATTCTATCAGAGGCTTGCGGAGGATGCGGACATCTCTACCTCCCAGCCGTCGCCCGGGGACGTGATCGACCTGTGGGATGAGATCTTGAAGGAATACGATGAGATCATCCATATCCCGATGTCAAGCGGCTTAAGCAGTTCCTGCGAGACTGCAATCGGCCTGGCGCAGGATTATGACGGCAGAGTCCACGTGATCGACAATCAGAGGATCTCCATCACGCAGAGGCAGTCGGTGCTTGACGCCCTTGAGATGGCAGAAAAGGGGATGAGCGCCCAGGAGATCGACGACGTGCTGATGCGTGAGAAGCTGGAAGCCAGTATCTATATTACCGTTGATACTCTGAAATACTTAAAAAAGGGCGGCAGGGTCACGCCGGCAGCGGCGGCGATCGGTACGGTGCTGAATCTGAAGCCGGTGCTGCAGATCCAGGGAGAGAAGCTTGACTCTTATGCCAAGGTGCGCGGCTGGAAAGCGGCGAAAAAGGCAATGCTAGATGCTGCGCAGAAGGATCTGACAGGGCGGTTTGCAGGGAAAGAGATGTATATCCATGCGGCGTATACCTGCTCTGAGGAAGAGGCGAAGGAGTGGAAAGGTGAGATCGAGGCAAGGTTCCCGGGATATGATATCCATATGGATCGATTGTCTCTCAGCGTATCCTGTCATATAGGGGCAGGCTCGAAAGCTGTTGCCTGTATCAAGAAAGCAGAATATTAGTATATGTTTGTACCAGCATCAGATCCGGAGGATCTGATGCTGGTATTCGTTGATAAAGGGCATCTTGTATTTGTCGGTAATGATGCTTTCATACAGGTTTGACGCGAAGATGTCATTTTGCTGCATGGCAAGTCCGGGAGATGTCAGGCCGCCGGTCTGTGTCAGCTTCGAGATCAGAGGGACCTTAGAGCTGTGCTTCAGGATAGAGAGAAGCCTTCTGGCATCCCGGCGGAAACCAAGGATGCGGGCATATTGGCAGTATCCATGTTCCTGATAGGTCTGTATGTCAGATTTCCTGATATTCAGCAGGATGTGGAAGAGACTTCTGCTGATGCGTGTATAGGTCATATCTCTGGTCTTCAGAAGATCGCAGAACTGGTCGAAGGATATAAAATCATTGGCATGGTTTATTATGCGGTTGGCGAGGTCTTCCGAGATATCCTGGTATTCGGTCAGCGTCTCCCTGGTCTCCCGCAGGAGACGGTATTTTAACAGCAGTGAGAAATCATTGGCATAGATGGGATAACGGGTCCGGTGGGTCTCTTCCAGCGTCCGGATGCAGGAGAGCGGTACCTGGCCTTCTAAGCGTGTCAGTACTTCGGACAGGACCGGCTCGTCGAACATGCCGTCTTTCTCAACGAGGACTGACTGGCTGGCATAGTCAAGGAGTCTCCGGATGGCGGACGCAGAGCTGTAAGAGCCGGAAAGCCGGGTATCATGATATCCTGAGACGATACGCTTGATGGTGTAGGACTTGATGGGGCTCTGCCGCTGATAGAGCGCCTTCAGGTATTCGATCCCCAGGATGTTGTTAGGTTTCTCGAGAACCAGATCCAGCGAATCGTCCTTCAGGTATTCTCTTAAGGCGGTCTGCCTTGCGCGCGGGAAGGACATGCCCGTCTTCAGGGCATCCTGAAGACGGTGCCTGAATTCCTCCGGTTCATCGGCAAGGATATGAGCGATCCGCGAAAGAAGCTCATAATCGCCGCATTCGCTTCCGAAGCAGATGGAATCTATGCATCCAAGCTGTTCAAAGAGGGAGACGGCCCCGGCCGCGAAGAATTCTGCGCTTCCAACGGCATAGCAGACCGGAAGCTCCAGGATGAGGCCGACCCCGGCCTTAAGAGCGACCTCTGCCCGCAGATGCTTCGGCATAATGGCCGGCGCGCCGCGCTGTACATAGTTGCCGCTCATGACGACGATGGCGGTATCGGCTCCTGTAATCGATTTTGCCCTCTCGATATGGTATAAATGTCCGTTGTGGAACGGGTTGTATTCTGTGATCAGTCCAACTATTTTCATGAGAATCTCCTTGTATATCTTTCTGAAATTGATTATACTATATTAAAGTTGTGTATGCAAATGTATGTTGGCCGGACGGTCAACTGCAAAATATGCCGGGGAGGAGGGATACATGATGAGAGAAGAATGGAAAGAGGAATGGAAAGAAGAGCTGACGGAAGAACGTATACTGCGGATGCTTGAGGGACGTCAGTATAAGGAATTAAAAGAGGAACTGGAAAATAATATGTATCCGGTGGACCTGGCCGAGATCCTGGAGGATTTCAACCAGAAGCAGACGGTGATGGTATTCCGGCTTCTGGCGAAGGAAGAAGCGGCAGAGACATTTGCTTATATGAACAGCGATATGCGCGAGCAGCTGATCAATTCGCTGACGGACTCAGAGCTTGAAGAGGTCATGGAGGAGATGTATCTGGACGATACGGTGGACGTATTGGAGGAGATGCCGGCCAATGTGGTGGACAGGCTTCTGATGGCTACGGATGAGGAGAAGAGGAGACAGATCAATCAATTGCTCCAGTACCCGGAGGACAGCGCCGGAAGCGTGATGAATGTGGATTACATCGCGCTCCGCAAGGAGATGACAGTCGCAGATGCGATACTTAGGATCCGTCAGGTGGGGCTTAACCGGGAGACGATCTATACCTGCTATGTGACCGAGAAGAAGAAGCTGATCGGAGTGGTGGATGTAAAGGAGCTCTTGACGACCAGCGAATCGAAGCTGATCGAAGAGATCATGGATACGAATATGCTCTATGCCCAGACGACGGACGATCAGGAGGACGCGGCGAGGACGATTACCAAGTACGGCCTGATCGCGCTGCCGATCGTGGATCATGAGATGTGTATGGTGGGGATCGTGACGGTTGACGATGCCATGCTGGTCCTGCAGGAAGAGACGACGGAGGATATCAGTATCATGGCCGGTGTCCATCCAAGCGAGGAGTCGTATTTTGGGACAACGGTATTGGAACATGTGAAGAGCCGTATTCCGTGGCTGATGTTCCTGATGCTCTCGGCTACGGTGACGCAGATGATCATGAACAGCTATGAGAGCGCGCTTGCCGTCATGCCGCAGCTTGCCGGATTCATTCCGATGCTGACGGGAACCGGGGGGAACTGCGGCTCGCAGAGCTCGACGCTGGTGATCCGCGGGCTTGCGGTTGGAGAGATCGAATTCAAGGATGTGCTGAAGGTCATCTGGAAAGAGGTGCGGATCGCGGTGTGCATCAGCGTGATCTTGTCGGTAGTCAATGGGATCCGTATCATGCTGATGGGACAGGGGAATCTTATGATGGCATTTACCATCGGGGGGACCATGGCATGTACGATCATTATTGCGAAGGTGGTCGGATGTACGCTGCCGCTTGCGGCGGAGAAAGCGGGGCTTGACCCGGCGATCATGGCGACGCCTCTGATCTCTACGTTGGTGGACATCAGTACCATCAGCGTGTATTTTGCGATCGTGAGCGCGGTGTTTGTGCTGTGAGCAGTTCTTACGCGGGCATATACGGTTTCTGGCGGGTGGATTTATGTACGTGCATTACGCGCCATTGTATGAAAAAATACACATAAGTTTCTCAGAAGAGACCTTGTCCGCGGGGGCTCTTTGTATTATAATACAAATATTGAGAATATATGGAAAGGAGTCTATTAATCATGGGATTTATAGATGAAATCAAAGCAAAAGCCAAGACTAACAAGAAGACGATCGTATTGCCGGAGACAGAAGATATCAGGACTTATGAGGCGGCAGAGGCAGTTCTTAAGGAAGGAACCGCCAATCTGATCCTGGTTGGAAGCGAGGAAGAGATTGCGAAGAACAAGGGGTCCTTTGACATCAGCGGCGCTCAGATCGTTGATCCGGCGACGTATGAGAAGACTGACGCTTATGTCGCCAAGCTTGTAGAGTTAAGACAGAAAAAGGGAATGACAGAAGAGCAGGCAAGAGAGCTGCTTCTGACGAATTATTTGTACTATGGCGTGATGATGGTTAAGATGAAGGATGCCGACGGTATGGTAAGCGGTGCATGCCATTCTACGGCAGATACTTTAAGGCCGTGTTTGCAGATCCTAAAGACGAAGCCAGGAACCAAGCTGGTATCAGCTTTCTTCGTAATGGTAGTACCGGACTGCGACATGGGTGCAGACGGAACATTTATCTTCGCGGATTCCGGTCTTGAGCAGAATCCAGACCCGGAGAAGTTAGCGGCGATCGCGCTTTCTTCTGCAGAGTCTTTCAGAACTCTGACAGGCAAGGAGCCGGTTGTTGCCATGCTTTCACATTCTACCAAGGGAAGTGCGAAGCACGCGGATGTGGATAAGGTAGTAGAGGCAACCCGTATCGCGAAGGAGAATGCGCCGGAAGGTCTGATGCTTGACGGAGAATTCCAATTAGACGCAGCGATCGTACCGGAGATCGGAGCATCCAAGGCGCCGGGAAGCCCGGTAGCAGGCAAGGCCAACGTACTGGTATTCCCGGACTTAGACGCAGGGAATATCGGCTACAAGCTGGTTCAGAGACTTGCGAAAGCAGAAGCATACGGCCCGCTCACACAAGGTATCGCAGCGCCGGTCAACGACCTGTCCCGCGGATGCAGCGCACAGGATATCGAGGGCGTAGTTGCAATTACAGCAGTACAGTGCATGAGCTAAACAATATATGAATTTAGTTATAGTACAGAGAAGAGAGGAAAAATATCATGAATGTATTAGTTATTAACTGTGGAAGTTCATCTTTAAAATTTCAATTGATCAATTCTGAGTCAGAGCAGGTTCTTGCAAAGGGACTCTGCGAGAGGATCGGAATTGACGGAAGTCTTACTTATCAGCCGGAAGGCGGCGAAAAGGTTAAGTCCGACAAGGCTATGCCGACACACACTGAGGCGATCCAGTTCGTGATCGACGCTCTGACTGACGCTGACACAGGCGTAGTGAAGAGCTTAAGCGAGATCGGCGCAGTCGGCCACCGTGTGGTACACGGCGGTGAGAAATTTGCTAAATCTGTAGTGATCACAGATGAGGTGAAGGCAACGATCGAAGAGTGTAATGATCTTGCACCGCTTCACAACCCGGCGAACCTGATCGGTATCAACGCATGTGAGAAGTTAATGCCGGGCACGCCGATGGTAGCGGTATTTGATACGGCTTTCCATCAGACAATGCCGGATAAGGCGTATATGTACGGCCTTCCATACGAATACTATGACAAATACAAAGTAAGAAGATACGGCTTCCACGGTACAAGCCACAGCTTCGTATCAAAGAGAGCGGCAGAGTTGGCAGGGAAACCGTATGACCAGTTGAAGACGATCGTATGTCACCTTGGCAACGGCGCCAGCATTTGCGCAGTAGAGAACGGCAAATCCGTAGATACATCCATGGGCCTTACTCCTTTGGAAGGTCTAGTAATGGGAACACGGTCCGGCGATATTGATCCGGCGATCTTAGAGTTCATTTCCAAGAAGGAAGGATTGGACATTGCGGGTCTGATGAACATGCTGAATAAGAAGTCAGGAGTATTCGGACTTTCCAATAATCTGTCCAGTGACTTCCGTGATCTGGAGGACGGGGCTAATTCCGGCAACAATGAAGCAAGAATCGCGCTGGAGGTATTCTGCTACCGCGTTGCCAAGTATGTGGGAAGTTATGCGGCTGCTATGAACGGTGTGGATGTGATCGCATTTACCGCAGGAATCGGCGAGAATTCAGGTACGGTTCGCACCAATGTAGCAAAATATCTTGGATATCTCGGAATCGAGATCAATGAAGATGCCAATAAGAAACGCGGCGAGGAGATCACGATCTCTACACCGGATTCTAAAGTAACGGTTATGGTTATTCCGACCAACGAAGAGTTGGCAATCGCGCGCGAAACAGTTGCATTAGTTTAGAAGATAGTGTTGACAAATTCATTCTACATGGTATAATAGTCTAGGTGTGAATAGGAGTTTATTATGATATTAAACCTATCCAATGTTCTGTCTGAACAGCATGAGACAATAGAATGCGCCGTTCCTGTCGAGATGGATGTATTCCGGTGTGAGACAGGGAGCTTTGAACTTGTACGGAAGTCTTTTCTGACACTTTGCATTGAATATGCGGGTGACAAGAAGCTTAAGATTACCGGCAGGGGCGAGGTTACAGCGGTGATTCCGTGCGACCGCTGCCTTACAGAGGTTCAGGTGGAGATTCCGCTTGAATTCCAGAAGAAGGTGAGCGTCGATCCGGACGGTGCTGATGAGTCAGAAGAGTTAGACGAAGCAAATTATATTGACGGATATAGCTTTGACGTAGAACAGTTGATCTACAACGAGTTATTAGTAGGGTGGCCGACGAAAATTCTGTGTAGCGAAGACTGTAAAGGAATTTGCAATGTGTGTGGTCAGAATCTTAATGAAGGAGCCTGTGACTGTGAAGACACGGGGCTTGACCCGAGAATGTCAGTTATCCGCGATGTGTTTAAGAATTTTAAGGAGGTGTAACCTATGTCAATTTGTCCAAAGAATAAATCTTCTAAAGCAAGAAGAGACAAAAGAAGAGCAAACTGGAAGATGAGCGCACCAAATTTGGTTAAGTGCAGCAGATGCGGCGAATTAATGATGCCTCACAGAGTTTGCAAGGCTTGTGGATCATATAACAAAAAAGAAATCATTCCACAGGACTAATCAAGACAGAGAAAGGGGTTCCGGGTAACCGGAAGCCCTTTTTTCATGGTGAATGTGAAGAGCCGGTAGTCGTAATCAGTAATTATATGGCAACGAAAGAGTATTTAAAATGCAGAAGCCGGAAATTCAAGAAGCAGGGGAGGCAGAGATGTGCCTGAATATACAGGAAACCCTAATCGGAATGTTATAATATGAAGGTTAAGGCCGTCAATATTAATCCGGATAAAACGCAAGAGATCTTGAAGAAATGCGATTGAATCCCCCATGGATGTATGATAATATAAAAGAAAGAGAAGCATCCCGAAAAGAAAATATAGAAGGGAAGGATATTAAAAGGTATATGAGCAACAATAAAAGAGAGATTACATATCATAATAAGGATGTGCTGTCTAAGATCTTAGCAGAGAACTTTAAAGAAAAATCTTTGAAGGTCTATGGGATTGATGTGCCAAAGATCAAACAGATTTTGCCAACAAACCTTCCGCAGATTCAGGTAAATGAAATGAGGATCGATAATCTGTTCCTTTTGTATGATCGTCATATATACGGCGGATGTAGAGAAAGCGCCTGAAGAATTTTCGGCAGGTTGTCTCTCTTTAAAGATGGAGCAGGCATTTCTCAGTAAAATAGATTCTGAAACTGTACAGGAAGAAATCAGGGAGAAATTAGAGCATCGCCTGCCATTATCAGATGATGAACTGATGAAACTGATTATTTTACCTTTGACATATAAAGGGAAAGAGAAGAAAAAGCAGGCGGTAAAAGAAGCAGTTGAATTGGCAAAGAAGATTGTGGATAAAGAGGAGAAGACATTTGTATTATCTGGGATTTTGGTGTTTGCTGATAAAATTATTGATTCTGAAACAGCAAAATATATTAAGGAGGTTGTACGTATGACGCAGGTTGCGGAATTATTATTGGAAGAAGGAAGAAAAGAAGGATTAATTTTATCCGGAAAGATTTTCCGTGTAGTAAGAGAATGTTCTGACCTTACAAATGAGAGGATTGCAGAGGAAGTCGGCTGCAGTGTGGAGGAAGTAGAAAGCGCGAGAAAAATATTTGATATATAGTTACCAGTTATTAGAAACGCTGTCGGAGAGAATCTGGCAGTGTTTTTTGCTGTCATGATTTAATGGAGAAGATTACTGGATGCGGAATATAGCTAGTACACCGAAAAATAAGTTCCTAGCCATATAACGCAGAATGATTTTTCATATGCAAGGCGGAGGAATGAGGCGTAGTGGGCGCTACGCCGATTGACAACAACGACGCAGATGGAAAATCAGGCAAGTTATATGGCTGGTTACTTATTATTCGGTGTACTAGTGTACTGACCGCTTGTAGATAACGGTAATTATATGTAACAAATTGATGGATAATCTCAAAAGAAAAGAGTTGGAGCACCGGGAACGGTTGCGTATTATAGAAGAGTGTAAAAACCTATAACAAGCATTACAATAAAGCCTACCAATTATGGTGGGCGGGTTTGTCATATAGCTTATTATCGGTATAAAGGGGAAGCCGGCTAATGCCGATTTCTTCCGATTCTTAAGAAAAATAGAGATACCCTGCGGAAATGATGCCGTTTAGCACCGGCACATTCTGTGGGGTATCTCTATTTACAGTAAGAAAAGATATGAAGACTATTAGTCTATATTCATACGATCCAGCACTGGATATCTTTTGCACCGGCGTATTTTTCAAGATATTCCTTCCCGTATTCCATTGCCCGCTCCAAATCCTGATTCTCTGAGAAGGAATAGATAAGCGTTAAGACTTCGGCTGCATCTGCCGTGATCATGGCGCGTTCAGAGTCGCTGGTGGAGCTTCCGATTGCCCCTTTGTCGTCCGCCAGCACAGGAAGCCCGTCGATCTTGATCTCATCCTTTCCGATCCCCTTATAAGTCTCACTGTCCCTGCCCACGCGGAAAACCAGTTCTTCCCCGATTTTTCCGGCGTCATAAGATCCGACTGAGAACCCGGACTGAATGGATATCAGGTTATTGACGTCAACTACCGTATTTACCTCGTAAAGTCCTTTCCCCTGGCCAATCCTGCGTATCAGCGCTTCGGAGGAAACGCGGTAACGGCTGGGGTCTTTTCCAAACGCCTTGTATGCCTGACGGGATTCTCTGATATTGGGAATCTCATTGATACCGTAGTCAAAAATTGCATCCTTAGCTTTTTTGAAAATGTCTTTCTTGAGAAATTTCCACAACTCCTCGTTCTTCTTTTCTACCTGAACCTTGTACTGAAAGCAGCCGACCCTTGTTGCGGGCCAGAGAGTCTTCATATCCTGGTCAATCTGTAAGTGTTTCATAGTACCGACTCCTTTTTTTGATTCTGTTTTACCAACGTCATCCGCTGTGTTTTTTGTTCAACCAGCGGTATACTGTCTTTCTTATCATAAATGTTTTCCTTATGTTTTGCAACTTTGCAGCTAAAATGTTGCATAATATTCTTAATATAATAGACAATACGCTGGATATAGACCTGAGGAATTACGCGGAGGGTAAGGAAGAGAGCCTTTTATGTTCTACGAGTGTTTCTGCAGGGCCTTGATAATGTCCAAAACACATTCTTTGGTATTGGGAGAGCAGGAATGCAGCTGGTGAAGAAGTTCATGATCCAGTGCATCTGGAGCCTGGGAAGCTTTTGAGTATTCATCGGCTAGGATATAATCTACGGTCACATCCATGGTGTTGCATACATTAACTAGAGTCTGGAGAGAAATCTTCACACGGTTATTCTCAATATTGCTGATATGGCTGGTATTCACATCGGCCTTTTCAGCTATATATTCCTGGGTGAGTCCCTTAGATATGCGGGTTTCTCTGAGTTTTTTGCCAATTTTTTCAAAATCGATATCTTTCATGCTTCCTGCCCACCTTTCAAAAAAGAGAATTATTTTTGATTATAATATTATTATAGTTTCAGTATAATAATCTGTAGCTATAAATAGATTAGTTATACAGCGTTTCTGGATTGGCGGATACAGGAACGAGATAGGTTGAAGTTTTGAGATATAGAAAATAAGATGTAATAGAGATTCTGCTGGAGCTGCGGCTTTTGGCAGGTTCAGACAAAGAGAGGAGGAGAAGAAAGAATGAAGGATAAGATACGAGAGATCTACAAAAACATTGTACAGAATTCGGATGAGATGAAGTTCCAGAGAGAAAGATTGGAAAAACAGATTGAAACATTGTTGGAGAAGGAGAGAAAGGAGATGGATATCACAGAGTATGAGAGATATCGGGATCAATATTATGAAATTACACTGCTGGCTGAGGAGAGCGGATTTATTCTCGGATTTCAATATGCGATGCAGTTGATTGCTGAATGCGGTTCGGGGGTCGGATCCGCTTAGATACTTGTTTTCGAGAGGCAAAGATGGAAAAAGTAGGAATATATTTTCTGGTTGTAATATTTATATAGTTGTAGTATAATGTCCTGTAGCTATAGAAATATTAGTTATAATACATAACTTATGTTTTTAAAGGAGCGAAGGGCATGGATATAACATTATTTGAACACAACCGAATAGCCTATCAAAAAGTTCTGAGAATGTTAGAGGAGACAGGAAAGGCAGCGATCATCCATCCTACAGGAACGGGAAAGTCATTTATCGGATTCAAGCTATGCCAGGACTTCCAGGATAAAACAGTATGTTGGCTTTCGCCGTCAGAATATATATTTCGGACGCAGGTGGAGAATTTGGCGGCGGGCAGTCAGGTGTCAGCAGATAATATGAAAGAGCCGTACTGTTCAACGGGAAATGGCGTGAGAGGTCTGGATAATGTTAGATTTTACACATATGCAAAGCTGATATCGATGACGGAATCAGAATTACAAAAGATCAAACCTGACTATATTGTGCTGGATGAGTTTCACCGATGCGGTGCAAAGGTCTGGGGACAGGGAGTACGAAGAGTGCTGGATATGTATCCCGGCGCGCGGGTATTGGGATTATCTGCAACAGCAATCCGTTATCTGGACAACCAACGGGATATGTCGGATGAATTATTTGACGGTAATGTGGCCTCCGAGATGACGCTTGGAGAGGCGATCGTCCTTGGTATCCTGAATCCGCCCAAATATGTGCTGTCAGTATACGCCTATCAGAAGAATCTGGAGAAATATCAAAAGCGGGTACAGACAGCGAAGAATAAGGCTGTTCGGGATGAGGGAGAGAAGCAGTTGGAGATGCTGCGCCGCGCGCTGGAGAAAGCGGATGGGCTGGATAAGATGTTCCATAAGCATATGAAAAACCAGACAGGGAAATATATTGTATTCTGTGCTAATTATGAACATATGACAGAGATGGTAGAGAAGGCGCCTGGATGGTTCGGGCAATTGGATTCGGATCCGCATATTTATACGGCTTATTCTGATGATCCGATGACGAACCAGGCATTTGCTGATTTTAAGGCGGATGTCAGTGAGCATTTGAAATTACTGTACTGCATTGACATGCTCAACGAGGGGGTCCATGTAGAGGATATTGACGGTGTGATCCTGCTCCGGCCGACAGTGTCGCCCATCATTTACAAACAACAGATTGGGCGGGCATTGTCGGCAAGTAAGAAGCAGGATGCAGTTATCTTCGATATCGTATTGAATATAGAGAATCTATATAGTATTGGGACGATCGAGGAGGAGATGCAGATTGCTGCATCATATTATCATTTTCTAAATAGAGAAGAGGAGATCGTACATGAACATTTTGAAGTGATCGGTGAGGTGCAGGATTGCATAGCGTTATTTGAGAAATTAGAAGATACACTGACTGCGAATTGGGACCTGATGTATCAGTATGCAAAAAAATATTACCAAAAACATAAGAATCTGCAAGTGCCGGTTCGTTATCAGACGGAGGAGGGCTACGGCCTTGGACGATGGCTGCTGACACAGAGGAAGGTGCGCGCCGGGGAAAAATACGGCGTGCTTGGCGCCGATCGGATTCGGAAGCTGGATCAGATCGGAATGGTGTGGGGAAGTTACAGAGATCTTTCCTGGGAACGTTATTTCGCGGAAGCGCGGAATTATTATGAAGAACACGGAGACTTGAATACCAATGTCAATGATGTGACGGAATCAGGGATTCGGCTTGGCGCATGGATCTGTCAGCTTCGGACTTACCGTAAGAGCGGAATCCAGAAGGCATATCTGACGGAAAAAAGGATCCGGGCGCTGAACGGGATAGGGATGATCTGGGATGTGCCGGATTATCTGTGGGAAGAGAACTTCGCGGAATGTCTGCAATACTACCGGACGCACGGGAATCTGGATGTTCCCAATGCTTACTGTTCTCCGAAGGGACTTAAGATCGGCGGATGGATCCGCAGGCAGCGGTTGCTTCGGAAGGGAAAAACTACTGGGGCGAAGCTCACACAAGAACAGATTGCACGGCTTGACGGTATCGGTATGGTCTGGAAGACGAAGCCGGAGCAATTATGGGAGAAGGGCTATGCGGAGGCGGCAGCTTATTATGAAGCGTACAGGAATCTGAATGTGCCGGTATCCTATGTAAGTCCGTCCGGGTATAAGCTTGGAAGCTGGATAGCGGACAGGCGGGAAAAGGGGAAGGAGAAGCATTCTAAGGAACAGCAGCAGCGGTTGGATAAGCTTGGAATGATCTGGGTGAAGCCAGATCCATGGGAAGTGCGGTATCGGCTTGCGCAGGAGTATTACGAGGCGCATGGGAACCTGAATATTCCCTCGAAATATCGGGCGGAAGGCGTATGGCTTGCAAAATGGGTGAATGAGCAGAAGCAGATATATGCAGGGAAGCGGAAAGGGAAAACGCTGAGGGAAGACCAGGTGCTAAGGCTTACGGAGATCGGGATCGATTGGGAACTGCGGAAAAGTCAGTATGCCGGGGGTGTCTTGGAAGGTTTGGGAAGAGTTAAGGAATATAAGGAAGCCGTGTAAGGATGTAGATGCTGATATACCTGGGAAATGAATTGGTGAAGGAGAGTTGAGTGTGAGAGGAGATATTTATTGATGGAAGGGTATCAGGAAGATAGACAGGCATAAGAGAAAAGCCTTTTTGGAAAAGCTGATCTTCGGAGAGATGCAGAAAATGCAGGTTGGATTGGAGATTGTGGCGAAGATATAAGAAAAGATCAGGATTACTTTTTGGGGGTCCTTGCAGCAGGGGCACTTGGATTCCCAGAGGTATGATATATCCGGTGTCTGAGTTATTGCCATATTACATAGTTAGCCTAATTATGTAACGTGGTGCTAGTTGGCAGATACATTAGCTAAGCTGATCTGCAGGTTAACAGACAAATCACTGTGGCAACAGAAATATCTGGGGGCATGGATGGCGAAGCATGCCTTTTCGGGTAAATGGGGGATTATTTTGTATTATGTAATGCAGGTAGCGGCAGGAACAGAAGAAAAGGTGGAAGAACAAGTGAAAGTTATGGTGGGAGAGGAGTTCTACGGCTCCTGCTTTCATCCTATAAGGCGAGTAAAGAAGAAATTCCGGGGAGAGTGGAAAGAGATTCAAGAAAAATTGCTTCCCGGTTATGTATTTATTACGAGTGAGTCTGTTCAGGAGTTGTATCAGGAACTTCGGTATATATCTGTTTTTGCAAAGTTGTTGGGGAAAGAAGAGGAACAGATTATTTCCCTTACTGAATGTGAAGTAGAGTGGCTTGAGAGAATCATGAAATCGTCAGACCAGAAGATGGAGGTAGGATTGTCGCAAGTGTCTGTGTCAGAAGAGGATAAGATTACAATCCTGTCGGGACCATTGAAGAATATGGAAGGATGTATTAAGAAGATTGATCTGCATAGGAGAATTGCAAAAGTTGAAGTTGATTTTATGAATCGGAAGACGGTAATACATTTGGGGATTGAGATGGTAGGGAAGAAAGAGTGAAGAATTAATTTCGAGAGGAGATATTAGTTAAATGGAAGGGTATCAGGAAGTTAATGAAATTAATTTGATAGATCTGATGTTTTATTGCCTGAAGCGATGGAGATGGATTGTTGTATGTATGGTGTTTATAGGAAGTATTGCAGGAATCTATAAATATCAGGCAGCGATTACAGGCAATCAATTACAGAAAGAACAGCGGGAAAGTCAGTCTGTAGCGGAACCAGTTGAAGGAAAGCCAGAAGGAGAGAATGAACCAATTATATTAGAAGACCCGGTTTCTTCAGCAGTAACATTTGTTGTCATAGGAATGATTGGCGGAGCAAGTGCTGCATGTCTAATATTCTGTATGAGTTATATTATATGTGGGAAGCTGCAGGATGTAAGTAATTATCAGAATAAATTTGGTATGCCCTTATTGGGAGTTGTTCGGAAAAGAGAGACAAAGAAGAAGTTATTTGGCTTTGTGGATCGATGGATCTGTCAGTTGGAAGAGGGACCTTGTGCGAAAATTCCAAGAAATGAACAGATAAAGATTGCGATAGTCAATGTTCAGAGTGCAATTCACAAAAATCCAGAGAAAATAGTAAAGCGAGTTATGCTTGCGGGAACTGTGGCAAGTAATGATGTGATAGAGATCTGTGAAGAACTTGCGGAAGAGATTGGGGAGGTTACATTTTCGCCTTATAGGCAGGTAGTGTTTCATGCGGCGGCGCTAAAGAAGATGGAGTATTATGAGGGGATTCTGTTTGTTGAGAAGAAGGGTGTATCTTATGAGAAACTGATTAGGCAGGAGAGGGAGTTAGCATTGGATAGAGGTGTGAAGGTGCTGGGAGCTATAGTGTGTTAATGAACGGTATATTATACGAGTGAGAATATAATCAGGGAGAATGAGGAGAAAAACGGTGAGCGAGTTAATGCCAAGAGTAATTCCTTTTAGTCCGCCTGACATATCGTCGAGTGAGATTGAAGAGGTTGTAAAAGTTTTAAAATCAGGATGGATTACAACAGGTCCAAGAACAAAAGAATTAGAAAAGAGACTTGCTGAATACTGTCGTACTTCAAAAGTTGTCTGCCTTAATTCCGCAACTGCAGCTGAGGAATTAAACTTTAGAATTTGCGGAATTGGTGCGGGTGATGAAGTGATTGTGCCGGCATATACTTATACTGCAACTGCTTCTGCAGCTATTCATTGCGGAGCAAAGGTGGTCTTTGTGGATAGTCAGAAAGATTCCGTAGAGATGGACTATGGCAAGGTTGCAGAAGCAATAACAAGCAGGACGAAAGCTATTGTGGCTGTGGACCTTGGTGGAATCATCGCAGATTATGATGAACTATATAGAATTGTAGAGACGAAGAAGGATCAGTTTATTCCAAATGGTAATACAGATTTGGGAAGAAGAATTCAAAGTATATTAAATCGTGTTCTAATCTTCTCCGATGCTGCTCATGCGTTAGGAGCAACAAGAAATGGAAAAGTAGCTGGAGAGTTTGCCGATTTTACAGACTTTTCGTTCCATGCTGTAAAGAATTTTACCACTGCAGAAGGCGGTGCTTCTACATGGAGAGATATTCCGGGAATTGATAATAAAGAAATCTATCATCAGTATCAGTTATACAGTCTGCACGGACAGAGTAAGGATGCGTTGGCAAAGAATCAGTTGGGGGCATGGGAATATGATATTCAAGGTGCCTGGTATAAGTGTAACATGACAGATATCATGGCTGCTATCGGACTACGTCAGTTAGACCGATATCCAGAACTTTTGTCGAGAAGAAAAGAAATTATTAGTAAATATGACACTATGTGTGACGAAGTTGGAGTAAAGCACTTGAAGCATTATAGAGAGAATATGTCATCCAGCGGCCACTTGTATTTGATAAGAATTCCAGAGATCACAGTAGAGCAGCGTAATGAAATAATTATAAGGATGGCAGAAAAAGGAGTTGCTACGAATGTTCATTATAAGCCATTGCCGATGATGACAGCGTACAAAAATTTGGGTGCAGATATTACTGATTATCCAAATGCATATGATTTTTATCACAATTCAGTTTCATTGCCAATCCATACAAAATTGACGGATGAAGATGTAGAGTATGTAATTCAATGTTTCGAAGAGTGTGTTAAAGCGGTGAAAGGATAAAAAATATGTTAAAAGAATGGGATGATTTGCCAGAGGGAATGCAATGTCCAGAAGTAAAAGTTTATTATGATATCCTGTCACGAAAGAAATTAAGCTTAATAATAAAAAGAATTTTTGATATATTTCTCGCTTCTATGCTTTTATTGCTTTTGGCTGTTCCAATAATGATTATTGCAGTAATAATTAAATTAGATTCTAAAGGACCGGTATTTTATCGACAAGAGAGAATTACTACATATGGAAAGAAATTTTATATTCATAAATTTCGAACGATGGTTAATGACGCCGATAAAATGGGGATTACCATAACAGTTGGTGACGACAGTAGGATCACCAAAGTTGGATCTAAGTTAAGAAATATGCGAATTGATGAGATACCTCAGCTTTTTGATGTCTTAAGCGGGAATATGAGTTTTGTGGGTACCAGACCGGAAATAACGAAATATGTAAAAAAATACTCAAAAGATATGAGAGCAACTTTATTACTTCCAGCCGGTATTACAAGTGAGGCTAGTATTCGGTATAAAGATGAAGCAAAAATTCTAGATAAAGCAGATGATGTAGATAAGGTTTATGTGGAAGAAGTTTTGCCAAAAAAAATGGAATATAATTTGGAAAGTATAAGGAAGTTTAGTATTTTTAAAGAAATAATAACTATGTTTAGAACAGTATATACTGTTCTAAAAGATAAAAAAAACAAAGATGAATTTATAATGAGTGATTCACAAAGACCTTTGATTGCTTTGTTCACTAATAATGATGATGATATATATTGTTTCCGAAAAGAACTTATTGAAGGACTTCTGGATGAGGGATATGATATGCTCATTTCCTGCCCAAAAGGACCGAAACTTGAACAGATGAAAGATATTCCGTATATCTACGATAATCCAATTATTGATAGACGTGGAACCAATGTTATTTTTGACGGTAAATTGTTTTTTCACTATAAAAAATTATTAAAGAAATATAAACCGGCAGTAGTATTGACCTATACTGCAAAACCAAATGTATATGCAAGTTTCGCAGCGAGACAGTTAGGTATTCCATATATCGTTAATGTGACAGGTTTGGGGAGTGTTTTAAGTAAATCGAGGATAATGAGAGCATTCATTATGACTATGTTTAAGAGTGCATATAGGAGAGCAAATTGTGTTATGTTTCAGAATTCGACTAATATGCAACTAGCTTTAGATTCTGGAATGGTTAAAGATGACTATGAGTTGATTCCTGGTTCAGGTGTAGACACTGAAAGATTTCAATTACAGCAATATCCTGAAGGAGGTAATGGGATTAAGGGTGAACAGGTCGTTTTTAACTACATAGGACGTATTTTGCATGATAAAGGAATAGACGATTACATAGAAGCTGCGAAACAGATAAAGGTAAATTTTCCGAATACAGAATTTAATATAATTGGATTTATAGAACCCACAGAAATCCATTATAAAAAGGAATTGAAAATGCTTGGTAAGCAGAACATTGTGAATTATTATGGGAGTCAAATTGATGTAAGGCCATTCATTTCAAAAGCACATGCAATTATTCATCCTTCTACATATGGAGAGGGGATGAGCAATGTTTTGTTGGAAAATGCAAGTTCTGGTCGCTTTATTATTACTACAGACAACCCGGGATGTATGGAAACAGTTATAAATGAGCAAACGGGATTTATATATCATGGTGGAAATGTGGATGATTTAGTAGAAAAAATTGAATGCTTTCTGTCAATGGATAATGAAACTAGAAAATTGATGGGACAGGCCGGGAGACAGTATGTAAAGGAAAAGTTTTCGCGAAGTATTGTTGTTGATACATATAAAAGAAAAATAGAATGTATACTCAAAAAGTGAAAATAGAGTATTAGTTGTATTTTGAGGAGATTCAATAAAGATAATATTATATGAGGAGTTGTTATTCTTAATGAGAGGAAGAGAATATTTTGCTAAATTTAGGATGGTTATTAAAGGAGGAAGTAAAATAGTTTCTTTCGCTCCAAGGTGGCTTAGATTATTATTATTTAATGCATTTAGATACAAAAATGGATATTCAGGATTATTAATGCGCTATATATTGTTTGATGGATTAGTAAAGTCTTGTGGGGATAATGTGGCAATTCATCAGGGATGTTATTTTGATAATTTGCAAAATATAATTGTTGGGAATAATGTCGCATTTAATCAGATGTGTTTTGTGCAGGGATCAGGTAGTCTTACTATTGGAAATGATGTAAGATTTGCACACGGAGTGACAATTGAAACAGAAAGTCATGGATATTCTGATTTGCATATATGTATTGCAGATCAACCAATGATTTATAATCCAGTATTTATAGAGGATGATGTATGGGTTGGTGCAAAAGCTACTATTTTATCTGGGATTTGTATCGGAAGAGGTGCCGTAATTGGTGCCAACGCAGTTGTGACAAAGAATGTTGAACAAATGACCGTCGTTGTAGGAGTACCTGCAAAAGAGATTAAATGTAGAAAAGTAATTAAATAGTTGTATTAAATTTGAAAATAGACATAAATCTGAAAAGTTTTCTATTTATGAATTTCTGAGGATAGGTAATGGATATAAAAATAGTACATCACATTAGAAAAATAAAAAATATTCTTTTCTCTTCAAAGATCTTTCCAAATGATACGGATAAATTTTTGAATGAATTGAAAGTCTTAGAAGTTGATAAATTGAATGTATTTCAAAGATCATATTGTGCATATAAGATTCGTGACAGATACACGGATATAAGAAAAGAAGTTAGGTTTATAAAATTAATTGTATATAACTGTTTATTTGTAAGTCTATGGGCGAAGCTTGTACTTTTTAAAAGAAGGATTGAAAGAAATTCAAAAAAAATGGTCTATTATAAAATATCAAATAACGAAAATATTTTACCCAATAATTATGCTGATTCAAAATATTTAGAAACTATAGAAATGGGAGAAGGGTTTTATTTAGATAACGAAGCAAAAAGAATATTGATTAAATGTATGAAATACAGCAAGTGTAATTTTGCATATTTGTTTGAAGTATTATTTTCGATATCTAATTATGCATATATTATTAATACTTATGCACCTCAGGAGATAATTACAACTTATGAATCATCATCAGTTTCACCAATATTGACCTATTATTGTAATAAGAATGGAATTAAACATACAAATTGTATGCATGGAGAAAAAATATTATTACATTGTAATGTTTTAGGTTTTTTTGACAAAATGATTGTATGGGACGAGTTTTATAAGGAATTATTTATCAAACTTAAATATCAAAGTAAAAGTTTTGAGATATATAATCCATGGATAGTTAATAACTTGCCTTTTCCTAGAAATAGTATTGATTTTACTTTTTATCTAAATCATGAAAGTAAAATCAATATAGAAAAAATAAAAAAATATGTCAAAATACTACTGAAAAGGGGTATCAAAGTAAAGGTTCGCCCGCATCCATCTCAATTTTTTGAAATTAAGAAAATGCAGTGTTTTAATGCGGATATTTTGGAAGATAGCAAAGAAATATCTATTCTCCAATCAATTGCCAATACAAAATTTGCTGTATCAAGATATTCTACAGTTTTATTTCAAGCATATATGTATGGAAAAGAGATTATCATTGATGATTTAACTGATGCAGAGTCATATGAACAACTGAAAAAACTCGATTATATTATGGTGTATAAAGAACATAAATTGTTATCAAAAATTATTAAGGGAAATGAAAAATGAAAATTTTAATAGTAACAGGATGCGTATATGCTAAGAATTGTGGAAGAAGCAGCTTTACAGGTTTAGATTATGTAGTTAGTGAAATAGCAACAAAGTTGGGAGAAACTAACGATGTTACGGTATATACAATTACATCTTATCCAAGTAGCAGTAGATTAGAAAATGTAACTATAAGGAGTTATTCTGTAAAAAAAATAATTCGTTATATTAATATTAAAGATTTTCGTAAATATTTAAAAATTTTACACAAAAAGGATTGTTTAAAAATAAGAATAAGATGTCTTCGAGATTTTATTGTATCTAAAGATATAGAAGATTTATGTAGAACAGAGAAATTCGATGTTATGCATATTAATGGAGCAAAATTTTCAAGTCTTGCAGCCGCTAATGGGGCAGAAAAAAATAACATTCCAGTAATTTTTACTTTGCATGGTCTTATATCTTTTGGGGCACCGGATGTATCTAAAGTTGATCAGTTGTCTGAAAAATCA
>CANDQP010000033.1 GCA_947388185.1 uncultured Dorea sp. | reverse complement strand
AAGCAAAATTCGTGATAATAAATCAATGAATTTGAAGTGAATTACTATCATTTTAGCGATAGTGGAATCTGTCTATTCTATGAAAAGTTGATAATTTATTGTAAAGGGAGCATACAGATGGTAAAATGAAGAAGGAGTTGAGCAGTAAATACTGATAAGATAAAAAAGATCACGGAGGAAAAGTAAGATGGCAGAATCAGAAAACAGCAAAGAGCTGATCAGTGTATTGTGGAGCGGCGCAGATATACTTCGCTCAAAAATGGATGCAAATGAGTATAAGGATTATCTGTTAGGGATCGTGTTCTACAAGTACTTATCGGATTCTTTTTTGATCAAGGCCTATGATCTGATCTATGATGAAAAGCCGGAATCTCTAAGAAGCGCGTTAGAAGCCTATAAGGAAGCACTGGAAGACGAGAGTGCGGAGGAGCTAAAAGAACAGATTAAGTCAGAATGCCATTATGTGATCGAACCCCAGCTAACTTATACATGTTTCGCGGATGCAGCAAGGAATAATGCATTCAACCGTGAACAATTGCAAAAGGCATTCAATAATATCGAACAGAGTGATCCGCTCTTTGCAGACTTATTTACAGATATCGATCTGTACTCGAATCGTCTGGGAACCGGGGATCAGAAGCAAAGTGATACGATCTCAAGCCTGATCAAAGAGATTGACAAGGCAGATCTGCTGAATTCAGATTCCGATGTGCTGGGAAATGCATATGAGTATCTGATCGGTCAGTTTGCCTCTGAGACTGGGAAGAAAGCTGGAGAATTCTATACACCGCAGGCGGTATCTAAGATTTTAACGAAGATAGCTATCGCCGGTCAGGAAACGAAGCGGGGATTATCGGTATATGATCCGTGTATGGGGTCCGGCTCTCTTCTTCTGAACGCAAAGAAATATGCCGCACAGCCAGGGTATATTAAGTACTATGGACAGGAATTGATGACGTCTACATACAATCTTGCAAGAATGAACATGTTCTTACATGGAATTGTTCCAGAGAATCAAATTCTCCATAATGGGGATACTCTGGATGGAGACTGGCCGACAGGAGAAGAGACGAATTTCGATATGGTTCTGATGAATCCTCCGTATTCGGCGAAATGGAGCGCGTCGGTTGGATTTTTACAGGATGAGAGATTCAGTGATTATGGAGTATTAGCGCCCAAATCAAAGGCAGATTACGCATTCTTGCTGCACGGGTTGTATCATTTGAAAAATAACGGAACTATGGCGATCGTATTACCTCATGGTGTTCTGTTCAGAGGGGCGGCAGAAGGGAAGATAAGAGAAAAATTACTTCGGGCAGGGAACATTTACGCGGTGATCGGTCTGCCAGCGAATTTGTTCTATAACACATCTATTCCTACCTGCATTGTAGTCTTGAAGAAGCATAGGGAAGGAAGAGACGTATTGTTCATAGATGCTTCCCGGAAGTTTGACAAGGGGAAGAAGCAGAATGCCATGACGGATGTACATATTGATTCGGTCATTGAACTATATGGTAAGAGGGAGACGGTAGAGAAAGAGTCGTATCTTGCTGATTTTGAAGATATAGAGAAGAACGACTTCAATCTTAATATCCCAAGGTATGTGGATAACTTCGAGAAGGAAGAAGAAGTGGATCTGAATGCACTTCTGGATGAGATGAAGAAGACAGATGAAGAAATAGGACAGGTTCAGGGAGAGTTTGTATCACTTCTTAAGGACCTGACTTCTTCGGATGAGACAATTATGTCTTCGTTAAATGAGCTTGTTGGGAGGATTGAGGGGAATCGCTGTGAGTAAAGTTTGGAGTTTATGACCACATGATGGTTAAAATATTTGTAATTGTATAAGCAAGGTTGCAGTCTATAATCTGGAAATATGTTGACTTCGTTAAAAGCTGCGACGTGTCGCAACTTTTGGAAGGTGGTATTGATGGATAATTCATATTCAATATCAGGGAACGGAAGGAAGAAGTGTGGAGAATATGGAGGCTAAAAGAGATTATAGAAATGGGAGAGAAGGATTGATATGAATAAACCAAGGGTTAGATTTAAAGGGTATACAGATGATTGGGAACAGCGTAAGTTGGGGGAATTGGTAGGTGTATACGATGGTGTACATCAAACTCCAGAGTATCAAGATGAAGGAATTATGTTCTTATCAGTAGAAAATATTTCCACATTAAAATCGGAAAAATATATATCGAAAGAAGCCTTTGAGAGAGATTATAAAGTGTATCCTGAAAAGGGTGATATATTGATGACTCGAATAGGTGATGTGGGAACAACTAATGTAGTTGAAACTAGCGAAAAACGGGCATATTATGTAAGTTTAGCGTTGTTGAAACCGAATGGTATTGACTCGTATTTTTTGAGTCATGCCATGAAAAATTATGAGTTTCAAAAGGGATTAAGAGAACGTACATTAGTAACAGCTATACCACAGAAAATCAATAAAGATGAGATAGGAAAAGTTCCAATTTTTATTACGGTAAATATTGACGAGCAGACTAAAATTGGGGGTTGTTTTCACCACCTCGACCACCTCATTACCCTTCACCAGCGTAAGTATGAACAGGGAAAAACATTAAAAAAATACATGCTTCAAAAAATGTTTCCTAAAAACGGAACAAATGTTCCGAAGATAAGATTTGATGGTTTTACTAACGCTTGGGAACAGCGTAAGTTGGGAGATTTAGTTGAAAGAGTTACTAGAAAAAATCAAGATTTAGTATCTGAGTTGCCATTAACAATATCTGCACAGTATGGTTTGATAGATCAAAATAAATTTTTTGATAAGCGAGTAGCCAGTAAAGATGTGAGTGGTTATTATCTAGTGAAAAAGGGTGAGTTTGCATACAACAAGAGCACATCATCAGATGCGCCGTGGGGTGCAATAAAGAGGCTTGACAGGTACGAAAATGGTGTTTTATCAACACTTTACATCGTATTTGCTATAAAGGAAAATGTAGTGATTGATTCGGATTATTTGGTTACATACTATGATACAGATTTGTGGCACAGAGGCATTCGAGAGATTGCAGCAGAGGGAGCAAGAAATCATGGATTACTAAACATAGCTCCGGCAGATTTTTTTGAAACAAGTTTATCAGTGCCACAAGATATTGAGGAGCAAAAAGCTATTGGAAAATATTTTGATGAACTAAATGCTCTCATCACCCTTCACCAACGTAAGCGTGATGAATTAGTGAAAATTAAGAAATATATGTTGCAAAATATGTTTGTTTAAATTATCAACAAGATTTTGAAGAAAAATTAGACTGGCAAAAGAATAAATTATACGCAGTGTGATGATATAAAAATGGTTTGGCTTACGATGTGTTTCAGTATACTTTAAATGGATGTGAATAGCAACAAAGAATAGAAAGCGGGAGGTTTTGAATGAGTGAACAGAAAAAAAAGATTGGTTTTACCGTTGCGTGTGTAAATGAATTTGCTCAACAGCATAATCTCAGTATACAAGAATCATTCCGTTATCTTTTTCAATTTAAAGGCATTGCTTTTATAAAAGAAAATTATGAAGTGGAACACACATTAGATTTTGGAACAATAGTGGAAGATTTGGGAATGTTATGCCGTAAAAACGGAGGTGTGCTGTGAGACTATACCATGGAAGTAATGTTGTGATAGAAAGTATCAATTTAGCAATGTGTAGACCTTATAAAGATTTTGGAAAGGGCTTTTATTTAACAGATATAGAAGAACAAGCAAAACAGATGGCGAAAAGAGTGGCTAGAATTTATGGAGGTTCTCCAGTCGTAAATACGTTTGAAATACAAGATGACTTCAGAAAAATGTCAGATATCAAAATTAAGGATTTTGGAATACAAACAACAGAAGAATGGGCAAAATTTGTGATGAGTAATAGGAATAGAGCATTTACAGATGAAGTTAACACTCTGTGTAACAGAGATAATAAATACGATATTGTTATCGGTCCTGTCGCAGATGATAATATGGCATTACTATTTCGTCAGTATGAAAATGAAATTATTGATTTTGAGACATTACTGAGAGGAATGATATATAAGAAAACATCTTCACAATATTCTTTTCACACGGAAAAGGGGATTAGGCTTTTGCGAAAGGCGGATGATTAGTATGAGTAAACAAGACCAATTAATAGAATATATAGTTCAGGATATTGTTGATATGCTTGCCACAGATCAGAATATTGAATACGATGAAGCAATGAATAAATTTTATAATTCGGAAGTATTTGAAAAGTTGCAAGATAAGGAAACAGGTTTGTATTCGGAAAGTTCAGAATATATATATGATCTTTTCAAAGATGAGATGAATTTTGGGCATATTATTCAGGCAGAGATATAGTGTAAGGGGTTATAGCTCCTTATCAAAAGATGTTTGTTTAGAAATATTTATATCATCTGATGTATTTTCTGACAAAAGACTGTGAATTTATCATAAGCGGGAGGTCAGTAACATGACGATTGAAGAAATTGTCCATGGAGAGTCTAAAAATGTAGAATTTAAGGTAACGATTCCAAAAGATTCGGAAAAATATACAAAGTCTATTGTTGCATTTGCCAATACGCAAGGCGGCAAGCTGATTTTTGGTGTAGATGATGAGACGAGAAAAGTTGTCGGAATAGATGAAGACGAGCTTTTTAGAATGATGGATAGTATTTCTAATGCCGTATCGGATTCCTGTGTGCCGCAGATCGTTCCGAATATTGAGCCCCAGACGGTAGATGGGAAAACGGTAATTGTAGTGACTGTCACTCCGGGGGTGAATAGACCATATTATCTGGGGGCAAAAGGGAAAGACGCAGGCACATTTATCCGGGTTGCCGGAACATCCAGACCTGCTCATCCGGAGAAGATCAAAGAATTGGAGATGGAGGGTGCAAGGATTTGCTGGGATGAGTTGACTTGTGTAGGATATGAGGTTACAGAAGAAGCTGTGAAGAAGCTGTGCAGTGATATTGTAAAGTTCAGAGAAGAGGTGGGACTGCCTAAGCAGGATGTGGCAATTACTCAGCTTATTAGCTGGAAGCTTTTAAAAAGAGAAAATGATTCTCTGATGGCATCCAATGCTTTTGTGCTATTGACATCAGATTATTTTCCATTTTCCAAAACACAGTGTGCCGTATTTAAGGGAACGGAACGAACAGTATTTCTTGATAAGCGGGAATATTCAGGTCCGATTTATGAGCAGATTGTACAGGCAACAGATTTTGTACTGCGAAATATTCGTCTTGGTGTGACGATTGATGGATTGGTTAGGAAGGAGTCTTATGAACTTCCATTGGAGGCTATCCGCGAAATGATCATAAATGCCCATTGTCATCGTAATCTGATAGACGATTCCTGTGTTCAGGTAGCGATTTATGATGATAGATTGGAAGTGTCCTCGCCGGGAGGACTTTACAATGGTCTTACTTATGAAGAACTTATGAATGGACACTCCAAGATTCGTAATAAGACGATTGCCAATGTATTTAGCAAGATGGGATTTGTGGAATCCTGGGGAACCGGTGTAAAAAGGATTCTTAGTGCAGCCAAAAGTTATGGACTTTCCGTGCCGAGTTTCCAGGTATTTGATGATATGTTTCGAGTGAATCTTTTTCGAAGTGTTTCTCCGATGGAAGAACAAGAATACATCGGAGAAGCATCGGAGAAGCATCGGAGAAGCATCGGAGAAGCATCGGAGAAGTATCGGGTGAATATCAGAGAAACATCGGGGAAGCGCCGAAATAATTTAGAAAATAATTTGAACAGTACACAGACCCAGATACTTGAATTGTTGTCACGGAATGCACAGCTTTCGGCAAAGAAAATGGCAGAAACAATAGGTATTTCCAGTAGGAATGTTGAAGCTAATATTAAAAAGCTTAAAAAATGCGGCATTCTGATTCGGCATGGTTCTCCGAAGAGCGGATATTGGGAGATAAAGTGATTTGGGAGATGTGTAAATCCGACTATTTGTGGTAAAATCCGGCTATTCATAAAGCAAAATCAACTATTTAAAGCAAAAAGTTGGTTGTGACATTGGAGGAACGCTTGGGAACTACTCTCAATCGGAATGATGTTCATGATGAGGTTATTTGTATTTCAAGTGTGGGTGAACAAAAGAAAATTTCAGATTATTTAACAAACCTCGACCATCTCATCACCCTTCACCAGCGTAAGTATATTTACACAAAAAACACTATGAAATCCGAACTATAAAAACAAGGAGAAGATAAAATGCCAGAATTAGAGTCAATGTTAGAGAATAAATTGATCGAACAGTTGGTTTACGGGGAGTCCCAGTGGACATACCGGAAAGACCTGAAGACAGAATCAGATCTTTGGGCAAACTTTCGGTACATTCTGGAACAGAATAACAAGGACAGGCTGAACGGAGAGCCGCTCTCAGATAAAGAGTTTGAGCAGGTGAAGAACCAACTACAGTTCTCTTCTTTTTATAAGGCTGGCGAATGGCTGGTTGGAGAGAACGGGAAGGTTCAGGTGCACGTCCAGAGAAGTACTAAGCGTTTGCATCTTGTAGTAATGAACCATGAACACATTGCAGGCGGCAGCAGTGTCTATGAAGTGATCAATCAATACAATGCCCTGGAGACCGCAGAAGACAGCAAAGCCCCGGCAAGGGATCGAAGATTCGACGTTACCCTTCTGATCAATGGACTGCCCATGATCCATATAGAGTTGAAGAACAAGCAGCACTCTTATATAGAAGGTTTTAATCAGATCAAGAAATATATCGGCGAAGGGAAATTTACCGGAATATTCTCTGCCGTTCAGATGTTTGTTGTAAGCAACGGCGTGGATACCAAATACTTTTCTGCTGCAGGTGATACGGAATTGAATTCCAAATTCTTAAGCGGATGGCTGGATAAGGACAATAATCCGGTGACGGATTATATTGATTTTGCCAAAAGTGTGCTGCGGATCCCGGAGGCACATGAGATGATTGCGAGATATACCGTATTAGATGAGAAGGCGAAGCGATTGATCTTGCTGCGCCCCTATCAGATCCATGCCATAGAATCTATAAGAGAAGCATCAAGAACCGGAAGATCCGGATTTGTCTGGCATACGACTGGTTCCGGGAAGACGTTGACCTCGTACAAAGCGACAAGGAATCTGCTGATGGACATCCCCGCTTTGGACAAAGCAATCTTCCTAATCGACAGAAAGGATCTGGATGAACAGACTACATTGGCATTCCAGACATATGCGAATAATGATCTGATCGATGTGGATCAGACGGAGAATGTGAATGACTTGAAGAAAAAGCTGAAATCAGAAGACAGACAGATGATTGTAACTACGATTCAAAAGCTTCACAGGCTGATTACGAAGAGATTAAAAGAAGATACTCCGGAGTACAGCAAGATAAAGAATTTAAGGATTGCATTTGTTGTGGATGAGTGCCACCGGGCGGTCACTCCGGGTACGAAGAGGGAGTTAGAGAGATTCTTTGGTAGGTCACTGTGGTTTGGATTTACAGGAACTCCAAGATTTGCCGAGAATTCCTATCCTCAGTTGGGGGATTTGCCGCGTACTACGGAAGAGTTATACGGAAAAGTACTGCATAGATACACCATACAGAACGCCATACATGATAGGGCTGTACTTGGATTTCAGGTAGAGCATAACGGGCCTAAGAATGTAACAGATGAAACAGACAAAAGTGTGTATGACAATGAATCACATATGCTGAAAGTCCTGGAGGTCATTTTGAATAAATCCTATCACAAATTGGGATTTCAGAATGGGAAGGGCAAGACTTATGAGGCATTGCTTACAACAAGTTCTATCCCGTTGGCACAGAGATATTATGACTTACTGACACGTGTAAAGAACGGAGAGACCTCTCTTAAGATTGATGAGAAGATGAAGCAGGTTCTTCCGGATTTTCCTAAATTCGCCATTACATATTCGGTATCGGAGAATGAAGAAGGATCACATGTGAATCAGCAGAAGATGCAGCGTTCGCTGGATGATTACAATCATATGTTCGGTACAAAATTTGATCTCTCTCAAATTCAGTCATATAATATGAATTTGAATGAAAGGCTTGCCAGAAAAGCGCCGCAATTCAAAAGAAGGAGCAAGCAGCTTGATCTGGTAATTGTTGTAGACCGTCTGCTGACGGGCTTTGACGCTCCGTGTATGTCGACGATCTTTATTGACCGGCAGCCTATGGGACCGCACGATCTGATTCAGGCCTTTTCGAGAACGAATCGTATTTACGATACGCAAAAGGTTTATGGGCAGATTGTTACCTTCCAGGCGCCTGTTTTGTTCAAGAAATGTGTGGATAATGCGGTGAAATTATATTCTGCAGGCGGTACGAAGGAGTCGCTGTTAGCGGAATGGGATGAGATTGAGCCGGCATTTCGGAAAGCCCTTGCAGCCCTTCGGGTTTCTGCACAGACGCCTTCAGAGGTTCCGGGTATGTCCTTGAAGGAGAAGAAGATTTTTGCCAAGAACTTTCAAAGCTTTGACAAATTATTTGCCCAGTTGAAATCGTTTACCAATTATGATGATATAGAACTTTCGGAATACGGGATTACTGAAGAAGAATATATCGATTACGCGGGGCATTATCAGAATGTATTAGAAGAGATAAGGGAAGAGAGAGCGGATTTAGAGGGTGATAGCCCGGATATGGATGAAGTTGATCAGGATTATGAACTGCTGGCATACAGCAACACGAAGATTGATTATGAATATATTATCAATCTGATCCAGAATATTGTCACGCCAGATGAGGAGGCAGAGGATATCACCCCAGAAGAAAGACAGAAAAAAATGGATGAAGTAAAACAGTATGTAGACGAGCTCCATAAGGAAAATCCAAAGGTCGCGGACCTTATGTCTAATTTGATCTATGAGATCGAGTTGGATGAGAAGAAATACAAGGGCCAGTCCATTCTCAATATTGTTGAAAATATGAAACATGACTGTATTGACCAGGTGATCACAGATTTCTGTATCACATGGTATGCGTCCAAAGATGACGTGATGTATGCCGCAACACATTACAGAGACGGCGTCATTCCGAACGAGAGCGCCATTAAGGCAACGATTGATTATACAAGCTATAAGGCGGTGCAGGAAAAAGCCGTGCCTAAGTTTAAGTATTATACCCAAGTGATAGAGGAATTGAAGAAAACTTTAGATGAAGAGATCAAGCCGCTTATGAATCATTAAGTAATAGATGATGTTGTTGAGTGATTTTCTTTGTATATATCAGCGTAAGCAATTTCAAGAAATGGAGGCGGCTTATGCTAAGAGAAATGAACAAGTCATCACTCTTGCTTGCGCCAGACTTAAAGATTTCGGAATTAACAAGAACGATGTATCAACAGCTTTTGAATGATTATGCGCAGTATCATGAGAGACAGACAACACTTGATTTTCATCATCAATTAAAAGGCGCGGTACTTGATGCTGTTGATGAAGGCCTGATTGAGAGAGATCCTACAAGAAAGGCGATTATTAAGGGGAAGACGCCAGGAATTAAGAAGATAAAATACTTGAATCAGTTTGAACTGCATATGCTGATTGCCGGGCTTGATATTAAGGATGAACCGAATTGGGACTGGTTTATTCTCTTAGTTGCGAAGACGGGTATGCGTTTTTCTGAGGCGCTTGCGATCACTCCGGCGGATTTTGATTTCTCAAGGCAGACATTGTCGATTAGTAAGACTTGGGATTATAAAGGTGAAGGGGGATTTATGCCGACGAAGAATCATTCGTCGGTAAGAAAGATCCAGATTGACTGGCAGATTGTGGTCAAGTTTTCTGAGTTGGTGAAAGGATTGCCGGAGGATAAGCCGATTTTTGTCGGTGAATCAAAGATATATAATTCTACGGTAAATAATGTTCTTGCAAGGCATTGTCAGGCGTGCGGGATTTCTGTGATTTCCATTCACGGACTCCGCCATACACACGCTTCCTTGCTGCTGTTTGCGGGAGTATCTATCGCGAGCGTTGCCCGCAGATTAGGCCATGCAAGTATGACTACAACGCAGAAGACGTATCTGCATATCATTCAGGAGCTTGAGAACAAGGATGTAGATCTGGTAATGAGAACTTTATCAGGATTGTAAAAAGATTGCAGCAGACGGAAGCTTACGCTGATTATATATAGATGATGGAGGTAAACGAATTATGAATGAAACTTTTTTGGAAAATATCTTAAGTGAGGTCTCTGTATCCGGCTGTGAGGAGCCGGTGCAGGAGGTAGTGAAGGCGTATATGGAGAATTATGCGGACGAGATACGCGAAGACGAGATCGGAGACGTGGTCTGTGTATTGAACCCGGAGAGCGAGAGGAGGATTATGCTGTCCGCCCATGCAGATGAGATCGGCGCGGTCATTTCCCATGTGAAGGAGGACGGCCGTATTCAGGTCGTGAACCGCGGCGGGATCATCTCCTTTACCTATCCGGGGCAGCAGATCAAGATATGCGGGAAGGAGGGGACCGTCTACGGAGTGGTAGAGGCGACACGGGAAACCTTCGGCAGCAAGGAACTGAAAGCGAAGGATTTTCTGGTGGATATCGGCGCAAGGACAAGAGAAGAAGCATATGAGAAGATTTCTCTTGGGGACGCGGTGGTATTGGATACCCATATACGGAAGATGATGAATGGAAGGCTGACGGCACGCGCTTTGGATGACAGGCTTGGTGTGTTCATTATCATGGAAGCGCTCAGGAGAGCGAAGGAGAAGGGATGCAAGGCGGGAGTGTATGCTGCGTCCACCGTAGGGGAAGAGACGACGAAGAACGGGGCATATTGGTGCAGCTCACGGATTAAGCCGGATCTGGCAGTGATCGTAGATGTGACCTATTGCACCGATTACGGAGCAAAAGAGACGGCGGAGGCAGGAGAAGTGATGCTTGGAGGAGGTCCGGTGCTGTGCAACAGCCCTACCGTATCGAAGAAATTGAATGACCAGATGGAAGGCTGTGCCAAAGCCTTGCAGCTCCCTGTTCAGAGAGAGGCGGCAGGCGGTTTTACCTGTACGGATGGGGACAAGATACATTTCAGCGGAGAGGGTGTGCCGTTGGTATTGGTATCCATTCCGCTCCGTTACATGCATACGCCGGCAGAGGTGGCAGACCGGAAGGATGTGGAAGGATGTATAGAATTGATCGCGGAGTTCCTGTGCCGGCAGTATCATGAAAATTCCAAAGATCGTTAATCCGATCCGTGCTTTAAGAGCGGCTAGTACCGTCAGGGAGATTGTCCGTCGCGGCTCTCAGGATGACGGACTCCACATAAGTGAATCCTGCCGCTCCGACAAGGAGTGTGAAGATCAGTACGAACAATAGTGTCTGGACAGAGAAGAGGCAGAGGAACAATACCGGCAGATTCATTGCAACGAGCATAAGGAACAGCCCCGGTTTTCCGGCGATGGTCTGAGGAATATACCGTGCGGCCTCTGCGTGCGTACAGTGGAACCGTGCAAGGAGCGGGAAGTAATACAGCGCGTATACGCCGAGAAGGATCAGGAATATCAGCGAGAGGACTCCTGTGATCAGGTACAGGAGTCCTGTGCTTTGAAGGGCAAGGATGATATTGAAGGAGAATAATGTACTTGTGACTGCAAAGAGCAGGAAAGTGATGGATGCCGGTTTCAGGTTCCGCCGGAATGCGTGGAAATATTCTCTTATAATATAGGATTCTTCATTTTTTACCAGTTTCAGATTGACTGAGAAAAGCGCTGTCAATGAGGCCCCAATGGTGATGAGGGGCAGCGAGGTGAGGACAAAAAGAAGATTCAGAAGCAGCAGTTCAAAAATTCTTGAAAACATATCTATGATTTTCAGTTCATGATTCATGAGAAAAACCTCCATAAATTTTATGATTTATCCAGTAAAATTTTACTGAATTTTATCTATCTGATTTCAATTTTATCAAATTTTGCATGGAGAATCAAACAAAAAAGTATATATATAGTGCACAAAATATGTGGTATTAAATTTGTATATATTAACGATTTTGATATGATAACGATGAATTTACCAGTAAAACATTGACGTATAACTGGTAAAATGATATTATAAAGCCGTAAACATATTAATACTTATCGAAATGGGAGGAAAAAGTGTGTGTCAAGAGTAAAGAAACGTTGGGAAGATGAACATCTTCTGCATATCAGAAGATGTGCGCCCCACACGGATTATGAGAGAACACCTGAGAAGGAAGATCGGATTTCCCTGAACGGAAGCTGGCAGTTCCTCTATATCCACGCGCCGGAATATTCACCGGAAGGCTTCTTTGACGTGGACTTTTCGGACAGCGGATGGGATACGCTTACGGTTCCGTCCTGCTGGGAGATGAAAGGTTACGGCAAGATGCACTATACGGATGTCTGGTATCTGTTTCCGATCAATCCTCCGTTTGTACCCTCTGAGAATCCGACTGGTATCTACCGCAGAACAGTGATACTGCCGGAAGAGTGGGGGGAGAAAAGGAAGATCATAAGGTTTGACGGTGCAGGCAGCGCATTTGACGTGTGGGTGAACGGACAGCATGCAGGCTACAGTAAGGGAAGCCGCCTCTCGTCGGAATTCGACATCACAGAGATTGTCCGTCCCGGCGAGAATCAGATTACGGTCAGGGTGTACAGGTGGTCCGACGGAACCTATCTGGAATGTCAGGATATGTGGTGGTACAGCGGTATCTACAGAGATGTGACATTGATCGCAAGACCGGAGGCCGGGATCGAGGATTATGCCGTGGAGGCAGGGCTTGCGGACGATTACAGGCAGGGAATCCTGACCCAGTGGATCACCGCGTCGAAGGAAGCAGGCCGGGCAGAGTGGATGCTTACGGATGCTGACGGAGCAGAGATCGCCAGGGGGACGGAGGAGCTGAAGGAAGGATGTGCCAGGATTCGGACGAATGTGGGAGATGTCTGCCCGTGGAGTGCGGAGATACCGTCGCTTTACAGGATAAGGCTCAAGCTGTACGGCAGGGAAGGCTCTGCGGGTGTGATGGATGAAGCAGAGGTTGTCACAGGCTTTCGAAGAGTGGAGGTCAGAGGTTCGAATTTCCTTGTCAATGGTGTGCCGATCCTGATCAATGGGGTCAATATGCATGATTTCAGTCCGGACGGAGGCGCGGTGGTTAGCCGGGAAACCGTGGAAGAGCATCTGCGCATGATGAAGCGTCATAACATCAATGCGGTAAGGTGCGCCCATTATCCGAAGATGCCGTATTTTTACCGGCTCTGTGACAAGTACGGATTTTATGTCATTGACGAGGCGGATCTGGAAACTCATGGATTTGAATGGATCGAGAAGTACGAGTGGCTGAACAATGAGGAGAGCTGGCAGGGGGCGTACATAGACCGTGCCGTGCGCATGGTGAAGGAGCACAGGAATCATCCGTGTATCCTGATGTGGTCTCTGGGAAATGAATCCTCAGTGGGGAAGAATTTTAACGCTTCCGCAGAAGCGATCCGCAGGGTTGATGATTCCAGACTGATCCATTATGAGAGTGATTACGAGGCGGATATCACGGATGTGTATTCGACCATGTATACGAGACTGGACGGCATGCGGCGTATCGGAGAGAGCAATGACTGTCACGGGAAACCGCATATTCTGTGCGAGTACGGGCATGCCATGGGAAACGGCCCCGGTAATCTCGAAGAATATCAGAGATTGTTCCGGAGATATGAGAGGCTTCAGGGCGGATTCATATGGGAATGGTATGATCACGGAATCGAGAAGACGGATGCCGATGGCAGCAGGATCTGGTGGTACGGCGGAGATTTTGGGGATGAACCGAATAATTCTAATTTCTGCATGGATGGATTGCTGCGGCCGGACGGGGAGGTATCTACGGGACTGATCCATTATAAGCAGGTGATCGCGCCTGTAAGGGCGGAAGCGGCCGATCTGTCTGAGGGAATGCTTAAGATCAGGAATCTTTATGATTTCAAAGATCTGAGCAATGTTGCACTGAATTACCAGATCGTACATGACGAGACGGTGGATGCTTCCGGACGGATCGAGGAATTGGATGCCAAAGCAGGAGAAGAGACGCCGGTGAGGATTCCGTATCAGATAGAAGAGCCGGAACCGGGAAGTGATTATTACCTGAATCTGTCATTCGTGTATAAGAATGCTTCGGACTATGCTCCGGCAGGCCATGAGATCGGGACGGCGCAGTTCCTTCTTCCGGCAGGCGATGCGGGGAAACAGCAAGATGCCGCAGACCATGATGTGAGCGGACAGAAGCTTAAGAAGGCGCTCGTTGTCAGCGAGACGGCTGCCCGTGCCGAGATCGCGGGGGAGGATTTTTGCGTCGTCTTCAACAAGATCACCGGGAAGCTTGAAAGCTATGAGGTGAACGGGAAGAACAGGATCATTGACGGACCGTCGCTGAATCTCTGGCGCGCGCCGATTGACAATGATATGTACAAGGTGGTGGACTGGAAGGAGAAGTATTTCCTTCACCGGCAGCAGGAACAGGTGGAAGAATTCGAGATCTGCCGCAGCGTTACGGAGCAGACCGGGGAGACATTTCCTGACATCCTGGTGAAGGTTCGTACACATTTTTCACCGCTTAGCATGGCATTTGGATTCAAGGGATGTTACCTCTGGCGCGTAAAACAAAGCGGGGAGCTGTCACTGGCCCTTGATATAAAAGGATTTAAGTACAGCAAATTCATACCGGAATTCATACCGCGCATAGGGATCGAGATGAGACTGCCGAAAGAGATGAAGAATATCGCATGGTACGGTCTTGGACCGGAAGAGAATTACTGTGATATGAAGTCTGCGGCCCGGATGGGTATATACAGAAAAACCGTGGAGGAGATGCATGTCGAGTATGCGAAGCCGCAGGAGAACGGGCACCGGGAAGAGGTGCGGTGGCTTGCGGCAGGCGATGATAAGGAGAGTCTTCTGATCTGTTCGGATAAAGGAGTCGGGATCGATGTGCACGACTATACCATAGATGACCTGGAGCGCGCACGGCATGTGGGCGAGATCCGGCGCTGCGGCGAGACGGTGATCCACGTAGATGCGAAGCACTCCGGTCTTGGAACCAACTCCTGCGGTGAGGAACAGACATATGCAAATAAAACGAAACTCAATGATTATTCCATGAGACTTGTATTTAGATGCGTAAGGAATGAGGCTGTTATTGAGGAAAGCAGGAAAGTTAAGGTGAAAGAAAATGACTAAGAAATCTTTTGTAAACCGTAAAACAATACCTTATATTATGATAGCTCCGGTTGTGGTGATATTTCTTTTATTTATGGTGTACCCAATCTTACGATCCCTGTATCTGAGCTTTTTTGAACTGGTGTCGGGCTCTTATGAATTTGTAGGGATCAAGAATTATCAGAATCTGTTCAAAGACGAGACGTTCTGGAAGAGTCTGCTTAACACGTGCGTCTATCTGATCGTACAGGTTCCTGTCATGATCGGCGGCGCGCTGCTGATCGCGGTTGCGGTAGAACAGAAATTCATGAGAGGGAAGGCATTTTTCAGGACGACGATCTTCCTGCCGTCCGTAACTGCACTGGTTGCGTACGCGCTGGTATTCAAGGTTCTGCTAAACGGCGACCACGGCCTGATCAACTATGTGATAGAGATGGTCGGAGGCAAGGGGATCAACTGGTTTTACGAGGAGTGGCCGGCGAGATTCGCGGTTATCATCTCCATTACCTGGAGATGGCTCGGCTACAATATGATCATTCTTCTGGCGGGTATCCAGTCCATACCGGGAGAACTGATGGAGGCGGCCGACATTGACGGGGCAACCTTCTGGGATAAATTATTCTATATCACGATCCCTATGGTGAAACCGATCATTATGTTCTGTACTATTACCTCAACGATCGGCACGCTGCAGTTATTCGACGAGCCGTTCATCCTGACAGAGGGCGGACCAAATAATGCGACCATTACGATGGGCCAGTATCTATATAACAATGGTTTCCGTTATCTGAAGTTCGGCTACGCATCAGCGATCGGTTATGTGATGACCGTGATCATCGGTCTGTTGTCAATCGTTCAGTTTAAAGCGACGAAGGAGGATTAGTCATGAAAGCATTTGGAAAAATATTTGGATATATCGTACTTATCATAGCAGCTTTCCTGTCGCTGTTCCCGTTCTATTTCATGTTTGTATCGGGAACGAATACGAATAATCAGATATTGTCGGTGCCGCCGAAGCTTTCCATCGGCAGCGAACTGGCAGCGAATTTCGAGATCCTTGTGGATAAGGTTGACCTGCTTACAAGTATCTGGAACACGTTATTTATATCTGTTGTGTATACGGTTCTGGCGCTTTTGATATTCTCGGCGGCAGGCTATGCACTGGCCAAATTCGATTTCAAGGGCAAGGGCATTATCTTTACATTTGTCATGGGTTCCATGATGATCCCGTCGCTGGTAATGTATGTGCCGTTGTTCGAGATGATGATCGAGATCGATATGACGGACAGCCATTGGGCGGTGATCCTGCCGATGCTTGCCAATGCTTTTGGGATCTTCCTGATGCGTCAGAATATGCTGAACTTCCCTACGGCGCTTTTAGAGGCGGGAAGAATTGACGGAGTCGGCGAGATCAGCCTGTTCTTCAGGATCGTACTGCCGAACATCAAGCCGGCGCTCGGCGCACTGGTCATCTATATGTTCACCAGTATGTGGAATAACTTTATGTGGCCGTTGATCATCCTGGGAAGCGAGGAGAAATATACGCTTCCGATTTCCCTGGCAATGCTGGACGGAAATCCGACGAACAAGAACTATGCTGTGATCTTACTTGCGACAGCCGTAGCGACCCTGCCGATCCTGATTATCTTCCTGGTATTCCAGAAGCAATTCGTAGCAGGCGTTATGGGCGGAGCAGTGAAAGAGTAAATTGCCGCCGAACGAAGATAAGGGGCGGTACATATATGAAGGAGGAAAAGAAGATGATGAGAAGAAACATGAAACGAATGATGGCAGCAGCGCTTGTAGGCGTTATGACGGCGTCGCTTGCGCTCACAGGATGCGGCGGGAAGGACAAGAAGAAGTCAGACAGCGGCGAGAAGGTGATCACGGTGTGGTCATGGGACGTTGCGCTGATGCAGCTTCAGGAGGCGGCAGAGGAATACCAGAAGGATCATCCGGATGTAAAATTCGAGTTTGAAGAGATGGGAACCGACCAGATCTATAAGAAGTTATCCACTTCCCTTGCAACCGGAAACGGTATCGCGGACATTATCTCTGTCGAGGGTGAGGTTCTCGTAGGCTATGCTGATAAGTTCCCGGAAGGCTTCCTGGATGTGAGCGATGTGGTGGAGACAGATCAATTCCTGCCGTCCAAGATATCCGAGGTATCATATAAGGATAAGATCCATGCGTTCCCATGGGATGCAGGCCCGGAAGGACTGTTCTACCGGACAGATTATTTCGAGCAGGCAGAGGTATCTCCGGAAGACATTAAGACCTGGGATGATCTGATCGAGGCGGGCAAGAAGATTGAAGCGGCCTGTAAGACTCCGTCAGGGGACCCGGTGAAGATGATCCCTGTGGATCCAAAGAAGAGCACCATCTATTCTCTGATCCGCAGCCAGCTTGGAATCGGTGTATTTGACGAGGAAGGCAATCCGATCGTGGACGATGAGCGTTCGATCCAGGCAATGGAGAAAGCGAAAGAGATCTATGATTCAGGCGTTGCACTTAACTATAACGGCTGGGATGAGTATGAGCAGACGGTTGTAAATGAATCGGTTGCATGTATCCCGGAGGCAGTATGGATGATCGGAACCATCAAGGACAAGGGACCTCAGACAGAAGGAAAATGGGGTGTTATGGATCTTCCGGCGGTAGAAGGCGGAGAATATAGCTGCAGCAACGGCGGTTCTGACGTGGCGATCAACGCGAAGACGGATTATCCGGATGAGGTGAAGGATTTCGTGAAATTTGCAATGACAGATGAAGCGCTCCAGGCAAGCGGATTCGAGAAATACGGCCTGTATCCGTCTTACATCCCGGCATATGAGAATGAACTCTTCCAGAAGGGAGATCCGTTCTTCGGCGAGGAGAATATCTATAATATCTTTATCGAAAACGGTAAGAAGGTTGCAGAGATCCCGATCTCTCCAAACGGACAGGAAGCAGGAGATTCCATCGGCGCGGCAGTATCTAAGATCCTCTTGAACGGGGAAGAGGTAGAGTCTGTAATGAAGGATCTTCAGAAAGAGTTAGAAGCCAAATTCAAGTAAAGAAAAAACAGGAAAGGGGCATAAAATGCCCCTTTTTAAAATGAATTGTGTTATACTATTATAGCAAGATGGAGGACAGATGAAGAAGTATTTAGGGATTCTGGGACTTTTGACGGTAACGGTCATCTGGGGCGGGGGTTTCGTGGCAAGCGATATGGCGCTTGAGACCCTCTCGCCGTTTCAGATCATGGTGATTCGTTTCCTGATCGCGGCAGTGCTGATGACATTGCTTGGCATAAAGCAGATCAAGACGATTTCCAGAGAAGAGATCCGCTGCGGCTTCTGGCTCGGATCGGCTCTTTTCGGAGGATTTGCACTGCAGATCATTGCACTTCAATATACGACGCCTTCTAAGAATGCGTTTCTGACAGCGACGAATGTGGTATTTGTACCTTTTATCGCACTGGTGATATACAGGAAGAAGATCGAAGTACGAAGTTTGATCGGAGCCGTGATGGCGCTCGCCGGAGCGGGCGTGCTTTCGCTTAAGAATGATTTTTCCATTGGGCTTGGCGATGGGCTGACGCTGCTGTGCGCGGTATGCTTCGCGCTTCAGATATTTCTGACGGGAGAATATGTAGGAAGGATACGTCCGGCGGTGCTTAATTTCCTGCAGATGACGACAGCGTGTGTGCTGTCGGCGGCGGGCCTTCTGCTCTCGGGGGATTTCACATTCGCCCCGTCTACGAGAAGCCTTCTGGCGGTGCTGTATCTGGGTGTGGTGAGTACGACCATTACTTATCTTCTGCAGACCGTATCGCAGAAATACGTGGATGAGACCAAGTCGGCGATCATCCTGTCCATGGAGGCAGTGTTCGGGACGTTTTTCTCCGTGCTGCTGCTCCATGAGAATGTGACGGTGCGTATGCTTGCAGGTTCGGCGCTGATACTGGCAGCAGTGTTGGTATCCGAGATCTCATTTAAGAAGGAAAGTAAAAGTAACTAAATCATATATTAAAGGTGGGCATCATAATGGCAACAATAAAAGAGATTGCGGCAAAGGCGGGAGTGTCGATCGCGACCGTGTCCCGTGTATTGAATCACGATGAGACGTTGAATGCACAGGACGAGACTAAGAAGAGGATTTTTGAGATCGCGGAGGAGCTTGAGTATGAGCCGCGCGTCCAGAAGAGACGGAAGAAGAAGCTTAAGATCGGGATGTTCTGTTCCTATTCTCCGACAGAGGAACTGGAGGATCCTTATTATCTGTGTATCCGCCTCGCCATTGAGAAGATGCTTGAGGAGGAGGGCTATAGAAAGCAGCCTGTGACTCTTGAGGATACCCGGGATTCTCTGGAAGGGGTTGACGGGATTATCTGCACCGGAACCTTTGGACATGCCGCGGTTGAGCGGATCGGTTCCTGGGGGAAGCCGGTGGTATTTATTGATGCCTGCCCGGACCTTAACCGATTTGATGCGGTTGTGATCGATTACCGGAAGTCGGTGATGGCGATCCTGGATTATTTTATCGAGAACGGACATACGAAGATCGGGCTGATCGGAGGTATAGAAGCGGATGAGGATGGAGACGGTGTCTTAGATCCCAGAATATCCGGTTTCAGGGATTATCTGGAACAGAAGGGATTGTATCATCCGGAATATGTGAAGACGGGCAGATATCATGCTCATTACGGATACACCCTTCTTAAAGAGCTGAAGGAGGAGGGGAATCTTCCGACGGCGTTATTCGTTGCCAATGATTCCATGGCTGTGGGGTGCTATAAGGCTGCATATGAGTTGGGGATATCCATTCCGAAGGATATCAGTATTATCGGATTCAATGATATACCGACAGCCAAATACATGATCCCTCCGCTGACGACAGTGCGGCTCTACATGGAATTCATGGGAGAATATGCAGTCCGCATGCTGGAAGAGCGGATTCTAAGCGGCAGGGAGATCAGCGTGAAGGTGACGGTTCCTACGAAGCTGTACGTCAGAGACAGCGTAGGCAAGGTATGCAAGTAAGACGGCTGCTTAGAATAGACGAATATTTATGTGGGCGGGGCGATGCGCCTGAGGATCTTCACCAGCTCCGCAGGCGTCTCTTTTGCACCGTTTGAAGACCAGGAAATATACAGGTTATACAGCGCGCCTGCGAAGGCCTGCAGGCCGTAATAATGTTCGATCCCGTCTTCCGGCTTGTGCCAGGTCTCGAGTATATACCGGCTGATAGCGGTCAGCAGGAGATCTCCCAGGCCGCTTTTGAATAAGCTGTCGAGAAATTCTTTATTTTTTTCAAAATAAGATAAGCAGTGATAGAGGTTGGCGGGAGCGTAGGCGTGCTGATCCAGCGACAGTTCGCGGGCCTCGCGCTGATAATCGGCCAGTGCTTCTTCCAGATAAGAGGAGAAGATATCTTCTTTGGACTGATAATTCCGATAATAAGTCATTCTTGATACGCCGGCTTTTTCGGTCAATTCGGAAATAGAGATGGCGGACAGCGGTTTTTCCTTTAACAACAGCATCAATGCAGTTACGATACATTCCCGGGCTAATTTGTTAGCCTGGTTTTTTCTTTCGTTATCCATGAACAAAATCCCCCTGTTTGTAACAGTTGCGTGACAACGTATTGAAATTTGATTTTTAAAGTGATACAATTTGTCACACTTATTATAATAGAAGTAAGAGTGGCATTTCAAGATGGAAATTGCAGGCAGAAGGGAGAATTATGATATGAAGACGGCGATAATGACAGACAGTAACAGTGGAATTACTAAGAGTGAAGCGAAAGAGTTGGGGATATTTTCCCTTCCGATGCCGGTGATCATTGATGGTGAAATCTGTTATGAAGGGATCGATCTTACTCAGGAGAGATTCTATTCAAGCCTTACAGGCGGGAAGGATGTGACGACTTCTCAGCCCTCTCCGGGAGAAGTGATCGGAATGTGGGACGCGATCTTTGAGGAAGGATATGATGAGATCGTCCATATCCCTATGTCCAGCGGCTTAAGTAATTCTTATGAGTCGGCGGCAGGGCTTGCGGCGGACTATGACGGCAAGGTGCAGGTGGCGGATAATCACAGGATCTCCGTGACATTGCGGGAATCGGTGCTTGAGGCAAAAGAGCTTGCGGATCAGGGCCTGGCGGCAAAGGAGATCCGGGAAGAGCTGGAGAGACGGGCATATGAGTCCTGTATCTATATTACGGTGGATACACTGGAATTTCTGAAAAAGGGAGGAAGGATCACACCGGCTGCGGCTGCCCTTGGCGCGGTGCTGAATATCAAACCGGTGCTGACGATACAGGGAGAACGGCTGGATGCATTTGCTAAGGTCCGGGGGATGAAGAAGGGAAAGCATAAGATGTTAGAGGCATTGAAGCAGGATCTTGCCACACGCTTTCAGGGGATAGAGATGAGCCGGATCGTCATCGGGGCGGCAGGTTCCGGACTTGGCAAGGAAGAAGAGAGAGAATGGACGGATACGCTTAAGGAAGCGTTCCCGGACGCGGCAGTGTATTATAATCCGCTGTCTTTCAGTATCGGGAGCCATACCGGCCCGGGAGCGGTGGGAACTGCCATCAGTGTCAGGAGAGGGTATTAGCCGGGGAGCGTTTATAGATCAGGGTGTCGGGAGAAGATATGTTAATTCCCGGCACCCTGATTTGTTCCCGCGAGGTCTTTAACTTATGGGAGAAGGTCAGAGGTCAAAATAATTTCCTGGCTTCAAGTGCCGGAATGTTTACAAGAGGATACAAAAAGGATATATTTGACTGATATAATATCACCATACAGGAATGGAGAATGTACATGGAACTGAGATTACTGATCGTAGAAGATGACTGCCTGCTTGCGGAGGCTGCCGCCGATTACTTCACCGGTAAGGGCTGGAGGGTCGAGACGGCAGAGGATGGGGCAGAGGCGTTGGAATTGCTGGGAAGAAAAAGCTATCACCTGATCCTTCTGGATGTGATGCTGCCGGAGATGGACGGATTCGCTGTGTGCCGTAAGATCCGCAAGTATAGCGATATCCCTGTGATCTTTATAACCGCCCGTGTATTGGAGGAGGATAAGCTGAACGGATATGCCCTGGGAGCGGACGATTATGTGACGAAGCCCTTTTCCCTGCCGGTCTTATATGCCAAGGCGATGGCGCTGACGGGTAGAGTGCAGGGGATCAACAGCGCTGCAGAGCTGGCCGGTCTCAAGATAGATGTACGGAGCCACAAGGTATTTAAGAATGGCGAGCTGCTGCCGCTGCCGCCGAAGGAATATGAGATGCTTCTGTTCTTCATGCAGAATCCGGGGAGGATCTTCAGCAGGGAACAGCTCTTGATCCGTTTCTGGGGATATGATTTCGACGGGAATGAACGGGTGGTGGATAATCATATCAAGAAGCTGCGGAAAGCTGTCGGTTCCTGCGGATGCACCATTGAGACTGTGCGCAAATTCGGGTATCGGCTGACGGTGGATGGGAAGTAGGAGGTGATACGTGTGAACAGAACAGTAAGGAGAAAGAAGAGAAAATTCTGGAAGCCTGTGGCGGCCGGTTTTATGGCGTTGTATCTGTTGACAATGGGGCTGGCCACTTATCTGGTGAAAGAGAAATATATAGATGAGTATGCACAGGCATTTGAGGAGATCGCGATGTTCCTGATCAATACGGCATCGGAGAAAGAGACCGGGGTGCGAACGGCAGAGACGGAATTGGCGGAGAAAGGAACCGGCGGGAAAGACTCCGAAGAAGTGTGGGGAGAAGAAGAGAGGGCAGAGTTCTATCAGGAATTGATCTATGGATGCTTCCGGAGTACAGGGAAGCAGGAGATGAAAGGTTCGGCTGCCGTCTATGATACGGAGGGGAAGCTTCTTGCCAGGAGCTATGATGCAATCGGTGATCTGGCGTCGGCTATCAGCACGGATGGTCAGAAGAACGGGCCGTTCGCGTTGGATGATTATCTGTCATTTGAGCAGAAAGAGGAAATGGCGGAATATTACTGGAAGGAAAGGCTGACGGCAGAGGGGAATTATACAATACCGGAGAAATATCGGTTTTTGATTCGGACGTCTTCGGATGGTAAGGAGCTGTATGACATCATTGTCCAGGAGCTGACATGGGAAGAAGGCCGGGAGGCGGAGGAAAAGCAGTATGTAGATCCTCTTACCGGAAGCATTAACAGCTATGAGACCGATGCCTTTATCGATTATGAGACCGGCACTGAGACTGATGAGAGCCAGGTATTCTATGTAACAGACAGCCACGTGGTGTGGGAATGGACGAACCCGGATGTACAGGAAGGGCAGAAGGCGAAAGGAAAGCTTCAGAATGCGAGTGTGAAGCTTTCATATATGGAGACTTTTGAGGAATGGCGCAGGTGGAGTTCCAGTGAATATCTCCATGGATACCCTGAGAAGGGAGAGTTTTATATAGAAGAAGGAAATGTCTACCGCGGATTAAGAATTGACTCGGACGGATTCTATTACAGGTGCAGATTCCAGGGGAAGGTCTGGGGCGACGATAATCCTTATGCGTATATAGAAGTACGGATGGAGGAACGTCCCTGGATTGCCGCTTTTGATTATATGAAATATGTATTTCTTGCTGGAGTGGTGCTGGCTGTTGGATGTATGGTATGGATCGTCCGAGCGTTTAACAGGACCTATGACAGGCAGATGGCGCTTGAGGCGACCAGACGGGATCTTACCAATGCTATGGCTCATGAGCTCAAGACGCCTCTTGGCATCATTCGGAATTTTGCGGAGAATCTGATCGAACATAATATGGAAGAGAAGCGGGATTATTATCTCGCCCAGATCATCGGGCAGACGGAAGAGATGGATCATCTGGTGGCGGATATGATCGAGATCGCGAAGCTTGATTCTGAAGAGCTGGCGCTTAAGAAAGAGAACGTGTCCTTTGCAGAATTGATCCGGGAGCAGATGGAGCGGTTTGCCCCATTGATCGAGGAGAAGAATCTGCAGGTGCAATACCGGGTGGAGGCGGATCTGCAGATAGACGGAGACAGAGAATATCTGGCGAAAGCGGTGTGGAATCTGCTGTCTAACGCGGTGGAATATAATGTGCCGGATGGGCGGATCATTGTAGCTGTGAAAGAAGGATGGTGCAGTATTGAGAATACGGGGGCGCATCTGAGTGAGGAGCAGATCATGCACGCGTTCGACCTGTTCTATACTGGGGATAAGAGCCGGGGAAAGATGGAGCGGCATATGGGACTTGGGTTATTCCTGGCGAAGAAGATCTTTGGGCTTCATGGGGTGGAGCTTATGATAGGGAATACGGATGAAGGCGTGCGGGTGGTGATGAGGAGATAGGCGGGGATTTCACACTGTAGGAAATCGGATGCTGCTCATGAACAATTCGTAGAAATCGTCTTCACCCGTCAGCTTCGGGGAATTCTCACCTCCGCCGTTGGTGCTGCGCTTCATAGCGGCATGGAATTCCTCGCCGGCACAGATCAGGTCCATCTCGTAGATCTCGTATCCAAGCTCACGGCATACTCTGCAGAATGCTGTGAGCGGATCTTTTTCCTGTGCGGTATCTGACAATTTGTTTCGGATATCTGGATTGTGCAGCGCTTTGCGCTGCAGATCGTCCAACATTGTTATAACATTCATAGATTTTACACTCCGTAATTATACAAGATTATTTTGTAGAAAATTATGTAATTTTTTAAATTCTGGTAATGCCATATATTTGTCGAAATATTTCTTTTTAATGAGTTTATCTTTAATAGCAAAACGAACAGGTTTGTCAGGTTTAAGAACTGTAGAAATAGCACCGAATTGTACTTTGTCAGAATAAAATTCTTGTATGCTATCCTTTTTTGCCCAACAATCTTTTCGGAGTTCTTGATAATCGTCTGTCATTATTTTATCACGGTATTCTTTGGCATCCTGGCATAGATTGTTGTAAGAAATGTATGAACACTCAAGTAATAGTTTTTCGATAGCACCGACACCTGATGTGGGGAAAAGATATAATTTGCATGGAACAGGATTCCCATAAATTTCTAACTGATTATTTTTAAATAGTATACCTTCTGATTGGAATTTCTTTGAGAAATCTTCTTTGATAGCTTCTTTATTTTTTAAATCTGTATCACAGAAAATGAGGAAACCGCCAAAGGTATCGTATACGTCTAATTTGTCTATAATTTCAGACAGTAAACTTATTTGAATGGGAATATTACTGCATCCACCAGTTTGCTTTATAGCAACGCTAACATTATCTTTGTGATAAAATGTTGGGCTGTCCTGTCTTTTGAGTTCTCCGGTAGAAGGCGGATATTTTCCGATCATGGATTCAAATAGAGAGGATAGTTCATTGGTCTCTATTTTTCGAGGATTGCTTCCAGAAGAGAACAATCCGTAATACCCTCGGCAACTAAAATATAATGTTTGTTTATATTCATCGTACATCAAATCCTATCTCATTTCGCAAAGTAGAAAGCTTTTTTCCGCTATATTTTTTGGCAATTGTTCGTAGTTCTTTACTTCGGATATGATATATTGATATATCATCTAATTGCGATTGGCAATCATCGAGGATGATGTCAATCGTCTCTAAACTGTGAGTAGTTAGAAAGACTTGAACATGATTTACAGAACAAACATCTAAAAGTTTTTCTATAAAATCTCTTAAAGCTTTATTGTGAATACCGGCTTCGATCTCATCGATTAGTAAAATACCGTTTTTTGATAATAAAGCAGAGGTGGCGATAAAAAAGGCTTTATACATTCCGTTTCCATAGTCATATAGCGTTAATGGAGCATTTTGATTTTCTTTAAATAGTTTGATCGTTCTATCTTTTCCGACAATTTCAAAGTTAATAATCTTATCATCAAATATTTTTAAGATATCTATTAGTTTCTGACGTAAATTCTGTTCCAGAATTTTATCCACATCGCTTATAAGCCGGGATGTACCCTCAAATCTGGAGAAAGACACGAATTTACATGGAATATGCAGATTCAGAATGTCATTATCAGGTGACTTGCCGGTTACTATTTTGAGACCATCTTTTACATTTTCGAAACGAATACTAAAATTCTTTGGGTCATCTTTTATAATATCAGTATAACTGCATAAAAATTGTAATTCATAAATATCGGATATACTGTCAGCGTCATCATTATTAATCATTTGACTTTTATCGTATTTTAAATTCGTATGCAATGTTTTATTGCTGTTATTAAGTCTGGTTTTAATATAAATTGCAGAATTATGATCAACAGGAAAGAGTGATTTAAAGTATTCAGGAGAAAAATTATGATATCTTGATTTTAATGTATCTGCTAATAAATCTATGTCATCAAATAATCCGGATAAGATAACGGCTTCCAATATAGAAGTTTTTCCGCAATTATTGGGACCGACGAATACATTTATTTTATTCAGATCATTCAGAGTCAGATTCTTAAGACCGCGATAATCATTAATAATAAAATCTTTGATCATATTATCTAAGTCCTCCTTCATTCAATTATAACCAAGACTTCTTGGAATATTATAGCTGATAGAGTTGGATTTTTCAAGCATTGTATATTCCTTTTCCCTTCCAATAGTCGTACATATGCGGTATAATATAAGGAAATTACGGGAGGATACATAAGAGATGAATCTTAGATTACTTGAAGATCTGCAGAACAATATATCGAGGGTAATGATTGGGAATGAGAGAACGATGAAGCTTATCCTTACGGCGATTCTTGCAAAGGGGCATGTGCTTTTGGAGGATGTGCCGGGAACAGGCAAGACCGTGCTCGCAAAGTCTCTTTCCAAGTCTGTCCGCGCACAATTTGGGCGTATCCAGTTCACCCCGGACCTGCTTCCGTCAGATGTGACAGGGCTTAATTATTTTGATGCCAGGAGAGGAGAATTCATATTCCGGGAAGGTCCGGTATTCTGTAATATCCTCCTGGCAGATGAGATCAACCGTGCAACTCCCAAGACACAGAGCAGCCTTCTGGAGTGCATGGCGGAGGGTCAGGTGACGGTGGACGGGAAGACGAGGATATTAGAGGAGCCTTTCTTTGTGATCGCGACCCAGAATCCGATAGAGACACTGGGTACATTTCCGCTTCCGGAGGCGCAGACAGATCGTTTCTTGATGCGGATCAGTATGGAAGATATGACGCCAGGACAGGAGTTCGCCATGGTAGAGCGGTTTCTTACCGATGAACCGCTCCTGTCGCTTGAGGGGATCTGCGGGAAGGAAGAGCTCCTGGAACTTCAGGAGCAGTGCCGCAGGGTGTATGTTCATGAAGATCTGATCAAATATATGATAGAGATCGTCCATGCAACACGGAAGCATCCGAAGGTAATGCAGGGGGTCAGCCCCAGAGGAACACTGGCGTTTGTGCGGGCGGCTCAGGGCTTTGCCATGACAGAAGGCAGGGAATATGTGGTGCCGGAGGATGTCAAGAGTGTTGCCGCTCCGGTCCTCGCGCATCGGCTCGTGCTGTCAGTTCCGGCTGAGAAGGCTAGATATGAGGAAGAGGTGGTTCGGGAGATCGCAGACCTGATTAAGGTTCCGGTTGAGGAATGGGGAATAGGGTAAAGGAGAGGTAATCATGTTGTTCTTACTGCTTGCAGGATGTGTGTTGTTCTATCTGCTTCAGCATGTCATTTACAGGAGATACTGGAATGCGGGACTTGATGTGGCAGTGGACTTCGAGACGCGTTCTGCCTACGAAGGAGACATTGCTTATCTTAGAGAAGAGATCGTAAATGATAAGCGGCTCCCTCTTCCGGCGTTGGAAGTGAACCTTGCCCTGAATCGTGCGCTTAGATTCGAAGGAGAGGCGAAGGAGAATGCGAATGTGACGGATCAGAGCTACAGAAGAGATATATTTTCCCTCTTTATCCGTCAGAAGGTAATCCGAAGACTTTCTTTTGTATGTGAAAAACGCGGGTTTTATGAACTTGCCAAGGCTGATGTGATCGGATATGATTTTTTCTTCCGAAGAAGCTTTCACGACAACAGAAGGTTGAAGACGGCTCTGTATGTATACCCGAAGCTTGTTGATACCCACCGGATCATGCTGCTTAGCAGAGCCGTGTCGGGTATGACTGTGACGCAGAACAGGCTGTTTCCGGATCCTTTTTGTTTCTCTGGTATCAGGGATTATCAGCCTGCCGATCCGATGCATCATATTAACTGGAAAGCATCTGCGAAGGGGCAGGGACTTCTGGTCAATCAATTCGATTCTACAACTGACATCCGGATGAAGATCATCCTGGATACGGAGGATTCCAGAGTGATCCGGCAGGAGGAACTGACGGAGGAGGGAATACGGATCGCGGCGTCTCTGGCTTCTTGTATCATGAGGGCGAAGATGGAGCTTACTGTTACTGGAAACGGGATGAAACCTATTCATCTGAAGGAGGGCGCGGGACAGATACAGGCATTATATCAGGAGCTTGCCCGGATTGATACGGACAAGCCGGCTGCGAGGATTTGTGAGAATCTGAGAGCAGAAAGAGAGAAGGCCGGGACAGGCATGATCTATGTAATCATTTCCGCGAATCAGGATATAGATACTGCCAAAGCGGTTGCAGCCATGGCAGAAGGCGGCGCAGAGATCCTTTGGGTAGTGCCGGTACGTGCTTCTGACGGCAATGTGCCGTGTAATATCAGGAATGTCAATGTGTTGAAATGGGAGGTGCAGATATAATGAAAGCAAAGAGCCGCATCCTGATCCTGCTTTCCTGGATCCACGATATTCTCCTTCTGGAAGGAGTTCATGTATTTGCTGCCGCCGTGCAAGATATAAGAGGGCATGAGCTTAGCGTGTTTCTTCTGAGGGGGCTTACTATGCTTGTCTCTGTGATCCTCTCCTATTTTATCATCTGTAAATGCAGGAATTTATGGCTTTTTCTTGTATTTTCTCTGGCGGTTACCTGGGGAATGTGGGTGGTCAGCAGAAGTATATTTATAGGAAGCCTTACGGCTCTTGTGTTTTTGTTTCGCTGCTATGTGAAGCTGAAACAGGGGGAGATCCGAAGGCGGATGCAGGAATTGCCCGGCGAGGCAGGCGCGCAGGAGAGCCAGCAATTGTGGGAAGTGCCGACGCTGCTGGATTCGCCCAGGATGATACATTGTCTGATCTTTGTGCTTCTGTATCTGGGTGTGCTTTCCTTTCACCGATATACCCTTCTGTATCTGATGCTGGGAATTCTTGGGGCAGAGTTTTGTGTCTGCCTGGCATATGTCTATCTGGAGAGCCTTGATCAGTTTATACAGATCAATATCCGCGTTGCGAATCTTCCGGTTCATTCTATGAAAAGAATCGGGACTGCCATTCTGTTGTCCGGACTGACAGGGATTGTCTTATTCATGCTTCCCGCTGTGATCTATCATGAAGAACCTCTGGCGAAACTCCGGTTTGAGACGGTGGAGATGGATGGAGGAGAGATCATTTACCATGAAGAGGGTGGGGGAAATGATCCGATGATGGAAGAACTGATGAAGCTTCGGGCACAGGCGAAGGAGACTCCCAAGTGGCTTAGGCAAGTCTCGGAGGTTCTGTCCGTTCTTGCACTGATCGGGATTGCTTATCTGGCATTGAGACTGGTCTATGCAGCGCTTCGAAGAGCGGCGGACGCATTCTCAGATGATGGCGATGAGGTCGTCTTTCTCAGCAAGGAGGACGGCAGGGAAGGAATCAGAAGGCTGCCGAGAGTGATAGTCAGAGAAGGAAGACTATCTCCCAACAGGAAAATACGGAGATCCTATAAGCGGCTGATCAGGCGCACCTTAAAAGAAAGGCCGCCTGGTTATGAAACACCGCTTGAGCTGGAGATCAGGGCGGGATTGTATGAGGATGGAGATGAGAAGATGCCGAAGATTCACGAATTGTATGAAAAAGCGCGGTATGGAGGGGAGCAGTGTACGAGGGAAGAAGTTACTGCTTTTTCTTGCCTAAGTAGATGGTTCCCCAATCACACATTTCGTCAAGGATAGGGGCAAGGGTATTGCCGAAATCTGTCAAAGAATACTCTGTTTTGGGAGGAACGACGGGATAGACTTTTCGGCTGATCAATCCATCGTTTTCAAGCTCCCGCAATTGCTGCGCCAACATCTTGTCGGTCGCTTTGGGTATCAGTCTGTGAAGTTCACTGTATCTCAGGGTTTTTCCCATAAGATGCCAGAGGATCACGGATTTGTATTTTCCGCCGATCAGAGAAATCGTCGCCTCAACCGGACAGGTAAAGCTATTCTTACAATTTACGCCCATAGAATCTCTCCTAACTAACTTTTTAGATAGTATATACCTAAAAAGTACATTCTTGCTTTGTGATTTGTTTGCGATATAATTATAGTACAGGGAAACCTGAAAATCAAGTTTAGGAGGAATATATATGAGTTTCTTAGAAATGGCAGAAGCGAGATATTCAGTTCGTGATTACACAGACAAAAAGGTAGAGCAGGAAAAACTGAAAAAAATACTTGAGGCCGCTCACGTTGCCCCTACTGCGGCAAATAAGCAGCCTGTCCGTCTGATCGATAACTTCTCGGAATCTCAATGAATGAGATTCCAACTGAAAATTGACAACTGAAT
>CANDQP010000032.1 GCA_947388185.1 uncultured Dorea sp. | reverse complement strand
GTAGAGCACCTGACTCTTAATCAGGGTGTCCAGGGTTCGAGCCCCTGATCGCGCATTTGAAAATCACTGTTTTTGGAGACTTTTTAGCACTCCGGGGGCGGTGGTTTTTTATATTTGTACTTATAAGGGGAGTGTGCGGTTATGGAAGCGACATTTTATACGGAGAATAGAAAATCATTTGCAGAACATATGGATCCGGGAGAGCTGGCGGTATTTTTGAGCGGAGAGCTTCTGCGCAAGTCGGCGGATGACGACTATGGGTTCTGGGCGAATCGGAATTTCGTGTATCTGACGGGAATCGAGCAGAGGGACAGTGTTCTGGTGTTGTACAGGGAGGAAGAAGGGTATAGTGAGAAGTTATTCATCCTTCCGCCGGATGCATTTGAGGAGCGTTGGAGCGGAGCGCGGATCAAGCCGGATAAGGCGGCTGCTATATCCGGGATAACGGATATAGGATACCTGGACGAGTGGCAGACTTATCTTGCCGGAATGATCCGGGATAAGAAGGTGCGCTCAGTCTGTCTTGACCTGGACCGCGGAGAAGGGCGCAGGAACTGGACCGGGGCGGATTGGATGAAGCAGTACATAGAGAGTGGATATCCGGATATAGAGATCAAGAATGCGCTTCCGATACTGATGAAGCTGCGTCTGATCAAGAAGCCTTGTGAGATCGAGGCGCTGGAGCGCGCGGAGCAGATCACGAAGGCGGGGATCGTGGCTATGATGGAGCATTCCAGGCCGGGGATGTATGAGTATCAGTATAAGGCGGAGTATGACTATGCTCTGGCTCAGTATGGAGTGCTGGAGCCTGGATTCTCATCTATTATCAGCGCCGGGAAGAATAACTTCTGTATCCATTATGACAGCTACAGAGGGCAGGCTGCGGATGGGGATATCATTCTGAATGACGTGGGGGTCAGATGGGATCATCTGGTGACGGATGTATCCAGGGCGTGGCCGTGTAACGGAAGATATACGGAGAGACAGAGATTATTATACGAATGTGCATATCGTACATCACAGCATATGTTCGGGATCCTCAAGCCTGGGATTCCTATGATGGATGTCGATAAGATGATCCGGGAGTATAATTATGAGCAGCTGAAGGATGCCGGAGTGTGCGGTTCTTATGATGAGATCGGAACGTATATGTGGCACGGCGGAGCGCATCATATAGGATTCGATGTGCATGACAGGGTATCGGCAAGAGAAGAGCTGACGAAGGCGGGGATGGTATTCTGCGTGGATATCGGGATCTACCATGAGGAGTGGGGGATCGGGTTCCGTCTGGAGGATAATTGCCTGATCACCGGGGATGGCTGCAGGAATCTCTCGGCGGATATCCCAAGAACGATCGAAGAGATCGAGGCGATAATGAATTAAGCTGAATTAACAGAAAAAATACTTGCAAAAACAGAATAGTTGTGTTAGAATGAACAACGGTCGCACTGTAAGTGAGACCGTTACGGCTCCGTGGTCAAGCGGTTAAGACATCGCCCTTTCACGGCGGTAACACGGGTTCGATTCCCGTCGGAGTCATGAGCACATAAGAGAGCGAAGGATGGTCTCTGAGTGCTTATAGCCAGGCGCAGTAGCCAAGTGGTAAGGCATGGGTCTGCAACACCCTGACTCACCGGTTCAAATCCGGTCTGCGCCTCTTTAAAGCCGACGTATTTGCGTCGGTTTTTATTGGTATACAGCAACTAAAAGGGGAAAGAAATAGCCACCACTACCGCAAATAGTGACGGCTTACTGCTTTTAGCGGTATAGCAACTATTATTTGAGGGTAGGCCGCTTCTTTGGCTTCCCTGGGTTTGTTATGGGGGAGTCCGATAATTTAAACAGAAGGCAGTGACCTATATAGGTCACTGCCTTCTTCTGGAATATAAGTATAGATTCATTCTTAATATTTCGCCATATCATCCACGAAGGAACTCTTGAAGCTGGTACGTTCCGGTTCAGGCGCCGGAGCCGGTTCAGAAACATATGAATCAAAATCATCTTCGATCGCAATCGGAGCCGGAGCAGCCGGGGCTGGGGCCGGAGCCGATGGTGCAGGCGTCGCCATAGGCGCTGCCATGCTCTTCAGACGGAAACGTCCTACAAGGCTCTTAAGCAGGCTGGACTGGCTGAACAATTCCTCGCTGGCTGCAGCGCTCTGCTGGGCTGTAGCGGAGTTGGTCTGAACAACGGAAGAGATCTGGTCGATACCGACGGTAACCTGCTGGATCCCTTCTGCCTGGATATCGGAAGCCTCTGTGATAGAAGCCATATTCGCCGCGATCTTCTGTGAGCTTGCAACAACCTTCACAAGAGAACTCTGGGTGTCGGCCGCGATCTGGTTACCTTCAGTTACAGCAGCTAAGGAGTTGCTGATCAGTGCGGTAGTATCCTTCGCAGCCTCCTGGCTCTTGGAAGCAAGGCTTCTTACTTCGTCCGCAACTACTGCGAAGCCCTTGCCGGCCTCTCCTGCACGGGCAGCCTCTACGGCGGCGTTCAGTGCCAGGATGTTAGTCTGGAATGCAATATCTTCAATAGTCTTGATAATCTTCTCGATCTCGCTGGAGCAGTCGTTGATCTTCGTCATGGCAGCCATCATAGATTCCATCATCTGGTTGCTGTTGTCGATCTCGCCGGCTGTCAGGGTGATCTGTTCGTTGATACCGCGCGCGTTGCGTGCTGTCTCGTTAACCTTATCTGACAGTTCGCTCAAGGTAGCAACCAATTCTTCTACAGAGCTTGCCTGCTCTGTTGCACCCTGGCTTAGAGCCTGGGCGCCGCTGGATACCTGTTCGGATCCGTCTGCGACCTGGTCTGCGGCCTGGTGGAGCTGGCTCATGGCATCGTTCATGTTCTCCACGATCTTATTGCCGGAGTGCTTGATAGTTTCAAATTCACCCAGATAATCCATATCCATTGAGATGGTCAGGTCTCCTTCTGCAAGAGAATCCATCCGGCTGCAGATATGAGCTATGTAACTGGACAGCGTCTTAAGTACGAAACGTAAATTATCGGCCAGGACACCCAGCTCATCCTTGGACTGATAGTTGATCTGTGAATGCATATTTCCTTTGGCCATTGCTTTTACTGCAGTCTCGATCTCGGCAATCGGATAAGTGATGTCGCGGATCACCCGAAGAGCCATAAATATAGTGAAGATAAGACAGAAAGCAGCGAGTGCAAGCAGGATCAGTGTGCAGACCTTCTTAATTGTATGCCCGGATTCGTAATAATTATCTGCCTCCGTCTGGGCAACCTCGATCAACTGGTCCGTAATATCGGAAAAAGCAATTCCGGCCTCCGCATATTCGCCGTTCAATACAGCGATGGCATTCTCATCGTCACCAGAGGTGAGATAATTAAGAGCAGCCTGTCTTGCGGTTACAAGATCGTCCGCAGCATTGTCAAGAGTAGTCATCAGCGACTGGTCGCCCTTGTAAGATGCCCGCAGATTGTCAAGGGCGGTATTCATCTTCGCGGCTACCTCGTCGATCTCGTTCAACAACGCCTGTGCTGTTGCGTCGTCAGTTGCTACGGCGGCACGATACATGTTCAACTGGATCTTACGTGTGGATGTCTGTGCCTCGAGGGAAGACTCGACCATAGGGTACGGCGTATCATAGAAATCCTCCAGTCCGCCCAGAACGCTGCTCAATCCAATATTCGCTGCGATGACCGCAATGATAAAGAACAGGACCGTAATACCGAATGAGATGGCGAGCTTACTCCTCACTTTTAAGTTTTTTAACACGATTCATTCCTCCTATTACTTGTAATTATGAAAAATACGATGTATACTCCTATTCTATTACGATTTTGCCTGAATGTAAATATCTTATTTACCAGTTTTGGGTGGTATTTTGTTGGAAGTTGTTAAAAAAGTGTGTAATTTTTGGAAAATGCGAAAAAATTCCGCAAAATCCCTTTTCATTCTGTCTCAAAAATGTTATAAATATAATGTTAAACAATAGAATGGTAGAAATATGATTATTGGCAATAGCCGGGAGACGGAGATTATGGCGGTAGACTATACAGCTTATGAGAATTGGTACAAGTATATGAGCGGCGTTCTGAATCAGATACAGGGAGGCACGGGTTATCAGGGGACATCCTACACGAACCGGACGTCTCTCTATGGCCAGAACTTCACAGAGACATTCCTGGACACGCTGCAGAGGCTGAATGGGAATCAGACGGTGAAGACCAGGAGCGCTGCTGAGACACGGGAGACGGTGCAGATACAGACCGGATCGGAGAGCATGGATGCGATATTCGCAGAGGCGGCAGAGAGGTATAACGTACCGCTGAACCTCCTTAAAGCGATCGGGAAGGCAGAGTCGGGCTTCAATGCGAACGCGGTGTCGCCCGCAGGCGCACAGGGAGTAATGCAGCTTATGCCGGCGACGGCGAAGTCGCTTGGGGTTGACGATCCCTTTGATGCGAGGAGCAATATCATGGGAGGCGCCAGATACATAGCCGAGAAGCTGAATCAATACAACGGTGACATAGAACTTGCGCTGGCAGCATACAATGCAGGGAGCGGGAATGTTGCCAAGTACGGCGGGGTTCCGCCTTTCACGGAGACGAGGAATTATATTGCCAGGATCAAGAGCTATATGAACGGAGATCTTACCACCGGCAAGTCGGTGGAGAGTAAGGCGGTAAGCGCGGCGGACGAGAGTGACCAGACAGCCGGGTCGATATTCGGTACAAGCCTGAACTACTGGGATCTGCTCCGGTCGGGAGTGGATTCCCTGCATACGGCAGCCAAGAGCAGCAGTGCGATGAAGGGTGCGTATGACTTGACGAAGGAGAACGCGCAGTATTTTGTTGATATGATGCGGCTTCAGATGTTGAGCAGAGTCAGTTCGCTGAGCACACTGAGCGGGACTTCTGATGCCTCGGATGGAAATAGTTTCTTTTTATAAGAAGAAATAAATATCAGGGAGAATGGAAGTATTTTCCCGGACTGAAAAAATATGAAAACGGCATGAAAAGTGTGGACTTTTTAAGAGATGAGCGATATAATGATTAAGAATGGCTCTATTATGTCATTTTTTGGCGAATAAGGCAGAATACATATATTTTAATTAAGGAAGTGACGGTCAAGATGTTTGGGAATACGATTTCAATGGCACACAAGGCGATGGATTTCCTCTGGAAGAAGCAGGAAGTGATCGCGATGAATATCGCGAATGTAGACACACCGGGCTATAAGAATAAGAATGTTACTTTCGAGGATATTTACCGGAAGCGTCTGCAGGCGGCGAGCAAGACGAAGAACTCTTCCACCATGCGTCAGGCGATCGAACAGGCGGACTGCCTGGAGTATAGCTGGGACAGTTCGGGCAGAGTCGATGAGAATAATGTCAATGCAGATGTTGAGAACACGAAGATGGCAAGGACAACGCTGCATTATCAGTATCTCTTACAGACGGTCACCAACGACATCAAGAGATATCAGAGCGCGATTAAGTCGCAGTAGATACTTATAGCAGGATAGTTTATTGAGAAAGGACTGATATAGAGATGGATATAGAAGGAAGATTCATTACTCCGATACAACCGCTTGATTTGTCCGGGAAGATCACTCCGATCCAGCCGTTAAGAAGTCTGGCAGAGATGCAGGAGACGGGCTCGTCTGTACAGGTGGCGGGAGCGGAAGGGGTATCGGCGTTCAAGTCTATTTTTGAAGAAATGATAGGGAATGTAAGGTCGACAGAGGATAATCTGGTGAAGCAGCAGTATCTTCTGGCAACGGGACAGATCGAAGATCCACACACGGTTGGAATCGCGTCGTCAGAGGCGCAGCTCGCAGTAGATATGCTGGTGTCTTTGAGGACGAAGGCTCTGGAAGCCTATAATGAGATAATGCGTATCAGCCTGTAGGCATGTATAATCCATATCAGCGCTTTGCCGGATCGGCAGGGTATCTGGTATGGATTATATGGATTATATTGGGGTATATGGGCGGATCGTTTTAAAAAAATCGAGAAGAGAGTTGTGGATCATGAAAGAAAAGTTTGGACAATTTAAGGAATTTGTGGGCAGATTCAGCCGGAAGACGATCGCGCTGGTGATCGTTGGGGTGGTTGTTCTGATCGCGGCGGCGATCGTGATCGCGGTCGTGCTGAATAACCGGCCGTATACGGAATTGTTCTCGGGACTGGGTCAGGAAGAAGCGCAGCAGATCGTAGGTAAGCTGCAGGAGGACGAGATCGATTACCGCTTTAACGGAGAATCCACCATCATGGTTAAGAAGGATGTGGTGGATCAGGTTAAGGCTAACCTGGTTCAGGAAGGGTATCCGAAGAGCGGATTTACATATAATACATTCAAAGATAACGCAGGGATGCTGACGACGGATTCGGATAAGAATACCTACAAGCTCTATGAGCTTCAGGACCGTATCGGTGCGACGATCCGCCTGTTCGACGGGGTGAAGGACGCTAAGGTGACGATTGCCCTTGGGGAAGAGAGCAGGTACGCGCTGAACGACGACGGGGAGAAGTCCAGTGCGACGGCAGTAGTGACGATGAGTGACGGCGGTTCGCCTACACCGGAGCAGGCTGTTGCGATCCAGCGACTTGTGTCGAAGAGTATTCCGGAGATGGAGCTTGAGGATGTGGCCGTATTCGACGGCAACGGCAACGACGTCTCCCTGGATGCGAATAATAACAGCCTGAACGGCGGTTCTACATCAGATGAGATCGCACAGATCCTGGAGAATGCCATTGCCAACAATGTCATGAAGGTGCTGGGGCCGATCTATGGGTATGACAACGTCCGTGTATCAGCGAAGGCCAAGGTCAACATGGAGAAGCTGGTCCGCGAATCGAAGACTTATAACACTCCGGATAAGATCGACGCGGAGGACAAGAGCGGGATCGTAAGCCATGAAGAGCTCTATAATGAGCAGACAGGCGGAGCAGACGGAGCGGGAGGCGTTGCGGGGACAGAGACCAACGCGGACGCGACAGAATATAACACCGACGGAACCACCGACGGGACCGGCGCATATAGTGAGAGTACAGTCAGAGATTACCTGGTCAATGAAGTGACAGAGCAGGGGCAGGTGGATCCCGGCAACCTGGACGATCTGACGATATCGGTTGCGATCAACGGCAACGGATACGGAAGCCTGAGAGAGAACCAGCTTCGTTCTCTTGTAGGGAATGCGGCAGGTATCGCGGCAGACGTACAGGAAGAGAAGATTACGATCGTGAGCGCTCCGTTCGACGGTGTTGACAAAGATGACGAGTCAAAAGAAGCTTCCTCCGGAAGAATTCTTGAGAATATACCTCTGTGGGCGATTATCGCAGGTATTGCGCTGATCCTGGTACTGATTGCAGTGATCGTGATCCTGGTGATCAGAAGACGCCGCAGACAGGATGAGGAAGAGGAAGAAGAACTGATCGAAGAGGAAGAAGAGGGAGAAGAGCTGCCGGATGTGCTGGATCTCAATGACGAGATCCAGGGGATCCAGAACGACAGAGGAATGCAGCTTAAGCAGAGCGTAAGGGAATTCGCAGAGCAGAATGCGGAGATCTCTGCGCAGCTTCTGAAGAACTGGCTGAATGGGGGTGCAGGAGATGGAGGAGATTAGAGAGAGTAAGCTGGCGCCGGAGCAGAAAGCGGCAGCGGTCGTCGTATCGCTTGGAGCCGATAAGGCATCTAAGATCTATAAGCATCTGAGTGAGAGCGATATCGAGAGGCTGACCATAGAGGTGGCGAAGTTAGGACATATCAGCCCGGATGAGATGGAACTGGTGCTGGATGAATTCTATAAGACCTGTCTGACTCAGAAGGTAGTGACCGACGGCGGTATGGAATATGCCAGGGCGGTACTCGAGAAGGCGTTCGGCGAGAGCACAGCGCAGTCCTTGTTGGATAAGCTGTCGAAGTCTCTGAAGATCCGGCCGTTCGAATTCATCCGCAAGAGCAATGCGAAGAATCTGATCTCATTCCTGCAGCATGAGAGACCGCAGACGATCGCGCTGGTATTGGCGTATGCGGATTCGGATCAGGCCTCCGCGGTTATCGGTGAGCTTCCCAAGGAGAAGCGGATCAAGGTGGTAGAGGCGATCGCCAGAATGGAGAGTGCATCTCCGGAAGCCATCAAGGTCGTGGAAGATTCCTTAAGGAAGCGCTTCGAAGGTATGGTTACTACAGACGTCACTACGGTTGGCGGTATTGATTACATAGCAGATGTCATGAACCACATGGACAGGGCGAACGAGAAGTACATCTTCGACGAACTGGGCAAGAGCGACGAAGAGCTTGCCGAGACGATCCGCAAGAAGATGTTCGTATTCGAAGATATCGTATCTATGGACAACAGATCGATCCAGAGATTCATCCGCGAATGCGACGTCAAGGATATCGTATACGCTCTCAAAGGTTCCGACGAGAATATCAAAGAGCTTGTATTCTCCAACGTATCTTCACGTATGGCTGAGAGTATCCGGTCCGATCTTGAGATTACAGTCAATGTACGTCTGAGAGACGTAGAAGAAGCTCAGCAGCGTATTGTCGGCGTGATCAGAAGGTTAGAGGAAGCCGGAGAGCTGATTATTGTTAAGAGCGGAAAGGATGAAATCATTGCCTAGGATTGTAAAAGAACCAGAGAAAGAACAGGATATCAGACCTTATGACTTTTTCGCAGGGTTCAGGATCGACAACCGGCTTAACAGCGAGGAAGAAGAGGACGGCGGGGAAGAAGAGGAAGCTGAAGAAGAGCCGCAGATAGATCAGGCTGCCATTGAAGCGATGCTTGAAGAGGCAGAAGAGAAGGCCAGGATTCTTGTGAGCGACGCCAGGGCGCAGGCGGAGTATCTCCGCCGCAAGGCGTTCGAGGAAGGGCACGAGGAAGGCCGTCAGGCCGGGATCCGCGAAGCATATGATGAGCAGAGAAGGATCCTGGACGAAGAGGTGAGGGAGCTTCAGCAGAATATATCCGAAGTCCTGCAGAGTGTCTCTATAGAGAAGGAGAAGCTCCTGGAGCAGTATGTGGATGATCTGAGGAAGATCTCGCTTGCCATAGCGGAGAAGATCGTCCAGACCAGCCTGCAATCCAGCAGCGATATTATTAAGAGGATGATCCTTGCGGCTACGGATAAGATCACGAAGAAGCAGTGGGCGAAGATATACATTACCAAATGCAGCACCGGCGTATCCATGGAGGTAGACGCGGAGTTTTTGGAGGCATTGTCCCGCCTGTCGGATAATATTAAGATCGTTACGATGGATAATGGTGAAGAGGGAACCTGTATTATAGAGCTCCCGGACGAGATCATAGATGCAAGCGTAGGCACACAGTTAGAGAACATCAAGGACATCCTGAATAATGTCAGAGTATAACCGAGGTGAGAAGGCATGTTTTCGAAATTGCCGGAAATGATACAGAAGGCTGAGACAATCAGTTACATAGGGAAAATAGAGAATGTCATCGGTATGGCAATGGAGTCTTCAGGGAACCGTGCCAGCATCGGTGATATTGCCATGATTTATAATGAAGAGAAGCATCGGCAGATCCCGGTTGAGGTTGTCGGATTCCGGGGGGATAAGATGCAGCTGATGGCTTACGAGAACCTGAACGGGGTCTCGGCGGGAAGTTTTGTCAGGAACACAAGGAAGAGGCTTAAGATACCGGTGGGCGAGTTCTTAAGAGGAAGGATCATTGATGCTACCGGGAATCCCATGGATGACTTAGGCCCTCTGCCGTCTTCCAGATACTATTATGTTGAGAATACATATATCAATCCGCTGACCCGTCCGCCCATCACGGACCCGCTGGAATTCGGAGTGAAGGCCATAGACGGCCTGAACACCGTCGGCAAGGGGCAGCGTATCGGAATATTCGCCGGCAGCGGTGTGGGTAAGAGTACCCTGCTTGGCATGATCGCCAGGAATGTGAAGGCAGATATCAATGTCATCGCGCTGGTAGGAGAGCGAGGCCGTGAGGTCCGCGAATTCATAGAGAAGGATCTCGGTCCGGAAGGGATGAAGCGCAGTATCCTTGTGGTAGCGACTTCGGATCAGCCGGCCATGCTGCGTATGAAGTGTCCGTTGGTCGCGACAACGATCGCGGAATATTTCAAGGATCAGGGGAAGGACGTCCTGCTGATGATGGACTCTCTCACCCGATTCGCCATGGCGCAGCGCGAGATCGGGCTTGCTACCGGAGAGCCGCCGGTGGCAAGAGGTTATACCCCTTCTATCTACGCGGAGTTCCCCAAACTCCTGGAGCGGAGCGGGAAGTTCGAGAAGGGATCGATCACCGGCATCTACACGGTGCTGGTAGAAGGCGACGACACCAATGAACCGGTGGCAGATACCGTCCGCGGTATTCTGGACGGGCATATCGTACTGACAAGGAAGCTGGCGAATGAGAATCATTTCCCGGCGATCGATGTGAATGCCAGTATATCCCGTCTTATGGTAAATATTGTCCCGGAGGAGCACAAAGAGGCGGCGGCGAGGCTCAGGGATATCCTGAGTATCTATGCGAAGAATGAAGACCTGATCTCCATCGGAGCATACAAGTCGGGGACGAATCCAAGGCTTGACGATGCCATAGCAAGGATCGACAGAGTCAATGCATTTCTGATGCAGAAGATTGACGAGAGTTTCTCGAGGGATCAGTCCGTAGAGATTATGAAGGAGATATTGCGATGAAGAAGTTCTTTTTCTCATTGGATACGGTGCTTAGTTATAAGGAGCAGGTGCTTGACGGTCTGAAGGCGGAGCATGCCAGGATCTTGCAGAAGGTCAGGGAATGTGAGAATGCCATCGAACGGATGGAAGCGGAGCACCGGGAATGCTGTATAGAGTTCCGGGAGAACCGGATGAAGGGCATGAAGATCAGTGATATCCATACTTATGAGAATTATCTGGACGCCCTGGGCATAAAGATACGTAAGAAATACGAAGAGCTGGCGAAGCTTCAGCAGAAGGAAGAGGAGAAGCGCGCGGAGGTCGTAGAGGCGAAGAAGGAGACATCCTCCATCGACAAGCTCAAGGAGAAGAAGTTCAAGGAATATGAGAAAGAGGTCCAGAAGGAAGAGGAACACTTCATCGAGGAATTCGTAGCCACGAAGAGAGCGATGGCGAGAGTTATGGGGTAATCCTGCACACAGCAGATTACTATATATGATCAAGCGTCATAAGATCATGCGTTAGCACGGAGCAATCCGTGTATCGTGAACACATTAATGCATAATAAGAAGAAAGGAGGTAAGACCAATGGCAATGGATCAGTTAGGCATGAAGGTTGCGGATGTGGGTTTTCAGACGGCAAATGTCAGTAAGTCCGGCAATAAGGTTGGAACGGTGTCTGATGATTTCCGTAATCTTCTGAACAGTAAGCAGGAGGGAACGAAGGAGAGCCAGGACAGCAGCCAGGTATCTAAGGATACGAAGCCTGAGAAGACAGACGAGGTCAAGGACGAGGTTAAGACAGACGGAGCGAAGGACGACGAAGTCAAGACAGAGAAGCCGGAGGAAGATACCGGTAAGACGGATGAGATGCTTGCGGCGTATCAGGCGAGCCAGAGCATGAGGCCGGAGATCATTATGGCCGTACCGGAGGCAGAGACAGCAGAAGCCGTACCGGATATGGCAGCGGCAGAGACCGGCATGGAGGCCGAATTGGTGACACAGATCCCGGAGGAGGTACAAGACCGCGGGGGGCAGATGCTTGCGGAAGAGCTTAAGGGCCGACAGGGGAATGAAGCAGTGAAGCCGGCAGAGAGCCGGGAAACAGATCTGACAGCAGAGACCGGTACGGCAGTGAAGGCGGAAGAGGTAACAATGACTGCGCATACGGAAGGTTCAGAAGACCGCCGGCAGACTTCGGATTTCGCATCTTCGCTTAAGCGTACAGAGAAGACACCGCAGGTCAAGGAAGAAACTCAGGTACAGAGCGAGAACTTCGCGGCGGAGCATGCGGCAGCGGCAGTATCATCAGAAGCGCCAAGGAACGTACATGTGGAGAAGCGGGAATATACTTATGCACAGCCGACTACCATTCATGTGGAGCAGCCGGAAGAACTTCCTGAGAAGGTGACAGACCAGTTGCTTGCGAAGCTTGCAGAAGGCGTCAAGGAGTTTGAGATCCATATCGAACCCGCTAACCTTGGGAAGATCGCAGTCAAGATCCTGTACGAGGGAACACAGGCACATGTATCCATTATCTGCTCAGAGAAACGGGCGCTGGATGTATTAGGACAGAACGCACGTGATATCGGCAACGTACTCAGTAAGAACTTCGGCGGAGAGACGACGATCATCGTAGATAAGCAGGAGACAGACTATCTGAACCAGACGAGAGATGAGAACGAGCAGGCGAACCAGGAACAGCAGAAGCAGAACAGCAAGAACCAGGACAGCGAAGATGCAGAGCAGTTCCTACAGAAGCTGAGACTCGGCCTTGCGGGTTAGAAGAAGTAATCAATACAATATAATATAGAAAGGATAGAATTATGGCAGTTAATACACCAAATGTCAGCAGTGATGCGGCCAAATATATCTATGACGCCACAAAAGCGACACAGACGACGGCGGTAGCGAACAACAGCGATATGACTATGGATGATTTCTGGCAGCTCTTGGCGGCACAGCTTAAGTACCAGGATATGTCGAATCCTATGAGCAACAGCGAGATGATGAGCCAGATGACACAGATGGGCTCTATGAGCGCTATGACTCAGTTGTCAGACGCTATCGCGAGTATCGCAACCGTAACCAACAACCTGTCACAGGTAACCTTGACAGGATACTCAACAGGGCTCTTAGGCAAAGAGGTAACCATAGCGATTACTGAGAAGCAGAAACAGGCAGACGGGTCAGAGAAAGAAGTGATCGTAGAAGAGATCAAGGGCGTTGTAACAGGGGTAGACCTTACAGGAGCAACCTCCGTATATGTGAACGGCAAGAAATACGAGCTGTCACAGATCATGGCGGTGGGAGATGTTCCGAAGAAGGAAGACGGAGATAAGACAGACAACGATAAGACTGATACAGACAATAAGACAGAGGGGACTGACACTGACAAGAATGCCAGTGCGTAGATAGTATAGGGGATCAAGAGAGATAAAGGCGGTGCAAAATGAGTGAATTGAATAAGCTTACGAATGCCGGAGCTCTTAAGCTGCAGCATGCATCGGCAACACAGTTGCAGGCACGCCCAGCGGGTCAGAAGGGAATCGATACCCCGGCAAATAAAAATCCAAATATACAGTTTGCCGATCTCTTGCAGCAGGAAGCAGAGAGATCCCAATCAGTACATTTTTCAAAACATGCGGTTCAGAGAGTACAGGAACGCGGAATCGAGATGACCGACAATCTTCTTAACGACCTTAATCAGGCAGTTCAGAAAGCCAGATCCAAGGGCGCCAGAGACGTAGTTATCATAGGAGAGAGCGGTGCATTTATCGTCAACGTCCCTCACAACGTGGTGGTAACAACCATGTCCGGAACCGAGATGAAAGAGAACATATTTACTAATATAGACAGTGCTGTCATAATGTAAGCCGGACCATTAGAGGAGGCTTAAGGGCTTGCGCGACTCGCAAGCCCTCCCCGACAGCGGTATAATAGAAAGGAAGTATGAAAAATGGTCAGATCAATGGTAGCTGGAGTCGCAGGACTCAAGGCGCATCAATCAAAGCTGGACGTAATCGGTAATAATATTGCCAATGTAAATACCTGGGGATTCAAATCCTACAGTTACAACTTCAAAGACGCAATGTATACGAATTCAATCAACAGTACCGGAGGAAGTATCATAGCCGGAGCGGCCGGAGGACATAACGCTTCTCAGGTAGGTTATGGTTCCACCGTATCATCTATCTCCAACGTATACACCACAGGGGCACCGTCGCCGTCTTCAAGAACTATGGACTGTATGATTGACGGAACAGGATTCTTTCTCGTAGGAAACATGGTAAATGGTTCCTTTACGAATGTAGAGGGATCGGGATTATTCTTGTCAAGGGTAGGAATCTTCAGTGTGGATAACAACGGTTATCTGGTAGACGATATGGGTAGTTATGTGTATGGATATGCTGTGCAGGAAGGGACTGGTATTCCGGAGAAGCCGGCTACGGCGGCGGAATATACTATAGTGGACGAAACAGTGGAAATTGGAACTGAAATTCCAAATAGTAAGCCGCCAGCACGTGTGATTACTATAGGTGGTGTTTCGGTAAGAACAACTCAGACAGATTTCAAAGATCAAATACAGGATTGGTTAACGGCAGTATCGGGGAAAAAGGGCTTTAATGCTGATAAAACAACAGGTGATCCTACAGCAACTGAGTTTGATTTTAGCGAATATAATATTGCATTAAATAGATATCAGGACCCAAAGACTGACCCAGAAAATCCTACAACGCCAATACCAGGAACAGTTGATTTTACAATTACGAAGAAGACAACAGGTCCTGAAACAACGCCCAGTTGGAAGGGATCTACATTGCCAACAAATAATCAAACAAACCCAGGAAACGACCGAGAAGCAGGCACCGCAGCCGTATACCCAGACACCCTCTCCACCATCCGTATTCCAATCGACCCGGATACAGGACAGCGTTACGACATCCAAAGCTGGAGAATCGATGAAGACGGATCAATCATGGGTACAGATAACCAGAACCGTGCCATTCCAATCGGACAGCTTGCACTTTGTACGGTAGAGAATCCAAACGGTCTGGAGAAGGCAAGCGGATATTACTACACCATCGGCGCCAATGCCGGAGAGACAGAAGCGATCAAACCAAACGGCGGACCGGCTGGAATCATCAAGAGCGGCTGGCTCGAGATGGCGAACGTAGACCTTGCAAACGAATTCTCCAACATGATCACAACCCAGAGAGGATTCCAGGCCAACTCCAAGATCATCACCGTAACCGATGAGATGCTCCAGGAGTTAGTAAACATGAAGCGATAATCCTAGCAAACTAATATAGAAGAAACACAAAAGTTACGAACTTAATTATAAAGTGAACACTCACCTTCACAGGCAGAAGAGCGCCAACCACAGCCACAGGACAGACAGAATCATCCAACAACGCTCCACAGCCGCAAAAGCGCCGATACGGGTGCGGGCAGCGGGCAAGATGTGCTGCGATCACATCCCCGCGCCTGCTCCGTACATTACTTAGATTTTGCCAGAGAACAGCAGTTCTGAGGAGACGGCTGTCTTGGCGGAACTGTCGTGAAATTATCTGTACATCTTGACTTGGCTATTTTCCTGATTGCACGAGTCAAAAAGCCTCAGCGTAGCCCGCTACGCCTACGTTTTTTAACTCGTACACTCAGAAAAATATTCGGCGCAATCTGCACAGATAATTTCACGCCAGTTCCTTAGCAGACATTCAAGGGGCGCTTTTAACGAAGGTGAAATCCACTGCTTACGGAGACTTAGGCTCGAAGGCATTCCTGAGAGACTTAGCCGCAGTTATGCAGTTAGTTCACCGAAGTGTTGCCCAGTCTGCGTGAGACAGCCGTTTCCTCAGAACCGCGTCCACCCTGCACCGACAAATCTACTACCCATCCAGGCATCCCCTGTCATGAGTAGCACATCAGGGGTATATTTTTAAGAGGAATTATGATATGATAATGCTAACCAAACTCAACAACACTAAGATTGTACTGAACTGTGCTCAAATAGAATCCGTTGAGCTGATCCCGGAGTCGAAGATTCTTATGACAAACGGCAAATTTTATATAGTGAAAGAAGATGCAGAAGAGATAATAGCGAAAACAATTGAGTACAATGGTAAAGTACACGGTTACCATTTTGACCATTCAGATAGATAAATTAATAAGGCGGTGAAGATAACGTGGATATAACAAGTATTTTAGGTGTGATCATCGGAACGGTGCTGATCGTATTCGTAGGTATCAGTCCGGCAAAACTTGGTAACTTCTGGGATGGACCCAGTATCGCGATCGTTCTTGGCGGTACGATTGCTGCGGCGATCGCAAGCTATCCGTTCGGGAGGCTTAAGACGCTCCTTAAGCATACGAAGATTTTGTATCAGGGCAAGAAGTACAACATCGGTGCGCTCATAGACACGCTGGTGGAGATGGCTCAGCTTGCCAGACAGAACGGTCTTCTGGCATTGGAAGAGAAGGCTAATGAGATAGACGATATGTTCTTCAAGCAGGGTATCATGCTGATCGTGGACGCGACGGAGCCGGAAGAAGTGCGTAACCTCTTAGAGAGTGATGTGGACGCCATGCTGACGAGGCATGAGGACTGTATCGGTATCTATCAGTTGATGGAGGCGAAGGCGCCTGCATTCGGTATGATCGGTACTCTGGTTGGTCTGGTTAACATGCTGAAGGGTATGAACCTGGAAGGCGAAGGCGGCGCGGGTGATATCGGTCCTGCGATGGCGACTGCGCTGATCACAACATTTTACGGCTGTGTACTTGCTCATTTGATTTTTGCTCCGATTGCTGCGAAGCTTAAGGTAAGGAATGACGAAGAGCTTCTGTATAAGCAGATCATGATAGAAGGTATTCTGGCGATTCAGGCAGGAGATAATCCGAAGTTCTTAAGAGAGAAGCTTGTTACATTCGTAAGCCAGAAAGAGCGTCAGAAGCTTCTGGATTCTGAGGGGTCAAGCAAGGGCAGCGCAAGCGAAGAATAGCAGGAGGCAGATATGAAGAAGAGGAATAAGCCGTCTGGCGGCGGCGCCAATTGGATGGATACATATGGTGACCTGGTGACTCTGCTGCTCTGTTTCTTTGTATTATTATATTCGATCTCGACGCTGGATCAGGCGAAATGGATTCAGGTTGTTAAGAGTTTTAACCCGGATGCGAAGGAGGTATCGCAGATTGCGGAGAACCCGAATATAGACGCTAATGACGAGGTACCGGGAGGCGTTGACGTAGACGAGTTCGACGATCTGTTTGAGAGTCTGAAGGAAGCGATAGAAGCTGCGAATCTGGACGGAGAGGTTGAGTTATTTAAAGGGGATGGGTATACGTTTATCACATTCCAGGATAACGTGTTCTTCGATGGGGACAGTTCTATTATTAAGGATGAAGGAACAGCAATCCTGGCACAGTTTGCTTCCATTATGTCTGGTGTGAAGGATGCTGTGAAGGAAGTTCAGGTTCTTGGACATACGGCACAGGCTGATCCGAATGTTCCGAACAATCCGGTGAACGACAGAGTTCTGTCGGCAGAGAGAGCGGCGCGTGTAGCAGCGTTTATTCAGCAGCGGACAGAAGTTTCCGGAGATAAGATCGTGGCAGTCGGTTATGGACAGTTCCGACCGATCGCCCCGTTCGATACACCGGAGAACCGTGCGAAGAACCGCCGTGTTGAGCTGCTGATCACGAAGTCCGATGCTGTTGAACATAGTCTGGAAGAGTATTATCAGGAAATGAACAGATAATTATAAAGGAAAGTGGGAGTTTAGGATGGCAGATGTATTATCGCAAAGTCAGATAGACGCGCTGCTGAATTCAATGCAGAATGCTGATTCAGGGGGTGCGCCTGAGACAGAAGAACCGAAAAAGCCCGAGAAGGAATATAAGAAATACGATTTCTTCAGTCCTAAGAAGTATACAAAAGACAAATTAAAGATGCTCAACAGTATCTATGACAACTATTCCAGGATTCTGGTCTCACAGATCAACGGGCTGTTCCGTGTGGCAAGTGAAGTAGAAGTCATAGGCGTTGAGGAACAGAGGTATTATGAATTCGGCAATGCGCTGAATGAGTCGGACGTACTTACGATCGTAGACGTAGAGCTGCCCGACCGTTCTACGAATCCGCCTGTGCTGATTCATATCAGTCCTCTGGTGATGGGATCCATGATCGACCGTATGCTTGGCGGTTCGGGTACAGATATGACCATTGACATGGCATATAATTATACGGATATTGAACTTGCGCTGTATGCGAAGATCATCAAGTATCCGATCTCGATCATGAATGATGTGTGGTCCGGCTATATCAGTCTGAAAGCACAGTATGACAGTATCGAGGAGAATCCGAGCATGTTCCAGGGAATCAGTGTGGATGAGACGGTCGTGATCATCATGCTCCATATCAAGATGGGGGATATTGAGGGAGCAATGAATATCTGTATACCGGGAACACTCTTGAGCAATGTATTCGAGATCATCGACAAGACGAAGCATCTCGCGAAGAAGAGCGACAGAGTCGGTATCCGCAATACACGCGAAGATATTCTGGAGAACATCAGAGAGTCCAAGATGGATGTTACCGCACAGCTTGGTGTGGCAAGGCTCAATCTGGACGATGTATACAACCTGCATGTGGGCGACGTTATCGATCTGAACAAACCGCAGGATTCTCTTGTTTCTCTGTATATTGCGGGCCAGCCGTGGTTCAACGGTCAGCTTGGCGTACATAACAAGAATGTTGCAGTCAAGATTGAAGACCGTATTCTTGAGTATAAGGATGACGGGGACGATGAGATTATGAGCGCAGAAGCAGAGACAGAGGCAGAGGCAGTATAACTACCAGATAAATCCATGGAATTATCTGAGTATATAAATTATAATGATAATAAACAATAACAAAGTGAGGTAGAGAAAGATGGCAAAGATTTTATTAGTTGACGATGCGGCGTTTATGAGAATGATGTTAAAGAATACGCTGACACAGGCAGGGTATACGGATCTTATTGAGGCGGAAGACGGTGTGAAGGCAGTGGAAGCTTATACGGCAGAGAAGCCGGATCTTGTCTTCATGGATATCACAATGCCGAACAAGGATGGACTTGAGACATTAAAAGAGATCAAAGCGATGGATCCGGGAGCGACGATCGTAATGTGCTCTGCTATGGGTCAGGAGACGATGGTTATGGATTCCATCAAATCAGGCGCGAAAGACTTTATCGTTAAGCCATTTAAGCCGGAGCGTGTTCTTTCAACTGTTAAGAAGATCCTCGGTTAATTAAGGAGGTAATTTATGTCTTTTTTGAGTTCATTTGATATCAGTGCATCAGGCATGACGGCTGAGCGTCAGCGTCTTGACATAGCATCTGAGAACATAGCAAACAGCAACACGACCAGAACGGCAAGCGGCGAAGGCCCGTACCGCCGGAAGATGGTTGTATTGCAGGAGGTACCTTCAACTACGACTTCTTTCCGAAGCAGATTCAACAGCCTTCTGAACCGCACGGCATCTAAGGGCGGTGTGAGGGTAACGGAGATTGTAGAGGATCAGAGAGATCTGCAGCCTGTCTATAATCCAGATCACCCGGATGCGAATGAAGAAGGTTATGTTATGATGCCGAACGTGGATCTTGTCAAAGAGACGGTAGACGGTATGTCTGCGACGAGATCTTATGAGGCGAATATCACGGCGTTCAATGCGATGAAGTTAATGGCGCAAAGGGCGATTGATATCGGCAAATAGAAACAGGGGTGATGTTCCCGGAAGGAGAGAAGGGTTAATATGAATTCAGATTGCTTTAGTAAACTGGAAATAGATGCTATAGGCGAGATACTCAATATCAGCCTTGGCGCGTCTGCGACAGCAGTTTCCACGATGTTGAATGCAAGAGTAGATATTACAACTCCGATCGTCAATGTCGTGAATAAAGAAGAATTTGAGATGGACAGGGTGGAACCGGCAGTCTGCGTCGAGATTACCTACGTTGCAGGATTAGAAGGCGAGAATGTCATGCTCCTTAAGAGGCATGATATCAAGGTGATCGTGGAGATGGTCATGGGCATGGAGATTCCTGATGAAGATTTCGAGCTGAACGAGATTAACATCAGTGCGGTCTGCGAGGTCATGAACCAGATGATGGGCGCGTCTGCGACAGCGCTGTCCGAATTCCTGGGAAGAATGGTCAATATTTCCACGCCGATTTCTTTCGAGGTGGAAAATGAGCAGGAATTTATTAATAAATATTTTGTAGATGACGAGCCGAAGGTAGTGGTTGGATTTACACTGAAGATCGCAGATAAGCTTGAGAGTGAGTTCTTCAATGTTATGCCGATCGCGTTGGCAAAGGGACTGGTAGAAGGATTCCTTCCGCCGGAGGCTATCATTCCGTATGTTCCGGGAGGAGCGAAGGCACAGGAAGCAAGCGCCCCGGCGCCAGAACCGGCTCCGGCGGCATCTTCAGGGGGGACCATGTCCCAGGAAGAGATCGAGCGTATGTTAGCCGGAATGGACGACACTCCGGCGCCAAGTCCGGCCCCGGCGCCAGAACCGGCTCCGGCGGCATCTTCAGGGGGGACCATGTCCCAGGAAGAGATCGAGCGTATGTTAGCCGGAATGGACGACACTCCGGCGTCAAGTCCGGCCCCGGCGTCAACGCCAAGTCCGGCTCCAGTACCGGTTCCGGCGCCAAGTCCGGCTCCGGCAGCGGCCCCGGCAGGAGCAGCTCCGGCAGCTCCGGCAGTACCGCAGCAGGCAGCGATGCCGATGGTGCCGCAGCAGGCGGTGAGTTCGGATGTGGCTATGATGCAGATGCAGATGATGCAGCAGATGATGCAGCAGATGCAGCAGATGCAGCAGATGCAGATGCAGAGTCAGGAGCAGAAGAAGGCTGCGCCTGAACCGAAGATGATACATGTGCAGGCGCCGGCGCAGACGAGTCTGAAGGCAGACAACGGAATTGTCCTGGAGGGCGAACAGGAGGAGAACATGGAACTGATCATGGGCGTTCCTCTTGAAATATCGGTTGAAATCGGAAGAACGAAGAAACTGGTGAAGGATATCCTTGATTTTACGAAGGGATCGCTGGTAGTTCTGGACAAACTTGCAGGAGAGCAGGTTGATCTCTTTGTTAATGGACAGTGCATTGCCAAGGGTGATGTTGTAGTTGTGGAAGACAACTTCGGAATCAGGATCACTGAGATCATGAAAGTGAACCTGATCGCATTAGAGCAGCATTAATAGTAAGGAAGGTATTGTATGTGGAGAGTGATTGCTACCTTTGTTGCAGTTGCAGTGATTATATATCTGAGTTATCTGGCCAGCAAGTACATAGGTAAGGGGATGAGCCGGGCCGGCAGTTCCCAGTATATGCGGCTGATAGATCAGATCACGCTGGGTCAGGACAGACACATGGCGATCGTGCAGGTCGGCGGCAAGTATCTGTTGGTAGGCGTTACATCCGGCCAAGTCAATGTTCTGTCTGAGATCCAGGATGATGAATTATTTCCGCTGGAACCGGACGCGCAGGAAGGTGCGTCCATGATACCGGACTTTAAGTCGATGATGGAGAAGCTGGGTGACATAGGAAAAAGAGGAGGGAAAAAGTAGTGTACGACTCACCATTAATTAATGTGAATGGCAATCAGGTTCCTACGCTGGATATTTTACTGATGCTGACGGTCATATCACTTCTGCCCTCTCTTTTGATCATGGTAACCTCTTTTGCAAGGACAGTAATCATTCTTTCATTTCTGAGAAATGCGATAGGAGTTCAGCAGACCCCGCCGAATATGGTAATCGTAGGGATTGCGATCTTCCTGACTTTATTTATCATGGATCCTGTGATCAAGGAGATCAATACGCAGGCGTATACGCCGTATAAGAACCAGGAGATCTCCCAGGAGGAAGCGATCGCACGGGCGCAGATACCGCTCAAGGAATTCATGCTGACGAATACGGAGAAGAGTTCTCTGAATATGTATGTGGAGATGTCAGGGAACGAGGAAGTGGAGGAGGTCACGGAGCTTCCGATGACGGTGATCATTCCTTCTTTTATAACAAGCGAACTTAAGAAAGGATTTACCGCGGGATTCCTGCTGTATATTCCGTTTTTGCTGATAGATATTGTTGTTTCGAGTACATTGATGTCCATGGGTATGATGATGCTGCCGCCGGCGATGATCTCTATGCCGTTCAAGCTGCTTCTGTTCGTAACTGTGGATGGATGGCAGTTGTTGTTCTCAACGATTGTGAACAGTTTCCGGATCGGGTAAGGAGGCGTATTAGATGACGAATGGAGAAGTTGGAGATCTGATGTATGAAGTATTTATCATGGTAGTCCAGCTGGCAGGCCCGCTTCTCGTGATCAGTATGCTGGTTGGTATCTTGATCTCGATCATACAGGCCGCTACGCAGATCCATGAACAGACGATCACGTTTGTGCCGAAACTGCTGGTGATCGGCGTGATCCTCGTATTCACCGGCAATAGTATGCTGGAATCTCTGCAGAACTTTACAGTGAAGATATTCCAGTTGATACAGGGATGATGTGGGGAGTGATGACATGTCGATTGATAGTATCGCGCAGTTAACTCTGTTTTCCCTGATCCTTATGAGGATGTCAGGGTTTATCCTGATGAATCCGATACTGGGAAGAAGAAATATACCGGCGCGGGTTAAGGCTGGTTTCATCTTTATCCTGGCGCTTGCGGTGTATGCGTCTTCGATGGAAGAGGCGTTCGAGATCGCCAGTACGGTGGAGTTCATGTTTCTTCTGCTGAAGGAATTCGCAGCGGGATATGTAATCGGATACGTCATGCACTTGTTTTTTTTTATTGTAAGTTTTGCAGGATATATTATAGATTATCAGATGGGGTTGTCCATGGCTACCGTGTATGATCCCCAGAGTAACGCACAGATGCCTGTAACAGGAAGTCTGTACCAGACCTGGCTGATCCTGCTCTTCTTCGCGGTGGACGGACATCTCGCGCTGATAAGGATCCTTCTTACGTCTGCGGAGATTGTTCCCTACGGGGGAATCGTGTTCACGGAAGGACTGGCTCTTAAGATCATTGATATCTTCGTTCAGTGTGTCGGGATGGGCATAAGGCTTGCGATGCCTATGATGGCGGCGGAATTCCTGATAGAGATGGGCGTCGGGATTCTGAATAAGGTCGTGCCGCAGATCAGTATATTTGTAATTAATATCCAGATGAAATTAATCGTCGGTACAGGACTGCTGGTTCTTCTCTTCGCCCCTACGGGCGAGTTCATAGAGAAGATCATGACGACTATGATGAAGTCGGTCCAGGGGATACTGACATTCTTATAAATGACAGATTCATAAAGGAAGTGAAAACCTTTGGCGTCAGATGAAAAAACCGAAAAAGCCACACCTAAGAAGCGAAGAGACCAACGTAAGAAAGGTCACGTTGCCTCTAGTAAAGACGTGATTGTGGTCGCTTCGCTTATCGGGTGTTTCTATTGTCTACAGATGTTATTTCCGTCAATCTACAGGGCGCTGAGGGATGCATTGATATTTCAGGTGTCGTCGATCTCGGAGATGGAGGAGCTGTCTCTTTCCAATCTTCAGTTGATTGGGATGAAGTCTGTGAATACGCTGGCAAAATGCATCTTCCCTCTGGGGGTGATCAGCCTTGCCATCGGTGTGCTTGCAACCGGGGTACAGACCAGATTCCTGTTCACAAAGGAGCCGCTGAAATTCAAGCTCAGCAAGCTGAACCCGCTTAACGGGATCAAGAATATGTTCTCTGCCAAGCAGGTCGTGGAGCTGCTTAAGGCATTTATCAAGATCATCATTCTGGCGGTGGTATTATACGGGATCCTGAAGGATGAGCTGGTGATGATCGCACAGATGATGGATGTGGATCCGGCGAATTCATTTGCCTATGTCCTTAAAGAGGTCATGAGCATGGTCCTTAAGATCGGGATGGTGTTCGCGGCGATCGCCGGCTTCGACTACTTCTATCAGCGCTGGTCCTACGAGAAGGGGATCAAGATGTCGAAAGAGGAAGTCAAAGAAGAGTTCAAGCAGATGGAAGGAGATCCCAAGGTCAAGGGCAAGATCCGAAGCCTGCAGCAGAGTATGGCGAGAAGCAGGATGATGCAGGCGGTGCCGGATGCGGATGTTATCATCCGTAACCCTACGCACTATGCGGTTGCCTTGAGATATAACATAGACCATGATAATGCCCCTGTCGTGATTGCGAAGGGACAGGATCTGATCGCTCTTAAGATCGTGGAGATCGGAGAGCAGAACAAGGTGACGGTGATCGAGAACAAGCCTCTTGCGCGGGGCTTATATGCCTCGACACCTCTTGGCGGACAGATACCTGCAGAGTATTATGGAGTGGTAGCGGAGATCCTTGTTGAGGTATTCCGTCTGAATAAAAAGTTGGAGTAGAAGATGAAGAATATATTGAATAATGTGGTATCATTGATCGTAGTAATGATCGTACTGCTGTTGATCATACCGTTAAGTCCTTTTTTCCTGGACGTAATGATTATTTTAAATATAGCTGTTTCGCTGATCATTCTGCTGGTCAGTATGAATATCAAAGAGGCGCTGGAGTTCTCGATCTTCCCGTCCCTGCTTCTTATTACAACCTTATACCGTATAGGGATCAATATCTCGTCAACAAGAAGTATCCTCAGTAATTCAGGTACGGCGGGCCAGGTGATCCAGTCCATGGGCGACTTCGTTCTCCAGGGCAATGTTGTTGTCGGTGTTATTATATTCCTGATCATCGTATTGGTACAGTTCCTCGTTATCACCAAGGGTGCGGAACGTGTCGCTGAGGTAGCGGCAAGATTCACCTTGGATGCTATGCCTGGTAAACAGATGGCGATCGACGCGGACTTAGGAAGCGGTCTGATCACGGAGGATGAGGCGAAGGAAAGACGTTATAAGATCCAGAAGGAAGCGGATTTCTACGGTTCTATGGACGGTGCTACCAAGATCGTTAAGGGTGACGCGACCATGTCGCTGATCATCACGGCGGTCAATTTCCTCGGCGGCTGTGTGATCGGTATGGTGCAGGGCACGATGGGGTTCACCGAAGTGCTCCAGGTGTATTCGATCGCGACGATCGGCGACGGGCTGGTGTCTCAGATCCCCGCGCTTCTGATCTCTACGGCGACAGGTATGATCGTAACCCGTGCGGTTGCGGAGGACAGCCTGAATATAGATGTAACAAGACAGTTCGGTGCACAGCCCAAGGCGATCATGATCGCGGGCGGCGTGCTGGCAATCCTGATAGCGATCCCGGGGATGCCGAAGTTCCAGCTTGCAGTGATCGCATTGACCATGATGCTGGGCGGATGGTATCTGCTGCGGCGCATGGAGGAGTTCTCCAGGGTTCCGGAGCCGGCTATGGCGTCGGGCGGCGGTATGAGTCCGACGGATATCGAACAGATGCAGATGGAGGATGAGGAGAATTTCAAGGATATCAACAGTGTATATGACCTGTTATCTGTAGAGCCGATCGAGATGGAATTCGGCTACAGCCTGATCCCGCTTGTGGATGAGGCCAGCGGCGGCAGGATGATCGACCGTATCGTGATCTTCCGCCGGCAGTATGCACAAGAGATGGGGCTTGTCATTCCGTCTATACGGCTTCGTGACAGCTCAAGCCTGAATACGAATCAGTATGTGATCAAGATCAAGGGCGAGGAGGTCGCCAAGGGCGAGATACTGGTAGATTACTATCTTGCGCTGGAGCCGCCGAATCTTGAGAAAGAGATTGATGGTATAGATACCATCGAACCTGCATATGGTATTCCCAGTAAATGGATCACGGTGGATAAGAAGGAGATGGCGGAGATCTACGGATATACGGTTATCGACCCGCTCTCTGTTATGCTGACGCATCTGTCCGAGACGGTGAAGAAGCATGCGCATGAACTCCTGAACCGTCCGGAGGTAGTACGTCTGGTCGAGAATATGAAGCGGCAGGCACCGGAGCTTGTGGAAGAGCTGATTCCGCAGTTGATCTCTTACGGTAATTTCCAGAAGATCTTAACCAATCTTCTGAAGGAAGGTATTCCGATCAAGGATATGGAGACGATCATGGAGACGATCGTGGATTCGTCCATGACGGTCCGGGATCTGGATTCGATCACGGAGAATATCCGTGTCGCGCTGAAGCGTACCATCACGAGGAAGTTCTGCGAGGGCAACAGCATGAGGGTAGTGACGCTGGATGCGGAGCTGGAGAAGACGATCATCACAAGCCTGACCAACGGCGACCATGGAGTCTACCTTGCGCTCAGCCCGGATGTGATGCAGAGCGTGATCACTCAGATGACGGACGAAGTGAAGAAGTTCCAGGAGCTTGGACAGGTGCCGATCATCCTGACCAGTCAGGTAGTAAGGATACATTTCTACAGACTGGTGGAACAGTTCTTCCCGGATGTATTTGTGCTCTCATTTAACGAGATCAGCAATAACATCCAGATACAGGCGGTAGGAAATATTACGATATAAACTTTAAGTGGAGCGTTCAATATGAGTACACAGGAACGGTACAAAGAGAAGACGAATGAAGAGCTTTTAAAACTGTATAAAGAGACGGGAAGCCTTGAGGTCAAGCAGGAGATCGTCATGCGTTATATCTATCTTGTGAAAAGTATTGCGCTTCAGATGCGGGATATTTACATGAGTTTTACCCAGGTGGACGATATTATCAGCGAAGGCGTGATTGCGATCATGTCTTCTATTGATAAGTTCGATATAGAGAAAAATGTCAAATTTGAGACATTTATTTCCAAGAGGATCAAGGGAATGATCATCGACCTGGCAAGGAAGCAGGATTGGGTGCCAAGAAGTACAAGAAAGAGCACGAGAGATATTGAAGAAGCGGTGACAACGTTATATAATAAATTAGGGTACTATCCTTCGGTGCGGGAGGTAACGGAGTATCTGAATATTACGCCTGAGAAGTACCAGGAGACGATGCGCAAGGCTGCGCTGTTCAATATCCTGTCGCTGGATATGGTTCTGGCGGAGGCTCAGGGGAATGAAGTCGGGGTGTCGCTGCCCCAGGGGGAGAAGAATGAACAGCCGGAGAGCCAGTTTCTTAAGAAGGAGCTCACGGAGGTTCTGGCAGAAGGGGTCGGAACGCTTAAGGAGAATGAACAGCTTGTGATCTCGCTGTATTATATAGAGGAGTTGAATATGAGACAGATCGCGGATGTACTTGAGGTGAGTGAACCGCGTGTATCCCAGATTCATACGAATGCTATTAAGAAACTACGCAAACACATGGAGAGATTCAACGAAGAAAGGGAGAGTAAGAAGAATGTTTCAAGGATTCTACGATCTGACGTCTAATATGATCACACAAAACCGGAATTTGAATATTATAAGTAATAATATGTCGAATGTTTCTACGCCGGGCTTCAAGATGGACAGATTAATGCAGAGCACATTCCGGGATGAGATGATCTATCGGTATGACAAGTACGGCAAGACAGCGGTCGGTACGGTATCACGGATGAATATCGGCGGTGAGCGGATGACGGATTATACCGACGGAGGTGTTCGGGAGACCGGAGCGTCTATGGATGTCAGCCTTATCGGCGCAGGCTTTTTCGAGATTCAGACGGATAACGGCATGGTGTATACAAGGAATGGTTCTTTTAACCTGGATGACGCAGGATATCTGGTTCTGCCGGGATTCGGAAGAGTGCAGGGAACCAATGGTCCGATCCGGCTTACGACGGATGAGATCACGGTCGACGAGACGGGCAATATTACCGGAACAGAGACCGGACAGTATTTCGGAAGGATCAGGATAGTGGATTTCACAGATTATGATCAGCAGCTTACTAAGGTGACGGGAGGCGTATTTGCCGCGAATGCGCAGCCTCAGGCGGCGCCGCTTGCGACGAAGACCATGCAGAAGGCGCTGGAGGATTCTAACGTATCTATGGCAGAAGAGATGACTAATATGATGAGCGGTCAGAGAGTGCTGCAGAGTTCCGCGCAGCTCTTGAAGATGTATGATCAGCTTACAGCGAAGATGGTTATGATTGGTTCCGCGACATAGTGAGAGGAGAGAAGGCTTATGTACACATCATTTTATACCGCTGCAAGAGGGGCGATGGAGGAGCAGGAGAAGCTGAACGTCGTCGGTCATAATCTTGCGAATGCGAATAATTATGGTTATAAGGCGAAGACGACGGTGTTCACAGACCTGATGTATTATAATCTGAATAATTATACCGGAGAGGATACCAGATACAAGGCAGGAGCCGGTATCAATGTGGAGAAGACGAACACGGATTTTAGTCCGAAGGGGCTTATAACTACTGAAGATAAGTTTGATTTCGCGATCGTTGGTAAGGGGTTCTTTATGCTGAGGAGTCCGATTACGAACGAGATTACATATACAAGAAACGGGCATTTCAGTATGTCGAAGCGCGGCAATGAATTCTATCTGGTGAATGACAACGGGAATTTTGTGTTAGACCAGAACCGCAATCCGATTCGGGTTCTGGACGGTAATACAGGGGAACTGAGCAGCCAGATCGGTGTATATGGTTTCAATGTCCTTGACGGAATGCAGAGTACCGGGAATAATGAGTTCACACCTGTTCTGAAGAACGGGGAGCCGTTCCTGATGAGGGATGCGAAGCTTGTCGACCGTGCACTGGAGATGTCGGGAGTAGATGTAGCGGATGATTTTACACGTATGATCGAGGCACAGAGGGCATATTCATATGCGCTTAAGATGGTACAGACATCAGATGAGGTTGTGAATACGATCAATACGCTGAGAGCATAGAGAGGTGGCTTATGGCAATAAAAGCATATGAAGAGATGAATGAGCTGGGATTGGATATCCTGAAGGAGATCGGTACGATCGGGGGAGGCAATGCGGCGACCGCACTGTCGAGTATGCTGAGTTCCCAGGTAACGATGGCAGTTCCGTCAGTAAAGATTCTGGATTATAACGCGGCGCTTGCCTGTCTTGGGGATCCGGAAGAATTGGTTGCAGCTATTTTTGTAGAGATGGCAGGAGAAGTAAGCGGAATCATGCTGTTTGTCCTGACGAAAGAAGTGTCGGATGAGATCCTGTTCAGGATGCTTGGAAAGACGGAGTCAGAGCTCCTGGAGCTGGAGGAGATTGATTCCTCTGTTCTGATAGAGATCGGGAATATCGTGATATCCTCGTATATTACGGCAATGTCTTCCCTGACGGGAGTGAATGTGGAGCTGTCTGTTCCGCAGCTTGCCATTAACATGCTGGGCGGTATCATGAGCGTGCCGATCGCGATGATGGGACAGCATTCAGACAAGATTATGATGATAACAGGAGATTTCAAGATAGACGGGAAAGCATTGGACAGTACAATGCTGCTCCTGCCGGACGTAGAGTCTTTGAATGTTCTTATGAAAAAGCTAGGAGTTGAGTAAGTCGATGGAAAAGAAGATATCGGTCGGAATTGCTGATATGAAGATTACACGGCAGGAGGGTATACTGATCACCTATGCGCTTGGGTCATGTATCGGAGTTTCCTTCTATGATCCGATGATCAAGTTAGGAGCACTCCTTCATATCATGTTACCAGAGAAGGGAAAGGCGAATGACACCAACGTGTTCAAATTCGCGGATTCAGGAGTTAAGGAGACACTTCGCAAGCTTACTGCGTTTGGAGCCACGAAGAGACGGCTTGTAGTCAAGATTGCCGGAGGTGCCAAGATGTTCGAGATGAAGGGCGGCGGGGGCTTAGGCAATATCGGAGAGCGGAATGCCCAGAACGTGAAACGGATTTTGATGGCAGAGGGTTTACGTGTCACCAGTGAAGATACCGGCGCTAATTATGCCAGGACCATGCTGCTTGACGTGGCGACGGGACAGGTGTATATCAGGTCGGCCGGGAAGCCGGAACGTATGCTTTAACCCCTTATTCTGAGAGAATATTGCGTCGATAAATATACATAGAATATAAAGGAGTGAGTGTGTATGGCTGATACAGAGATTTTATTGGAATCAGGAACAAATGAAATTGAGATTATGCAGTTTACGATATTTGGTGAATTGTACGGAATCAATGTGGCGAAGGTACGCGAGATCATGATGGCGGATAAAGTGAAGCCGGTGCCGCATTCTCATGGAGCTGTTGAGGGGATTTTCAAGCCAAGGGATATCCTGCTTACAGTGATCAATCTGCCGAAGTATCTGACAGGTGACAGCGGTGATAAGAATGAGAGGGATCTGTTCATTGTCACGAATTTCAATAAGATGCATATAGCATTCCGTGTGCATACGGTGGTTGGGATCAGCAGGATCTCCTGGGAGGATATCCAGAAGCCGGATAAGACGCTCACGAACGGGGAAGACGGAGTTGCGACAGGGATCGCCCAGTGCGGCGGACAGCTGGTAACGATTCTGGATTTTGAGAAGATCGTGGCGGAGATCGCACCGGAGACAAGCATACAGGTGGATGAGATCGATCGCCTGGGAGACAGGATTCCAAGGGATAACAAGATCATCCTTGCGGAGGATTCGATCCTGCTGACCAAGATGATCAAGGATTCCCTGTTCCGTGCAGGCTACAGCAATCTTATGAATTTCAACAACGGCAAAGAGGCGTGGGAGTACCTGAGCAGTATCCGCAACGAGCCTGACTTCTACAAGCGTGCGGCGCTTCTCATCACAGATATCGAGATGCCTGAGATGGACGGACACCGTCTGACCAAATTAGTCAAAGATGATGAGAAGATGAAGAGGATGCCGGTAATTATCTTCTCCTCACTGATCAACGAAGAGATGCGTATCAAAGGAAAGAAGCTGGGAGCAAACGAGCAGTTATCGAAGCCGGAGATCGGCCGGCTGGTTGAGGTTATGGATGAGCTCTTGGATCGGAGGGATAATTAATCATGGATAGTTGTGTGGTAAGGCAGGCTATTAAGGAGCAGGCGACAGATGCGGTCATTGGTTATGAGCTTGTGATCCAGGAGGATAGGGATAGTCTGTATAATCCGAGTTCAGACAGCGTTGCGGCGAATACGATGGTATCGTTCCTGTCTGAGAATTCCGACCGAATATTCAGGGATAAGAAGACGTTTATGACATTTACCCCGACGCTTCTGTTCAGGAATACTCCGAAGATCTTTGACAAGGATCAGGTCGTGATACAGATCGGGGATAATATCGT
>CANDQP010000031.1 GCA_947388185.1 uncultured Dorea sp. | reverse complement strand
AAAGACAAAGGTGGAACAGATGCAAGAGTACAAGTATACGATACCGCCTATGTGACCATATTCTTATTCACATAGGTAAGTATCTGACGCTTACGCTCTTCCGCAAACATTCCGGCTTCACTTTGACTGTTCACTGCTTGTCCTCCTCTCCATTTCCCTATGGCAATTTCGCCCTCACAGTTCTGATTATACATCACACGCTCTTCACTTGCAAATATCTAAGGTGCAGCTTTATTTTAACGCCTTGCAATAAGGAGACAATTCTTTTGCATAGCGGTTATATTGTTCCTTCAGTTCTGCATAGCGTCCGGCAAGCTCTTTGTTGGGCCTGTATACTTCTTTTACATGCACATGCTCCTCTGCCGCCTTCCTCACGTCCCCGAAAAGCCCGATACCGTCCGCCGCGAGCAGGCAGGCTCCCCAAAGAGCAATATCCTCTCTGTCCAGTCTTTCAAAGGTCTTCTGGCTTACATCCGCCAACATCTGGGTCCATACCCTCGATCTTGCTCCTCCGCCTATGATCTTCACGGTATCCTGACCGCAATCAGGATACTTGGCATTGATCCGGTCAATCGCCGTTGATACCGCGTAAGAGAAGCTCTCCTGCAATGCCCGGTAGAAGTGTTCTTCCCTGTGCACCCAATTAAATCCCATCCATACGCCTTTTAGAGCGCCGTCAAAAGGCATGGCCGTGCCGCCCATCATCCCGATTGCCATCAGGCCTTCGCTTCCTGGCGGAATCTGATCGACCTTTGCGTCCATCCGGGCAAATGCCTCCCCTAAGGATTCCTCTCCCTTTCTGGCAAAATGATCCATGAACCAGTTCAGCGTAATCCCGGAACCCGGTATATAATAGTGCGCATACAGATCATCGGGAAACGCGCCGTCAAGTATATCAAAATATCTCTGCTCATAATCCGGCCGGAAATCATCAACCAGGCAGCTAAGCCCGGCATAGGATGCCGCTTCGAAGATCATATCACCCTTTTTCAGCACGTTAGCCCCTACACATCCGGCAATCTTGTCCCCGGCGCCGGAGATCAGCGCAATTCCGCTCCTAAGCCCCGTCGTCTCCGCCGCCTTCTTCGACAGGTGACCCACGATCTCATTCGACTGGGATATCCTTGGCAGAAATCGTTCCGGTATCTTAAGCTTCTCGCAGATCACCTCCGACCAGCTCCGATTCTTCACATCCGCAAGTCCTGTCCACGCCAGGAAAGACCCGTCCATAACAGCCTCGTCGATCGGCACTTCGCCCAGCTTACCGATCACATATCCGCTGATCATAAGGTATTTGGCGATCCGGTCGGCTTCCCTGGGATAATCATTCTTAAACCATTCGTATTTCGTAGAAAACAACGGCGAATTCGTTCCTGAGATACTTAAGAATTCATCGGACAATTGTTTCATCTGCTTTTCTGCGTAGGGAGTGAATCTCGTATCCAGAGAACAGGACCAGCCAGTCACATCATTCCAGTTCTTATCCACGCCCATAAAGCCTGCCATCTGCCCCGTGAAGGCGATCGCTTCAACATCCTTCATCCTGTCCGGTATCTGATCCGCGGCCTTTCGGATGCACCGGATCACAGAATCAACCAGTTCCTCGCCGTGCTGGATAAATATTCCGGGAGCCGGACGCTCGTCTCTTACCGCCTCACTTGCGACGGCAATGCATTCACCGTTCAGATCATAAACACCGCTTTTCACAAAGCTTGTCCCCAGATCAACTGCCATCAGAAGCTCTCTTACCATACTATCCCTCCGTCATTTCAAATAATACTTTAGTATATGGAAATCTCCTCTCCGCCATATCTTTCACTATCTCAGACATTCTATCCAACGGAAAAACATGGGTGATCAAAGGCTCAAAAGATAATCTCCCCTCCTTCAGATATCGGATAATATCCGTCCATTCCCTTCCGGGATAAGGCGCAGAATAAGAATTCCAGGATCCGATCATGCGAATCTCTCTCCGCACGATCCTTTCAAATGTTTTAGCCGGGAATACAACATCCCTATGCGCAGTCCCCAGGAACAGGACCTCTCCCTGGCTTTTCACCGCGCGGATACATTGTTCCTGCGTAACCGGAGTACCTGCCGTCTCTACCGCCGCATGAACACCATCCTTGAATATCTGCCGGATCCGTTCAACCGGATCCTCTTCCAAAGAATGAACCGTAACATCCGCGCCCATTTTCTGTGCAAGCTTTAATTTTTCATGATCGATGTCTACCGCAATGACCTTCCCGGCGCCCAACAGTTTCATCTGACTGACCGCCAGCAGCCCGATCGCCCCGCAGCCGAATACGGCAGCCGTCCCTTCTTTGGCCAGCCCAAGCTTATTGAGTCCGTGAAGCGTTACCGCTGCAGGTTCTATCAGCGCCGCTTCCCTGTAGGATACGGTCTCCGGAAGAAGTAACAGATTATCTTCAGGAACCGCCGCATATTCTGCGAATCCCCCGTCTCTTCTGGATCCAAGGAAATCATAATCTTCGCATTGTCCGTAGAATCCCTGCCGGCACATCTCACACCTTCTGCACGGCATCAACGGCGTGATCACCACCCGGTCTCCCGGTGAGAACTTCGTAACTAAACTGCCGCACTCTGCGATCTCGCCGGAGAATTCATGCCCCGGCGTACACGGAAAATGATACGTTCCGGTACTCATGATCCTTGGAATGTCACTGCCGCATATTCCTGCCGCATGGACCTTCACCAATACCTGTCCCGGTTCTGGCTTTGGCCGCTCTGTCTCCTCGATTCTAAGATCACCCGGCCGATATAGTCTGGCTGCCCGCATATTATATTATTTCCCCCTTCTAATCGAATCTAATCGCTGTCTTCAGTCCTTTTCCTGCCATAGCATGCCGGAATGCTTCCTGAATATCGTCGATCCCAAACATATCCGTGATCAATCCGGCTATATTCGTCTGATCGGTCGCAATAATATTCATTGCGTCTTTATACTGCTTCAGACTGGAGCCGGTAGTCGCCACAACCGTCAACTCCTTGTAATGGATCAGATTGGTATGAAGCCCCACCTCATCCCGGCCGCTTGGAAGCCCGCCGAAGAAACTGATCCGCCCCAGGGGAGCCGCCAGTTCCAACGCCTGTGCCTGAACTGCCGGTACAGAACATGCCGTGATCACCACATCTGCTCCATGTCCTTCTGTCTCCCTCTTTAATGCCGCTTCCAGCTCTTCTTTCGAAGTATCTATCAATGTAAAGTCACCGAACATCCTCATCTGTTCCAGACGGGATGCAGACAGATCGGCCATGATCACCTTCGCCGCACCCGCTCTCTGATGAAGAATTGCGTGCATAGCCCCGATAGGACCTGCACCGATGATCAGAACATAATCCGTCGGCTTCGTCTGCAGCATTTGGAAAGAATTAAAACAGCAGGAGAACGGCTCCGCGAGCACTGCCTCCTCGTAACTCATCCCTTCCGGAATCTGAATTACATTCCCATGGATCACAGCTTCATAAGGAATCTTCATATATTCCTCAAAACCGCCGTCATAGCTGATTCCAAAAGCCTCATACTCCGGGCACATATGATTATATCCCCGGATACACATATCGCAGACTCCGCACCCTACATTGGGCGCGACCGCAACTCTCTGCCCGGTTTTAAAGCCTTTGACCTCAGCACCGACCTTCACAAGCTCTCCCACCAGCTCGTGTCCGAGTACGCGCTTGGTGCCTTCAGGAATCTTAAAATGTCCGAACCGGAATATGCGCTGATCTGTCCCGCAGATGCAGGCAAGCTTGATCTTTAATAACATTTCCCTGTCCGTAATATCAGGAATCGGCACTTCTTCTACCCGGATCTCTTCTTTGTCGCAGTAATACGCAGCTTTCATTTTGAAAACCTCCATTTTTATAATCGTTTATTGTTCTTTTGTTTCTTATTTTGTATTATGATATTACTTTTTTGTTGTTTTGTCAATTATTTTATATTGTTTTTTATTGTTTTCTAGCTTTTATTATTTTTATTTATTGACAACTATTATTTTTTGGTCTATATTTTTAATTGAACAGACAACAGAAAGGAGATGGAGTATCTATGAACCATTATATTCCCGCAACCCAGCCCACCATCTATTTTATAGGAGTGACAACCGGAAGCTCTTCCATCATGAAGGTATTTCCCAAATGGGCAAAAGCGCTCCATTTGGATGATGCCGTTATCAAAGGGATGGATTTTCAACCTCATTCAGACCCGGAGAGTTACCGCGAGGCAGTAACTTTCATAAAAAATGATCCCTTATCCTTAGGGGCTTTGGTAACCACGCATAAGATCGACTTATTTAATTCCTGCAAAGACTTATTTGACTATATTGATCCTTTTGCTGAGCAGCTAGGCGAAGTATCCTCTATTTCCAAAAAGGACGGCAAGCTCTGCGCACACGCAAAGGATCCGATCTCCAGCGGGCTGGCCCTGGAAAACTTTGTGCCTGAGAATTTCTGGAACGACTATAACGGCGACGTTCTGCTGATCGGCGCCGGAGGCAGCTCTCTTGCAATGTCCGTATATTTTACCCAGGAAAAATTCGGCACAAATGTCCCCAAACACATTATCATTGCCAACCGCAGCCAGCCGAGACTGGATTCTGCAAAGGAGATCTTAAAGGGCCTGAATCCCCAGACCAGCTTCGAATTCATACTGAATCCGACACCGGCAGACAACGACAAGACTCTCGCGTCATTGAAGCCGCACTCTGTCATCGTCAACGCTACCGGACTTGGGAAAGACGCCCCCGGTTCGCCGCTGACCGACGGCTGCCAGTTCCCTGCCGACAGTTATGTATGGGAGATCAACTACCGGGGCGACCTGATCTTCAAGAATCAGGCCGAATCTCAGGCCGGCAGCAAAAACCTGCACGTAGAAGACGGATGGACGTATTTTATCCACGGCTGGACACAGGTAATCTCCGAAGTATTTCATATTGAGATCAAAGGCGCATTATTAGAAGAGTTAAGCAGCATAGCAAAGAATTGAAAGGAGTAATTCTATGAATCATTTTAATTGGGACAAGAGCTTTTTAGTTGACTTTGACACTGTAACAGGCATCTCCAAGACCGCAGAAACAACAAAACGTTACTTATCACAGATGAAAGATATGTTTACTGACCCGGCGGCCGCAGAAGAGATCTTAAAAACCGAAGATCCTCTGGTCTATGAATTCTATGAGCTCGGCTGTCCTGAACGGGCGGGAGATCTGTTATTCGGCACGACCATCTTATACCCCGGGAAAGTCGGCAGCGAATACTTCATGACCAAGGGACACTTCCACACCCGTTTAGAAACCGCGGAAGTATATTATACCCTGGACGGAGAAGGCTATATGGTCATGGAGAATCCCGAAGGAGATACCATAGAGCTGCCCTTATCAAAAGGCCAGGCAGTCTATGTTCCCCGCCGGTACGCTCACCGCACAGTCAACACAGGCAGCAAGCCATTGATCCTCTTCTTTACATTTGCAGCCGACGCCGGACACGATTACGGAACCATCGAAACCAAGGGGTATCATAAGATACTGGTTGAACAGGACGGAAAACCTGCCGTCACCGACAATCCGAAATGGAAGTAACGGAAGCAATGCAGGAAACAAAAACAAAGCGGGAATTAATCTCCGTATGCGGTCCCATCTCCCCCAAAGAACTGGGTTTCTGCCAAAGTCATGAACATCTGGCTCTGAGCAAAGGAAGATCCTGGGAGATCAACCCGGACCTCTGTATCGACGACACAGATAAAAGCATTCTGGAAGCATGCCTGTACCGTGAAGCCGGAGGTTCTGCCATTCTGGAAGCACAGCCCGGCGGCTGCAACCGCATGACAGAAGAACTGGTGCGAATCTCCGAAAAAAGCAAAGTACATATACTCGCTTCCACAGGCTTCCACAAGCTATGCTTTTACTATGGAGATCACTGGATATTCTCCCGCTCCCAAGACGAATTAGCAGACTTTTTCATCCGCGAACTGACGGAAGGTATGTTTACAGATGCAGATACCATTTTCGCCGGGAAGCAGATCCGTGCCAAGGCCGGATTTGTCAAAACCGCCCTGGATTCCTGCAATCTTACGCCAGATTACCGGCGTCTGTTCCTGGCGGCCGCCGACGCTGCAATTTTTGCCGGACGTTCCGTTATGATCCATGTAGAAAAGGATAGCGACCCATTAAAGTTGCTTGATCTTCTGACCCGAAGCGGGATTGCTCCAACGCGTCTCATCTTCTGCCATACGGACCGCGCCTGCCCCAACCTCGATATTCCTCTTGAACTCCTAAGGGCCGGGGCGTTTCTGGAGCTTGATACCATAGGGCGTTTCAAGTATCATGATGATCTGACCGAAGCTTCGATCTTCCAAAACCTTGTTGAAAAAGGCTATGAAGATCAGCTTCTGTTCTCATTAGATACGACCCAGGCAAGACTGAGATCTTATACGCCAAACGCTGTCGGACTCGATTATCTGCTGCTTGTTTTCCTGGAACAATTACGGGGATTCGGGATCACTTCCGAACAGATCAGTAAATTTTCACATGAAAATGTCCTGCGGGCATTATTATAAGAAAAGAAAGGAATATATCTATGAACCAGACCGCACTATTACCTCAATTAGAAGCATACAAATTAGTTCCTGTTATCAAATTAGACTCCCCGGACGACGCTTTGCCGCTGGCGGAAGCATTGATCGCAGGCGGACTTCCCGTTGCAGAAATCACCTTCCGCACAGACGCCGCCAGAGAATCTATCTGTAAGATCAGATCCGCATATCCCGACATGCTGACAGGCGCCGGAACCGTTCTCAGCCTCGAACAGGCAAAAGCCGCCGCAGACGCAGGCGCTTCCTTCATCGTGTCTCCGGGTATGAACCGGGATGTTGTGGAATTCTCGATCGAGAATCATATTCCTGTTTTTCCCGGAGCCTGCACTCCCACCGAAATCATGACCGCTATGGAGTATGGGCTTGAGGTCGTCAAATTCTTCCCGGCTAAACAGTACGGCGGTCTGGATACGATCAAAGCCTTATCCGCGCCGTTTCCTTCCGTTCGTTTCATGCCTACGGGCGGCATATCAGAAGCCAACATTAAAGATTTCCTTGCCTTTCCTAAGATCATCGCGTGCGGAGGAAGCTTTATGGCTTCCGGCAGTCTGATCTCACAGAAGAAATTCGATGACATCCGGGAACTTACTGCCAATGCCGTCGCACTGATCAAGTCATAACGGATAAAGGAGGATAATATTCATGAAAATACTTGTCACGCCGACCTCACTGCAGCCGGACAAAAATCCGGCGGCGCTTAAGTCTTTGCAGGATTTCTCCTGCGACCTGGTATTCAACCCCACAGGGCGGCCTCTCACCGAAGACGAGCTGATCCCTCTGTTAAAAGACTGCGACGGTTACATCGCCGGGTTGGACTTCATCACCAGGAAAGTGATCGATTCCTGCCCCGATCTCAAAGTCATCTCCCGTTACGGCACAGGATATGACCGCGTAGATATCAATGCAGCCAGGGAAAAGGGCATTATCGTCACAAACACTCCCGGAGTCAATGCGGAAGCGGTAGGAGAACTGGCCTTCGGACTGATCCTCTCTGCCGCAAGGAAGATTCCGCACCTTGACCGCAGCACAAGAGACGGTGGATGGATCCGCTCCACAGGAATGGAGCTGAAAGGAAAAACTCTTGGAATCATGGGGCTTGGAGCAATCGGAAAAGTTGTAGCCAGATGCGCACGGGGATTCGATATGGATGTGATCGCCTACGATCCGTATATAGATCTGAACTACTGCCATGATCACGGTATTACAAGCCTTCCGGCCGACGAAGTTCTCTCCAGGTCTGATATCTTAAGCCTGCACCTCCCCTTGACCGATGAGACACACCATCTGATCAACCGGGAGACAATTGACAAGATGCCTATGGGCGCCATCATCATCAACGCCTCGCGGGGAGGGATCATTGACGAAGCCGCCGTGTACGAAGCTCTGCAGTCCGGCCGGCTTGGCGGACTTGGTTTAGATGCCTTTGAGCAGGAGCCTCCTAAGGGCTCCCCGCTCTTAACACTGCCGAATGTCATCGCAACCCCTCATACCGGGGCTCATACGCAAGAAGCTACCGACCACATGGCAGCGCTTGCCATCTCTAACCTGACAGACGTCCTGTCCGGGCAGGAATGCGCCTATGTAGTAAACCGGTAAAATATCCCTCAAAAAGAGGAGACGCAGCAAGATTTAAATTCTGCTGCGTCCCCTCTTTTCAATTCTTTCGGTCCATTACTTCTTTTGCCGCCTGGATTATGGATTCTTTGGTAAGTCCAAACTGTTCCGACAGATAGTTCAGATCTCCCACCTCTCCAAACCGGTCCCCGACTCCGACACGTTTCATCGGACAGGGAACATGTTCTGCCAATACCTCCGCAACGGCCGAACCTAGACCGCCTATCACATTATGATTCTCTGCAGTGACCACCGCGCCTGTCTTCACGGCGCTTGCACAGATACACTCTTCGTCTATCGGCTTCACCGTGAACACGTCGATCACCTCTGCCTCAATGCCCTCTCTCTTAAGCTCTTCCGCCGCCTTAAGCGCTTCTGTCACCTCAATGCCGGATGCCGCGATCGTCACATCCTTGCCCGCACGCAGCACATTCGCTTTCCCTATCTCGAAGCTCTCCGTGTTATAATAGGCATCCCGCTGTTTGCGCGGAAAACGCAGATAGAACATGCCGTATCTCTTCGCCGTCTCCCGCAGCGCATAACGAAACAGATTGGGTTCTGCTATATCAAGCACCGTCATACCGGGAAACGCACGGTATATCGCCATATCCTCCAACGGCATATGCGTTCCCCCGTTCGCTTCCGCGGAAATCCCGGGATCTGAACCTAAAATACGCACATTTGCACCATTATAGCAGCCTGATAAGAAAGCCTGATCCGCACATCTTCTGGATGCAAACGTCCCAAAGCTATGAACGAACGGAATCTTGCCCTTGACAGACATCCCTGCTGCCGCGCCGACCATATTGGCTTCCATTATCCCCACGTTAACAGCCTGACCGGGAAAATCAGAAAACAAATCCCCGGTCCCAAGCGCACCGCCCAAGTCTGCTTCCATATATATGATATTCCTGTTCTCTTCCATCATAGAACGCAGTTCGTCCGCAAGAACCTTGCGCAGTTCTGTTCCTTTATTCCTGATAATAGCCATACTAAAGACTCCTTTTTCTATCGTCCAGCTCCTTGTAAGCTTCTTTTAGATCTTCCTCTGTAACGCCGCAGGAATGACAGTTCTTCATCTTCTCATATCTGCTGACTCCCGCGCCCTTAACTGTATGCAGAACAATAACCGTCGGTTTCTGAGTTTCCTGCTTCGCGCTGATAATTGCCTGATAGATCTGCTCTGTATCATTCCCGTCCTCAACAGCGACCGTATTACAGCCAAAGGCTGCGAATTTTGCCGCGATATCTCCAAGCGTACAGATCTCATCCGTCGTACCGTCCAACTGCTTGCCGTTTGCATCAACAAATGTGATCAGCCGGCTAAGCTTCTGATGCACTGCAAACATGACGCTCTCCCACACCTGCCCCTCGTTCAGTTCCCCGTCGCCAAGGATCAGATATGTGTAGTTATCACGGCAGTCCAGCTTATCCGCGAATGCCGCGCCTGCTGCCAGGGAGGCTCCCTGTCCCAGAGAACCTGTTGTCAGATCGATCCCCGGCGTCTTTAACCGATCCGTATGGCTCGGCAGCATGGTTCCGCCGCGGTTCAGCGTATCCAGCGCCTCCTGCGGGAAAAAACCTTTGAGCGCTAATGCCGCATACATAGCCGGACCGGCATGCCCCTTCGATATGACCAGATAATCTCTGTCCTCCATCCGGGGATCGGCCGGATCCACCTTCATCACACCGCTGTAGAGTACCGCAAGTACATCCGCAATTGACAGCGAACCGCCCACATGCCCGCTTCCTTTGGATGCGATCGCACGGAGCAGGCTCTTTCTGATCTCCACAGCAAAACGCTCTGTCTGTATCCTGTCAAAATTCATAGTCTTACCTCATCGAATATGCTCTTTCAGAAACCGAAGCGCGATCCGCGCTTCTTCATCCTTGGTACTCTCGTCTGCACTGCCGCCAAGATCTCTCCAGACCTTGATATCCTTCGCTATGGAACCGCCTGCCGTGATAAAAGGCTCCATCACAACGGCGCCGTCATAAGCAATATCATGAAGGCTCTCTCCGATCAGCCGCCAATCCAGCGTACTGATACCCTGCCCCGGCAATTTCCTGTTATTCTCTCCCACATGCAGATGCCCCAGATGCCGGCCTGCCAGACGGATCGCCGACGGTATGTCATCTTCTTCTATATTCATATGAAATGTATCCAGCAAAAGCTTCACGTTAGGACAGTTCACGTCCTCGCAGTAGCGCACTCCTTCTTCCGCCGTATTCAACAATATTGTCTCAAAACGGTTTACAACTTCAAGACACATGGTAATGCCAAGCTCTCCCGCATGCTTTCCAAGCGTTCTTACGCTCTCTGCGCTGCGCGCCCAAAGCCCTTCTTTGTCCAGATCCTCGAAATCATACGGCCAAAAAGAATACTGTACGCCAACCAGTTTGTCCGATCCCAATACCGTCATCCGGTCCATAATGTCTTCTAAGAACCGGATACCTTTCTTGCGGACAGACGCCTCCCTCGAACCCACATCATATTCCTTAGCCGGACCGATATTGGCGGAGTATGAGATCCCAAGCCCGTCGCCGATACGTTTAAGCTCCCTTAATCCATCCTTGCTCATATCCAGGAGGTCGCCTGCGCCTACTTCCAGACAGTCGAATCCAAGCTCTGCGATCTTCGCCGCATATTTCCTGTAATCTCCGCCCCAATCCTTCTCCCAATATTCGTAAAAAATACCATACTTCATATTCTCACCTCCAGGTTCAGCTATTTTTTACAATTTTGACGATTCGGCTCGTCCCAAGACGGTCTGCGCCCAGCTTAAGGAACTTCCTTGCATCATCCAGCGATGAGATCCCGCCTGCCGCTTTGATCTTCACGTTTGCTCCGATGTTGGCTGCAAACAGCTCAATATCTTCAAAGACCGCGCCTCCGGATGAGAATCCGGTGGATGTCTTGATATAGTCTGCTTCGGCCCTCGTTACGATCTCACACATCTTTATCTTCTCCTCATCTGTCAGAAGACAGGTCTCGATAATAACCTTCAGGATCTTCCCGCCGCACGCCGCCTTAAGGACGCGGATCTCGTCCTCTATAAGATCATATTTTTTATCCTTCAGCCATCCGATATTGATGACCATATCGATCTCTGACGCTCCGTTTTCAATTGCATCCCTTGTTTCATATTCTTTTGCTCTCGTCGTCATATAGCCATTGGGGAATCCGATCACCGTACAGACCGCCGTCCTGCCCCCAACGTATTCGCAGGCCTGCTTCACATACGACGGCGGGATACACACCGACGCCGTCTGGTATGTTACAGCGTCGTCACAGATCTGTCTGATCTCGTCCCATGCAGCTGTCTGCAGAAGCAATGTATGATCTACATGCCTCAGAATTTCATTTACATCCATATCTGTTCCTCCGTTATATTAACCGTTGTATTAACCGTCAGACAGTTTCTTACGGATCACGCAATCCAGAGCAAGAACCAGTACAATTACGATTCCCTGGATAATATCCTGGTAATAGCTTGCAAGACCGGCCATATCCATTCCTGTATTAATGATCGCCATAATGAGAACACCGATCAGCGTTCCTACCATCCTGCCGGAACCGCCGTTAATCGACGTACCGCCGACTACTACACAGGCGATCGCATCCAGCTCATAACCGGAACCCATCAGCGCATTAGCCGAATTCAAACGTCCTACTAGCACAAGTCCGCCGATTGCTGCAAATGCCGCCGACAGTACACACGCCCATATCTTCGTGCTTATGATCTTGACTCCAGAGACTCTTGCTGCCTCTTTATTTCCTCCGATCGCAAGAAAATTCCTCCCCAGAGTCGTCTTCTCCTGCAGAAACCATCCTACCAAAAGCACCCCGAAGAATGCAAGCGCCGCAAAGGGGAATCCGATACCCAGACCTGATTTTGCACCGACCGTAGTGATCGACTTCGCAATACCGGTAATCGAAAGCCCTCCTGTAATCAGCAGAGCCAATCCGTTTAAAATCGTCTGCGTTCCCAATGTTGCAATGAAATCCGGTATATTCACGATCGCCGTGAGAATCCCGTTGATCAAGCCGACTGCCAGGGCGATCGCAAATCCGATCAGAAGCGCGGCAACCGGCGACATTCCCATTTTCGCATTCAAAAAAGAAATCATACATCCGGTAAAACAGCAGACCGCGCTGACGGACAGGTCAATACCTCCCGTCATGATCATATAAGTCTCACCGATTGCAAGGATGCCATATACCGCACACTGCTTCAGCAGGTTCATCAAGCTTGCACGCTGCAAGAACGACGGATTGACAATCGTCATAACACCAAACAAAACCGCCAGAATTACGATCGGGCTGAACTTCTGAATCATCGTCAGCCGCTTTACTCTGCGTGTAGCTATAGTCTCATTCATCTTTATTTCCTCCTGCTATAATATTCATAATCTGCTCCTGTTTACAATTACGGGCATCAAATTCAGCCGCAATCGTGCCGTCCACCGCTACAATGATGCGATCTGACATACCGATCAGCTCCGGAAGCTGGGAAGAGATCAGAATGACAGAACAGCCTTCCTTCGTCAGCTCATTGATCGATTCATATACATCAACCTTTGCGCCCACGTCGATTCCGCGCGTAGGATCATCCATAATGAACAGCCTGCTTTTCGCACACAGCAGCCGGGATATCACCACCTTCTGCTGATTGCCGCCGCTAAGCGAATTAGCCAGTTTCTCCAAAGATTCCGCCTTCAGCCGCAGCTTTTTCGCATAAACTCCTGATTCTGTACGTTCCTTGCCCTGCAGACGTACGATCCTAAGCTTCACAAACTCGATAAAATTCGATAAAGTTATATTACAATAAATAGGCATATGAAGAAGAACGCTGGATTTACGATCCTTCGTCAGCATCCCCAGCCCCCGCCTCAATGAATTATGCGGCGTTATTTTTCCTAATTCTCCGTCCCGGAAGATAATCTTTCCTCCATCCAGTTTTTTCAGCCCGAAGATCGCTTCAACGATCTCTGTCGTCCCGCTTCCGACCAGACCCGCGACGCCGAGAACCTCCCCTTCCCTCACGCTGAAATTCACATCGTGAAAATATTTATAATTCGTGAGTCCCTCTACCCTCAAAAGCTCTTTTGCGTCTTCTTTTACGTTATACTCCTTAGGGTAAAATTCTGTGATCTCACGGCCGACCATCCGGGTGATCATATCATGCTCTTCTATCTCCCCGACCTTCTTGGTCTCGCCGATCACTTCACCGTCTCTTAAGATAGATACCCGGGAGCCGATACGCTCAACCTCTTCTAATTTGTGGGTAATAAAAATAAATGATATCTTTTCCTTCTGCAGATCTCCGATAATGGAAAACAGATTGTCCACCTCTGTTTCCGTCAATGCAGAAGTAGGCTCGTCCAAGATCAGCAGCCTTGCGTTTCCTGACAGACCCTTTGCAATCTCTATCAATTGCCTGACACCAAGGCTCAGCGTTTCAATTCTCGTATCTACATTCAGGGAACCAAGCCCCACCCGCTCCAACGCTTTCCTCGCATGCTCTTTACAGGCAGCCTTATCAAGAACGATCGTCTTGCCGTAACAGTTCATGCTGCCCATCAAAACATTCTCAAGCACAGTCATCGTCTCAACCAGAGCAAGCTCCTGATATACCATACTGATTCCCAGTTCATGCGCCACAGTCGGAGACGATATCTGGATCTCATTTCCGTCCCAGCATATCTGTCCGCTGTCCGCCTTAAGCGAACCGGCAAGGATCTTCATCAGCGTTGATTTTCCTGCTCCGTTTTCTCCCAACAACATATGAACCTCGCCCTGCTCAACCGTAAAACTGACCTTCTTCAAAGCATGAGTTGCCCCAAAAGACTTATCAATGTCTCTCATCTCTAACACTATATTGCTCATATACGCTCTCTCCTGCAATCTGACTTTGGGGGCTGCCGGAAAATGCTGCATTTTCTGACACCCCCAACCAATTAACACTCTATACTATTCCCCCGGCCGGTTCATTACCGTTAGCGACCGGCTTCTTTCAGAATACCCTCCCAATCAATAGGATCAAATTCAGGATCAATGAAGACATCCACATTATCGCTGTACTCGGTTCTCGGCCCGATATCAACGAACTTATCAACATCCAGTCCCAGACAGATCTTTACCGCGGTCTCTACTCCATACCATCCCCATTCCGGGAATCCGTGCCACGTCTCTGCGATGATCAGGCCGTCCTTGATCGTCTGAAGCGACTCGTTGGTGCCGTCATTACCGAACACGAGAACTTCACCCGTCTTATTGGCATTCTCAACCGCAACCGTTGCCGCCATCTCGCTCTCCGCACACATTGCAAAGATTGCATCCAGATCATTGGCCTGAAGCATATTCTCAGCCGCCGCCAGAGACGTATCTCTGTCCCAGTCACCGTTCAGAGTCGCTGCTATATTGACGTTAGACGCCTGGGAGACAACATTCGCAAAACCGTCATATCTCTCTATGGTATAGATGGAACCTTCAATACCTGAGATAATCCCCACATCCACCTTCTCAATAGTGCTGTAATCAAAATCCTTATACAGATCTTCCCACCATTCAAGCGTCATCTTCGTACCAGGTTCCACGTCAACCTTTTCACCCGTACCAAGAACACCGGGACCTCCGTAATAATCAAGGAACGCATAACCGGAAACCGCTCCGGCCGTCTCATTGTTAAAACCTACCAGATAACTGTCAATTCCTTCAGGAGATTCCGCAATATTAAAAAGGATCAACGGCACTCCCGCATTATTGATCTCCTCAAATACGTTGTGACACGCGTCTTCCGAACCCGGAGAACAGAAAATCGCATCGCAGCCCTGTGCCAGCAGATTCTCCAGATTGGTCACCTGAGACTCATAATTCGTCTCATTACCCGTCGGCTCTGCAACGATCAGTTCAATGTCTATTCCGTGTTCCTTCGCATCTTCCACGCCTTTTCTCAGATAATTCTCCGCTGATTTGAACACCTCTGTTACATTCGGCGGAGCGTAACCGAACTTCAGATGTATAGTCTCGTCTCCGCCGTCCGATTCTGAATTCCCATTCTCTGCCGCAGGCTCGCCGCCGTCCGCCGCGCCTTTATCGCCGCAGCCCACAAGCACACTTGCCATCAGCATCGCTGTCATCAGTAATGCAATCGCCTTTTTCATCATTTTCATTTTCCTCCTTTTGTTTTGATTTGTTCTATAATAAATGTTTCCGCACATTTATTATCCTTATCTGTCTCCAAAAACTTTTTTTAACAAATACGAGTGAATCGGCAATATCCGAATCAAGCTTTGCCTCATCCGCATCATCGGACAGATCTCTCCATACCCGGATATCCAGTCCAACTTTGCCGCCCTCTTTCACAAACGGCTCCATTACAACACATTCATCATATCCGATCCTGCGAAGCGCCTCTCCGATCTCATCCCATGCAATATGCCCCTTTCCCGGAACCTTCCGGTTAGCCTCTCCTATGTGAACGTGTCCCAGATGAGGACCGGCACACAAAATAGCATCTCTGAACGTATCCTCTTCAATGTTCATATGGAATGTATCCAACAGAATCTTCACATTCGGTCTGTCAACTTCTTCGACAAAACCGACCGCCTCGGCTGCGCAATTCAGCAAAGGATGTTCGAAACGATTGACCACCTCAAGATTCAGGATGATATCATACTGTGCCGCGTAATCCGCCATTTCACGTACGCTTTGAATTGCATACGCCCGCATCACAGGCTTATCAAACTTCTGCGAATAATCAAAAGGCCAGTATGAATAAGTGATACCGCTTAACCGGTCAATCCCTGCAATATGCATATGATCGAGCAGACGTTTCACAAACGCGGTTCCATTTGCCCGCACCTTTTCATCCTCAGAAGACACATCATTATCCTTCGTAAGACCGATACACGCCGTCAGCTTAAGCCCATACCTTTCGGCCTCCCGGCGAAGTTCCTTAAGCTCCTCTTCATTCATGCTGTAAATGCCCGCGCCGCTGACCTCCAGCACATCAAAGCCAAGAGCAGACACCTTTTTACAATATTGCAGATAGTCCGCATCCCACTCATTTTCCCAATATGCAAAATACGTCCCAAATCTCATAGAATAACCTCCTTCCTCTGGTTAAATACAACTGTAACCTCCGTCCATGATCACACGGGAGCCCGTCATATAGGCCGATGCGTCAGATGCCAAAAACAGGACTGCCGCTCCCACGTCGTCTACTTCTCCAAAATGTCCCATCGGCGTCATACTGCGCCATGCCGCCGCCAGATCCTCCGTCAGCATCTCCGTCTGGATATATCCCGGACAGATTGCATTTACACGAATCCCATGCTCTGCCCATTCAACCGCAAGACACTGTGTCATGGAGCAGATTGCCGCCTTCGACATATTGTAAGTCGCCTGCTTCTGCGGAATATTCGCAAGAAAGGCGCTCATGGACGCTACCATAACGATGCTGCCTCTGATCTGCCGCTCCATCATATGCCTTCCAACCGCCGTACTCATGAAAAACGTGCCTCTGACATTCGTATTCATCAAGCGGTCATATTGGCTTACATTAATATTCTCTGCCGCCGTGTGATCTGTGATACCTGAATTATTTACCAATACATCAATTTTCCCAAAATCTCTGACCACATTCTCAACAAAATTGTCTATCTGCACGCAATCTGTAATGTCCGCCGTATAAAACCGGCAATTAACATGATCTGCTCGCAGTTCCTCTGCAACCTTCTCTCCCGCTTCTGTATTCCTTCCGCAGATCGCAATATCCGCGCCTGCCGCAGCAAAATTACGAACGATCCCCAAGCCGATTCCCCTGTAACCTCCCGTTACGATTACCGTCTTGCCCTTCTGGTCCAATTTGTCATAGATCGTATTCACGTTACTCCTCCTCCCGTCCCAGACAGATATATCTCCTAATACTCCTTTTGTCATCTCTCCACAAATTCCAGTTCAAACCCATTCGGATCTCTCATGAGCCCGCACACACACCCAAGCTCTTCGCTGTATGCCGGTGGCAGATGAAAAGGATATCCGGCTGCTTCCAGTTCATGCACCGTCTGCTCCATATCCTTTACCAGAAAGGCAAAATGCCTGCAGCTTCCGGCAGCCAGTTCATTCCCGTCAAAGTTCCCTGTATCTCTCTCATAATGAATCAACTCCAGGCGCGTCCCTCCGGGAAGAAGAAAATAATAAATCGTCTGCCCTTCCATCTCTACAGAAGGAAGCTGCTTAAGCCCCAGGACACCGCCGTAAAACTGAATCGTTCTCTCCAAATCTTTTACATTGATGGTAATGTGCTCGACTGCTTCTATTTTCATTCTTATACCCCGCATTATATAAACTTTTATTTTTATTTACTGTTGTTTATCATCTTTTTCTGACATTAATTATAATAATATTTTTGTTTACTGTCAATATTTCTTTCGTTTATTATCTTTTTTTGTCAATTAACACAATTATTTCTTTCGTTTTTTGTCTATTATTAACAACTTAATTATTATTTGCCGAAATCATATCTGATACTTCGCGATACTTTGCATACATCTCCCGGTATTGGCAGGCATTTTTCCAATCTGGTTCATAGATACGCTCCTCAATTCCTGTGAATCTGCCGCAGGCATCTTCTGCAGAAGCAAAAATCCCCGTTCCGATTCCCGCGACCAGACAGGCACCCAGACAAGCCTGCTCACTCAATACCGACGTAACTACCGGTAATTCAAAGATGTCTGCCTGCATCTTAAGCCAGACCGGGCTGTTCGCTCCGCCCCCGGATGCAATTACCTTCGATGCCGGGATCTGATTCTCTGCGAATATTTGCAAAGAATCTTTCAGCGAGTAAATCACTCCTTCCATGACAGCCCTTACCATATGCCTTCTGTCGTGACAAAGCTTCAGCCCCCAGAACGCGCCGCTCACATTCGAATTCATAAGCGGCGTGCGCTCTCCGCAAAGATACGGCAGATAGAGGAGCCCGGTGCAGCCAGGCGCGATCTCTCCCGCCATCTCATTCGCCTGTTCATACGAATCTAACTGTAATATTTGGTTTTTTGCCCATTTCATTGACATTCCCGCACAAAGCGTTGCTCCGAAGACCGTATAGCCCCGGTTTACCGCGTGGCAGAAAGTCTGCAGCCGCAGCTTGGGATCATAACGGTCTGCCGCCGAATATGCCGATATCTGACCGCCTGTTCCGATATTGCAGATAACATCTCCTTCCTTTATCTGACCGTTTCCAAGCCCCTGCGCCGGTTGGTCTCCACAGCCGTATACAACAGGAATGTCTCGGCGAAGCCCTGTTTCCCCGGCGCAATCTGCCGTGATCTGCCCCGAAATCTCCCATGCTTCATGTATATCCGGGAAAATCTCTCTCCTCAAATGAAACCTGTCAATAATATCCCAGGCCCACTCCCTTCTTCTTTCATCCATAAGACAGGAGGAGGACGCATCGGACGCATCCGTTCCAATCTCTCCGGTCAGCTTCATGCGGATATAATCTTTCGGCAGCATGATCGAAGCCGTCTTATCGTAATTGTCAGGCTCATTATCACGGACCCACAACAAAGAAGGAAATGCATAACCGGTAAATACACGGTTATGGAAGATCTCCCCCATCTCTTTCTCAGACATACAATCCGCAATCTGCTTCGTCTGCACCCAGGAACGCTGGTCCAACCAGATGATCGCCGGACGCACTGCTTTACCCTTATCATCCACCATAACCAGACCATGCATCTGTCCCGACAGCCCAACGGCTGTTATACTGCCCATTGCCAGAGGATTCTTCTCCTTAAGCTTCCCTAACGTTCTAAGGACTGCGTTCCACCACATTTCCGGATTCTGTTCCGCATAACCTGCTGCAGGTATCTCAACCGCATACTCCGTGGCAGCACATGCAATGATTCCCCTCTCTGCATCCAGAAGCATTCCTTTCACACTGGAAGTCCCCAGGTCTATTCCCAATATCGTTCTCACGCTTGCACTCTACCCCTTTCCTCTCTTCCAAGACTTTCTCAAACGGAAAGAACCACCTTCTGCGCCGTCTGCTTATTAGCCGCTATATATTCATACGCCTTTTTACATTCTTCAAGCGGGAAAACTCTGCTGATCAATATCCGGACGTCTATAGATCCGTTTTCCACAAGACGGATCGCTTCCATATAATCTTCATGCACATACATCAACGTACCAATAAGGCTGTACTCCCGATCCTGCACATTGGCGATATTGATGCCGGGAAGACCGGCAAATACTCCGACAATTACGATCGGGATTCCTTTTCCTGCCACATCCAGCACCTGATTAAGCGCTGCCTGGCTTGCCGTACATTCATATACTGCATCGATGCCTTCATCACCGAAAAAGTCACTGACAGCCTCAAAAAGCTCCTTCTTTCCTGTATTCACCGCGCAGTCGATCCTGCATCTGCGTGCCATCTCAAGCTTGTCATCATAGAAATCCGTAATCATAACCTTGGCCGCTCCTAACGCCTTCGCGCTCTGCGCCACCAGGTTACCGATCGTTCCCGCTCCAAGGACCAGGATATTCTTACCGTTCACATCCGCAAGCCCTCTTTTCACCGCATGCACCGCAACAGAAAGCGGTTCGATTACCGTTCCCCGGATAAAATCCACATTATCCGGCAGACGGTACAATAACCCGGCATCTACAGCAAAATACTCCGAACTGCCTCCCGTACACTGACATCCTATCACCTCCAGCGTCTCGCAGATATTATATCTTCCCTGACGGCACGGGCGGCATCTGCCGCAGACCTTCTGCGGGCGCATAACAACACGGTCCCCGATCTTAAGCGACGAAACATTCTCCCCAACCTTTGCGATCTCTCCCGCCATCTCATGACCAAGCACGATCGGAAAACTCATAAACGGATGTTCCCCATAATAGGCATGTATATCAGAACCGCATACACCGACCGCTCTCACCCGCACCAACGCCTGATCTGCTGTAATCTCAGGAACAGGAATCTCACGCATTTCAAATGTCTCCTTCGCCGTCAAAACAATCTGTTTCATTTCAGTTATCCTTTCCTTTCGTTAAATTTTTGTTTTGTATTTTTTCTTTTCATTTAATCATTTTTATAAGTTTTTGTCAATATATTGTCATTCTTTTCTCTCATTTTTGTTAATATTATATATCGTTTATTTTCATTATTTGTCTTTTGTCTTGACTTCTATAGTGAATACTACTAAAATAAGGTCTATAAATGTAACAGAACATCTTGTCTGAACTGTTACCTGCAAATTCGATAAAGGAGGATATTTCATGAATCGGCTCAAAGATAAGGTATGTATCATTACAGGCTCCGCCTCAGGCCTGGGAAAAAGTATTGCACGGAAATTCGGTGAAGAAGGGGCTGTCATCGCGGTATTAGATTTTAACGCAGAAGAAGGACAGGCATTCGCCCTGGAATTGTCTCAGAATGGGGTAACATCCATGTTTACACAGGCTGATGTGACAAAGCAAGAACAATGGAGAGATTCTGTCGCTGCCGTTATCAAAGAATACGGCCGCATCGATGTGCTGGTCAACAATACCGGGATATTCAAAGACGGCAGCGCGCTGACATCCAGCGTGGAAGATTTCAAGCGCATAATGGATGTCAATGTAAATGGTGTTTATCTCGGCATGCAGGCCGTACTGCCTCAGATGATCCGGCAGCAAAAAGGATCTGTCATCAATATTGCTTCAGAAGCAGGCCTTATTGCCATCGCAAACCAGATCGCATACAACACTTCCAAGGCAGCTGTGATCATGATGACCAAGAGCGTTGCCGTAGACTTCGCAGCCGACGGGATACGCGCCAACTGTATCTGTCCCGGGCGTATGCACACCGCCCTTGTTCAGCGTATCCTCGACTCCGCCGAAGATTATGACGCACAGTTCAAGCTTATGTCCGAAGACCGTCCGCTCATGCGCATGGGTACTCCCGATGAGGTCGCCATGGGCGCCGTCTATCTCGCAAGCGACGAGTCGCCGTTTGCAACCGGAAGCGTCTTAAGTATTGACGGAGGCTACGCCTGCGTATAACTTCCATCCTATGGTCTCAATATAAAAACGGCTGCCCGGGAATAAGCCTGATAAACTTATTCCCGGGCAGCCGCCTTGAGGAATTCACTCTACATCCACATGAATGAACTCAATATGACCTGCATTCGGTGTATCCTTTAACTTTTCGCCGATATCTGCATCAGAAATGATCACGTCTATATCTTCAAGCGAAGCAAAATATATAAATGAATTATTTTGAAATTTGCTCTTATCTGCAAGGAGAACCACTCTGCTGGACGTCTGGATCAGCTTGCGCTTAATGTTCGCCACTTCAACATTCGGAGTGCTGAGTCCATGCTCCAGGCTTACTCCGTTCGTAGCAAGAAAAAGCGTGTCAATATGGATCTTATCCAGAGCCTCCATCACAAAGCTTCCCAGAGTACAGCAGAAATGCTTCCGCACAATCCCGCCTAACAACATGATATTCACATCACTGTTATATTCCAGAAAAAGCGCAGTCTCCAAATCATTCGTCACGACCGTCAGATTACCCTCGGATACCAGAAGCTTCGCAAGCTCTAATCCGGTCGTTCCCGTATCTACCGCAATTGCATCTCCCGGACAGACGAATCTTTGCGCTTCTTTTGCAATCGCTGCCTTCGCCGCAATATTCTGCACGACCTTCTCCTTCGATGTCAGCTCATATCCCGCATTCCCGATCATGATCGCTCCGCCGTGCGTCCGCTTCAACTGGCCGGAGGACTCCAACTCTTTCAAATCCGTTCGTATGGTCGCCGGAGAAACAGAGAATTTTTCACATAATGCGTTTACTGTTATTTTTCCTTCTTTTTGAACCAAAGCGCTAATTTCCTGCCGCCGAACCTCCGCAAATAAACTATTCTGATGTTTTGGCATTTTTCCCCCTCATAAATAACGTTTCTTATTTTTTATAACTTAACATAATTATAAGCAAAAAGCAACACAGCGCATTTAAACTTTCATTTATTATTTTTTATCCTTATTTTAGTCTAAAAAACTGAATTATTTCCAATAAAACACAATAAATAAAAATAAATGATTGAATTCAACAACATAATATACTATAATATCGATGAAGCTTATTAATTTTCAATAACGTGAGGTGATAAATTTATGAATAATCAGATCATTCACATCTGTTTGATCGGCTGCGGCCGGGCCGGTATGATCCACGCAAGAAATTACAAAAACAAAGTTGCAAACGCTGCAATCACAGCCGTCGTAGACGCATCCGAGGATGCCGCCAAGGCTGCTGCCGAAGAATTAGGCATTACCAAATATTTTACAGATTACCATGATATCCTCCATGATACAGACATCGACGCAGTCGTCGTCGTTGCGCCTACAAACCTGCACCGTCAGATCGTGATCGACTGCGCCAATGCCGGAAAACACATCTTCTGCGAAAAGCCGATGGCAATGAACACTCAGGAATGCGATGAAATGATAGAAGCCTGTGAAAAGAATCATGTAAAACTGCAGATTGGTTTTATGCGCCGCTTTGACAGCAGCTTTTGCGAAGCCAAACGCCTCCTTGACGAAGGAGAAATCGGCGAACTTGTCCAAGTTCATTCGTGTACCCGCGGCCCGAGCAAGCCGCAGCCCTGGATGTATGACCTTAAGAAATCAAACGGCATTCTCGCCGAAGTCAACAGCCATGATATCGACTCGCTGCGCTGGATGACCGGAAGCGATATTGATACGCTCTATGCGGTCGCCGGTAATTTCCGCAATCCCGAAGCCCGGGAAGATCATCCTGATTATTATGACAGCGTCCTGATGAGCGGAACGACTAAGAACGGAATCCACTTCTGTATCGACGGCGCAGCGTATATCCAATACGGATACGATTCCAAGATGGAACTGATCGGAACCAAAGGCAAGATTCAGGTCGGCCGGTCCGATAAAGAATTCGTTCACTGCACTACCGTAGAAACCGGAACGAAAACTCCTTTCGTCGGCAGTTGGAGAACACTTTTTATTGATGCTTATCTTGAAGAAGATACCTCATTTGTTCAGGCGATCCTCGACGATACTCCAACCAAGGTGACAGGGATAGACGGCAGAATGGTCGTTGCTACGGTGGAGGCCGGGAACAGATCCATTACTGAGAAAGCTGTGACGGCGGTAAAATAGATATACATAAGAATCCCCGGGGCAATGTGCCTTCGGGGATTCTTATTGCATATATCCAAAATGTTTCCTTCTCAATTGGCTTAGAGTCTCTCTTTCTCCCCATATTGAATCCATCCCCTTTTTCATGTATAATCTACCCATAGATAAAAACCCTAATCATGAAAGGAGGCTTTCCCATGAACACTTTAGACGCAACTATATCCATGCTCGAAGCAATGCCAGAAGATGCGAGAATCAAAGTCATGGAATTCACCCAAAAACTGTTCACATCCAGAAAACCCGCAAATCCTTTCGTCCCGGTCAGTCAGGAACAGATCCTTTCCGACCTTGCCGAATCACGCCAGCAGATTTCTGATGGCAAGGGCCTTGATATGGAAGACGCTCTGAAAAGGATGGGGAAACAGCATGGATTCATTTGACGTAATCATCTCACCAAAAGCGCTGTCCCAACTGAACGACTTCATCGATTACTTACAGTACACTCTGCTCAATGACCAGGCAGCCTATAACGTATGGCAGGACGCCCTAGAAACTCGCGACCAGCTTTCAAAAGGCGCCGGCAGCCTGAAATTGTGTTCCCATCCCCAACTGAAAAAGCACGGATACCACATCATCCATTTCATGCGGCACCGCTACCTCATGCTTTACCGGATAAAAGGCACAACCGCTTATGTGGATGCCATATACCATCAGCTCCAGGATTATGAAAATACTTTTGCAGATGAATTAGAGCAATAAACAAAAAGAGGCTGTCGGTTAATAGATAGCCTCCTTATTCGTATGCCCACTACACCGTCGGTACGGAGACGCACAGCTGACACGAATATCAAGCACTATTATTTCAAGATTAATGAAATGATGTACCGAAAACCGTGCGGACCAGAATCACAGATATATTATCCTTCTCCCCTCTGTCTATAGCCAGCCTGGTAACCTCGCTCCCTTGTTCCGCCATAATCTCTTCATCCGTCAGCTTCTCTGGATCAAATGCCCGATGCAACTCCTGTTCATTGACCTTATGACGAAAACCATCCGTACACAGCAGATAAACCGCAAAAAGAAGGGACCCTTCCGGATCCCTTCTCTTATCATTCTTACCTTATATTAGTGCTTACTGCATAACCTTTTCAAAATCAGATGCCGGATGTTTGCACAGCGGACAGATAAAATCTGCCGGAATATCCTCTCCTTCGTATACATACCCGCACACCGTACACCGCCACACCGTCTTACCGGCAGCGACCTTCTCCGGCTTCGGCTTTATATCAGACTGATAATAAGCGTAAGTCGCCGACGGCACATCAGAGAGCACCTCCATATCCTCTACAGCAGCTATAAACATCGTGTGACTCCCCAGATCAGCACTCTGCTCTATCACCGCGCTGATATAGCCGTTGGTTCCAGCCGTAACATAGTACAGACCATTGGCTGAACGCTTACACTCCGTATAATCAGCAAACTTATCCACATCCCGCCCCGATTAGAAACCAAAATGCTTAAACGTATCAAAGCTTGCTGCTTCACTAAGGATGGAAATATTGAACTTTCCGCTCTCTTTCACCAGGTCGTGTGTAAAATTAGACTTATTTACAGTGATGCTGATCCTGTTAGGCTCGCTTGTCACCTGCCCCGCCGTGTTGATAATACATCCGCAGTCCTTCCCTTCCGAAGCAGAAGTAAGAACAAATAAGCCGTAGGTCAGCTTATACATTGTTTTCTTATCCATGATATCCTCCTTCATTGATTGCCGTCCCGCTAAGCAAGAGACAATACTGTTTATTAACTAATATTGCCACCTTTGGGATATCCTGTCAAGGAAACTTACGCCCTCGCCGCCATATTCAACTAAACTGTTACTCTCTTATCCCTTCTCACCTCGGCCACCTCTTCTCTTTCTCCAACAACTTCGGAAACTCCCCATGCGGCTCACGCTGATACCAGTAAGCGACACTCGCCAGATCATCCTGCCGCTCGAACAACCCGTTATGCCCCACTCCAATCTGCTGAACCGTCACCTTCAGATCCTCTTCGAAGAAAATCGGATCCATCACATGCCAGCGGTAGAATCCCCGCATCGGCGGACAGTCGTCATTGTGATAAGGATTCCATACCAGATCATCATGCCTGGAATAATACGGATATCCAAGAAACGACGTGCTGTAAGTCTGCTCTACCGTCTTTCCGGCCTCCTGCACGGCGAAGCTCCATGACCCGCCGAAGTAATCCTCCATCCCGGTTCCGCAGATCGTCGGATATTCCCGGTCACCGTCTATGTAGAACTTCACTTCGCCTTCTCCCCACCAGTACCGCTGCAGGGTCGAAAGCGCAATATAAGTTCCGATATACTGCCCCTGCCCTTTGATTCCGTCCGCAATCACATAATCCCTTCCAAGCTCCGTCAATTCCTGTCGTCTCCACTGCGCATGAAAATACGCCGTATTCTCAGGAAGGGCATCATACAGAGTATAATCGATCTGATAGAAAAACGCCGGTATCGCATTAACATGCTGATTCTCCAATGTGAGCAACGCCTTTTTCCTGAAAGGCATCTGGAAATATGCATTCAAGCCTCTGGCCGGAACGACCGTGACCAATTCTGAGTTCACCAGACACTCCTTCCCGAATCCGCAGCAGAAAAAGTCTCCCAGAGGAACCTCCGCCGACGGTTTCTCTTCTCCGTCCCAGTACATACGGAGCACCAGATCGCGCAGTACGAAGCAGTCGCCTTCCGAGGTCTTAGCATCCACCGTCATCCAGATATGATGAATCACACCTGTCCCGTTGATCTCACCTAACACAACCTTTTCTCCCGGTTGGATATCCTTAAGACACGGGCTTCCCTTCCGGGACACCCCAAGAGGGCTGGCTGCCATGCCGCCCCTCCCCTTCTCCCCCGTTCGATTCTCTGCATTGATCGCTCTGCTTCTTCCTCTCGTCAGATAAGGAAGCACCCCGGCGCCTCCCGGAAGTACCATTCCATTCAATCCCTGTTCCTTCACAAACACACCCATCCTTTCATTGCGCACCTATCCTTTCGTTGCACCCATCGTCATTCCTGCCGTCACCCACTTATTCAGCGCAAAATAAATCAAAAGAGGAGGCAGGATCGAGATGGCGATCGCTGCAAACGTAGAACCCCAGTCCACATTTCCAAATGCCCCGACATAATCCTTCAAGCCCATCGCAACAGTTTTTGCCGAGCCTTCGCTGATGAAGGTATTTGCAAAGATAAAGTCATTCCAGATCAAGATACTGTACATAGACGCGATCGTGATCACCGTGTTTCTTGCCAGAGGAAATACGATCTGGATAAATGTCCGAAACGGCGAGCAGCCATCCACGATCGCCGCCTCGATCAATTCGTTCGGCACAAATTCATAAAAGCTTACAAACATCATGACAGACAGCGGCAGCGCGAATCCCACCTGCGGCAGGATCAGAGAAAAGCTGGTGTTCAGGATTCCCATATCGCTGTAAAATATAAACAGCGGAATCAATGTGATCTGAACCGGAACCATGATCCCGAATGTGAAGAATGAAAAGATGATCTTCTTCCCTCTGACCCTGAACTTAGACAGCGCATACCCTGCCGTAGCGCTCAATGCCACAATCAGTATCAGCGAGATTCCTGTGACCTTCAGGCTGTTCCACATATACAGACCGATCTTGCCGTCCGAGAGCACATTTACAAAATTTTCCAGAGTAGGGTTCTCAGGAAATGCAAACGGCGCGGACGATAGCTCAACCGTTGGCTTTATACTTGCGATAAACAGCCAGATCACCGGATAGATCTGGATAATCAGAAATAGTATGATCAAGACAGCAAATATAATTTTTATAGCCTTTCCTTTCATCGTCCTTCCCTCCTTCTTTGCCGCCTCTGCATCCGTTCTATCTCCCTGATCTCCCGCTCTTCCTTAGTGGTAAATACCTTCCGAATCAGATAGACCGCCATAATGCTTTCTACAATGATAAAGACTGCCAGCGCGCTTCCATAGCCATATTGATTACTGGAAAATGCTTTCTTATACATATATGTGGACATCAATTCACTTGCATTTCCAGGTCCGCCGCTTGTGAGCAGGAACGGGATATCGAACCCTCTAAGCGCTCCTGTCAGGCACATGGTAAGCGTCAGCAGGATAATATCTCTGATCAGAGGCATCTTAATCTTGAATAAGATCTGCAGCTCTGACGCCCCGTCCACCTTCGCCGCTTCATACACCGACGGATCCAGCGACACCAGCGCCGCATAGAAGATCACCATATACATACCGGTGAATCTCCAGCCTTCCGGTATCGAGACTGCTGCCAGCGCAGTGTTCACTTCCGCCAGCCACGAAGTTACCATCCCGCCAAGGCCCGCCGCCTGTAAGAACTGATTCAGCAGCCCCATCGGTTCCGTGGAATAGATGCTTCTGAATAACTGCGTGATCGCAACCGTCGTAATGATACACGGAACATAATACAGGGTTTTCACCAGCGTCACGTGTCTGGTCATATACGTCAGCAGGATCGAGAAGAACAGTCCGACGGCAAGCTGCATAGAGACTACGATCACCAGGTAGATCAGATTATTGATGAACGCCGTATAAAAGACCTTATCATGAAACATGGTAATATAGTTCTGAAATCCTACGAATTCTTTCTCTCCTATTCCGCCCCATTTCATAAAACTCAGCCGGATAGATTCTTCTATCGGATAGAACACCGCCAATATATAAAACAGCAATCCCGGAAGCAGAAATGCCAGAAACGCCTTTTTATTCTTAATTATTCCCATTATACCCTCCTATTCGCAGGGAATCTACGATCAAATCTACAATTTTAATTTGCATTTTCCGCAACCGAATCATCCACTAATCTGCAGAATTCATCCACGGTAAGATCTCCCGACGCCAGCAGCAGCAGGTTATCCTGCATAACGGTATTGGTATTGGAATCCAAATAGGTATCCCATGGCTTTAAGAAATTCTCTCCGGTCTTCTGCATATCGTCCTGAATCTTCAGATAGAGATCTGAATATTCCACCTCATCCGAAAGCTCTGTCCTGATCGGCGACATCTGCTGCTTTGCCGCATATAATTTTCCATAATTCTCGATCACATACAGCACGAAGTCTTTCGTCTTCTCATCAAATGTCTCTGCGTTAAATGCCATTCCGATACCGGAATTCACACAGAATTCATTGGCCTTGGTCTTGCCTCCATCTGTTTCCGGAAGATAGAAATAATCAATCTTTCCCTGTTCATAGGCTTCCTGCATTGCTGCTATCTCCCAGTCGCCGATATAGTACATGGCGGATTTGCCGTCTAAGAACATGGACTGTGCCGTCGCATAATCGGTTGCAGCGAAACCGTCGTTAAAATACTGTCCGATCTCTGCCATAAATTCGGCAGCTTCTCTTCCGGTATCACTGTCCATCTTCGTTTTGCCGTCTCTGAGATCGATGATAAAATCATTGCCGGATTCCCTGAACGGAAGCATTGCCAGATATCTCTGAACCGGCCATCTGTCAACTCCGTCCACAGAGATCGGCGTAACCCCGTTGTCTTTTAACGTCTTACACACATTCAGCCATTCATCCATCGTAGCCGGCGGGGTCAGCTCATATTTGTCAAAGATCTCCTTGTTATACCAGGTCATTTCCACATGGTACTCCAACGGCAGCGTATACATGGTGCCGTCCGTGAACTCCTGATACTTCAATGCGATCGGATAAAAATCATTATATTTTCCATTCTCCTCCAAAAACTTCTTAACATCTACCAACATCCCGGCGTCAACAAGCTCCTGACAATATGGATCCGCGTCGATATCTATGATATCCGGCATATTCTTCCCGGCGATCAAGGTCTTTAATTTCTGAAGATATGACGGCCTGTCCGCAGTTGTCTCGAATTCAATCTTCCATTTCCCGCCCTTTTCCTCACTGTACTGATCGGCAATCTCATGCATGACCTGATCGATCTCTCCGTCAACCGGCCTGGACGTCATCCACGTAACCGTCGTCACACCGTCTTCTTCTGATTTGCTTTCCTTGTCTTTGGCCCCGCATCCTGCTGCCAGTCCCGCTGCTAAACCAACCGCCAACAATACACTTACTAATCTCTTCTTCATATGCCTTCCTCCTGTTATTTTAATGTTCTGACAACATAGTTACTTAACTTTACTTCTCCCTGCACGGCATAAACTCCCGCATAGCCGCTTTTATGATCATACATTCTGGTTGACAGGACCACTTCATCATTGATATATACCACACAGATATCATCTTCTCTTATGATAAATACATGATAATCGTCTGCCGCCGGCAGCCTTCTTGCAGTCTCGATCTGATAGGGAACGTCTCCCTTGATCTGCCACTGGTATCTACCCTGTTCTGACCGCGGCCACATATCCCAGGCCGCCTCTCCTCTTCGCCGGTTCATACGAAGGAAATATCCCCTCTCCAAACCATTATCCACATGCAATGCAATTCCGAATTCATGAGCCTGCGTTACGTGAATGTCCATTTCTATCGAGAAGCTGTCCTTCGGGATCTCATAAAGCCCCGCTCCCAGCGTATCCGCCGTGACACGGATACCTCCTGCACACTCCCGTATCTTTGCTCCGGCGGCAAGCGCTTTCTTCTCTTCCTGCGGTACGCTGTAGAAGTCCCTGACGCTGGGTATCACCTTGACCCTCAAGGTTCCGTCGGCAGGATTCTGGATCAGCTCATGGAATACCATCGTTCCGCCCCACTCCCAGGGACCAAAGTCGCAGTTCCCGTACTTGCTGGCGATCCATCCGAAGGCAAATCTGCGTTTTCCGTCTGACGCCGTCTTGATCGCATAATCTGATCTGGTGTCAAACACATCATCCTCCGGGATCATCCACGGCCCCCTCGGACTCCTGCCGATCCGATAATGCGTCGTAAACTGATCCGAGAACGTTGAGAATACCAGATACCAGTAATCCCCCATCTGAAACAATTCCGGGCACTCCATCGTAATGTACATTTCCGGTGCGTAAAACGGTTCTTCATACGACCAGTGTATCAGATCCTCAGACCTGCAAAGTGCAATGCACCCGCCCCGCAGCGCCCCTCCTCCTTTTATCCGGGAAGCCAGAAGCATATCGTAGCATTGTTCTTCTTCATTCCAGTATACATAAGGGTCGCGCCAGTCGAACTCCTCATACCGGACGCCGTCAGAGACAAACAGGAATTCTTCTATCGTACTGAGGTGCTCCAGATCACTTCCCACCGCCTGCATTACGGATTGGATACTCTTTCCATTGATCTTGAAATTTTCATTATAAGCTGTGTAAAATGCGTGGTAGAGCCCGTCCTTGTCCTTGATCACCGAACCCGTATATGCATTTTTATTCGGTTTATCATCCCCTCCCCTCCTGATAGCCTCTCCCTTATACTCAAGATGGACAAAATCCTCAGTAGTCACCAGATGCCAGGTCGTCTCTTCCGCATACTCCCTGTCTTTTATTCTTGGATCATGCAGATAGAATCCATAATATGTACCGTTATCATAATATGGGATCAGATCACCCACCCATGCATTTTCCGGTTTATAAAATAATTTGTGCATGTTTTCTCCTTTCACTTTTTGCACCATTTGCATGTTTTTATGTTTCCTTTTATGTCTAAAATGTTATCACATGCACACTCTATTTTCAACATTTATAGTGCATTATTATCCTTTTCCTCTTTTTACACATAATAAAAGCTCTTATTTTATGCACTTTATATACATAAATATATGATTTTTGTGCATTTCGTGCATTTTTAAATTTGCATCATTTTGCACTTCCATTATATGTAATGATGCTGGGGTCAAAAGCCCGCGAAATAGAACCTTGAAAATTTAATATTTTAC
>CANDQP010000030.1 GCA_947388185.1 uncultured Dorea sp. | reverse complement strand
CATCAGGAATTCTTCCTGTCCTACAAACTGATGACACGGATACAAATCCCCCCACGGCGTGACCGCCAGATACTCCGTTCCCGAACCGCATCCCGACAATCTCTTCGCCACACAGGGTCCACCGTCTAAGTCTATCATAAAATGAAAGAATTGAAAACCTTTTCCTTCTTTTTCCCGCTGAATCATGACACGGGCAAGCTTATCGTACTCTTCCATGATCTTAGGAAGGTCTTCTTCGCGGATGGCATAAGGGTCGCTTGCATCCCCCACCACCGGTTCTATAGACATCTGTGTAAAGCCCAGATCAGCAAAATGCAGAATATCCTCTGAGAAATCCAGATTCTCTCTGGTAAATGTTCCCCGGATGTAATATTTCTCCTGATTACGGCTATCGGCAAGCTTCTGAAACTTCGGAACGATCAGATCGTAGCTTCCCTTCCCGTTACGGAACGGACGCATGTGATCGTTGACCTCGCGGCGCCCGTCCAGGCTTAAGACAACATTGTCCATCTCCTGGTTGATGAATTCCTGTATCTCATCATTCAGCAATACGCCGTTGGTCGTCACCGTGAACCGGAAATGCTTGTCATGGAGCTTCTCCTGCTGCCTTCCGTAAGCCACAAGGTCTTTCACCACCTGCCAGTTCATGAGCGGTTCCCCGCCGAAGAAATCCACCTCCAGATTCCGGCGGCTTCCGGAATTGGCAATCAGGAAATCAAGCGCCTTCTTTCCCACTTCATAGCTCATCAGTGCACGCCTGCCGTGATACTCCCCTTCCTCTGCAAAGCAATATCTGCAGGCAAGGTTACAGTCATGGGCAACATGGAGACAGAGCGCTTTCACCACCGTCTTGCGCTTCTTCACCTCGCCGATCATGCTCTCATATGTATCTTCTACAAACAATTGCCCTGCCTCTGTAAGCTCTGTCACGTCTGCCAGGGCATCCTTAATATCGTCCTCGCCGTAGCTTACGCCAAGCTTCTGCACCAGTTCTTCTAATACTTCCGGTTCCCGAAGCTCCGCCGCCGCTGGTTCCTTCGCACCCCCGGACAGCGCGGCGATCACGTCGTAACACAGCTCGTCCACCACATGGACCGCGCCGCTCACCACATCCAGAACGATATTGTATCCATTATTCTGATACTGATGAATCAAGGTTATGTACCCCTTTCATTGGAATGTCAAACGACAAGAAACAGCGACCAAAAGACCGCTGTCTCAAGCTTCTCTATAAATCTGATTATTTCTTCTGTTCGCAGGTCTGATTCCCTACCGTGCAGGATGTCTTGCATGCTGACTGGCAGGATGTCTGACACTCACCGCATCCGCCCTTCTTCAGGCTGTTATTCATGGTCTGTGTATTTAATGTCTTTACATGCTTCATGGTCATGTTCCTCCTTATCTTTGCTTAACTTCTGTTATTATAGCATCACATCTGCATTTTCGCAATAACTTTATGTCTTTGATTTACGATAGCATTCCGCCTGCCATCCCCCCACCTGCGCATAAGACCATTGTAGTGATCAGGTTCGCCGCATCCCCGTTCAGGGTGCGGTATACTCCCAGCGTGATCAGAAGAAGCAGTCCAAAGTACCCGATTCCCAGACCCAACCCCCACAGGTATCTTCTCACCCTGGCGAACTTACCGATGATAATGCCGCCGATCAGAGTCGCCATAATATAGATTGCGATGATGGCAGCGGACACTGCCTTCTCGTTCAATTCAAACTTATACAGCGCCACTGCCAAAAGCAGCAGAAGAATCCCTGTGATGACATACGAAGCCAGAAGTGATTTCAATATCCACATGACCCATGAATCTCTCTTAAGCTTCCTTTCCATTTCCGTCCCTCCCTTGCATATAGACTTCGTATATCCCTAATGTTATACGAGTTCTCTACCACAAGATATGACGGAACTTCCGTGTTTATTCTATTTATTCTTCTATTGCTCCATCTGGCTTCCCAGGAATGCCGCCGCACAGGCGGCCATCTTCTGTTCCAGCTCGCCGAGCTTCTTCTTAGCGTCGCGGGACAACAGGATCACACCTCCGATCACATCTCCCTCACAGAGGATCGGGCTGATCACCTCATGCTCATAATCCTCATCCTGCGTATCAACGATCGGAATGTATGCCTTCTCCCCCGCCGACGCCGCAAGCTGTGTTCTGGCGCCTAAGTGCCGCTCCAACTGCCTGCTGATATATTTGTCCTGAAGCTCCTTCTTCCCATTTCCTGCCGCCGCAATGACCTGGTCCATATCACAGACGCAGACCAGGCATCCCACCGTCTGCGACAGGCTCTCTGCATACTGTCTGGCAAAGGTCGACAACTCACCGATGGGCGAATACTTCTTCAGGATGATCTCTCCTTCCCGGTCCGTAAATATCTCTAACGGATCTCCCTCCCGGATCCTTAACGTCCTGCGGATTTCCTTTGGGATCACTACCCTTCCCAAGTCATCGATTCTCCTCACAATACCCGTGGCTTTCATATAACAATTCCTCCATTTGTAGATTTTCATATCACTCGTTACAATGGTACTATTATCTGTAAATGAAGGAATTTTATACCGAAATATATTTAATTTAATATTACATCATCCAGGCAGCCGCCCGTTCCCTGGCTTGCACTGTCTGAATATCCTGACGAAGAACCTCCCCCGCTGTAACTACCAGAATTATTATAATTATTTTGCTGCGCCGCCCGCTGTGCTGCCGCCTGTTCTGCCGCCGCCTGCGCTGCTGCCTGTTCTGCTGCTGCCTGCGCCGCCGCCTGTTCCTTAAGGGCTGCCAGCACAGCTTCCTGCTCTGCAAGCAGCGATTCATTAGTCACCAGCTTCTTCTGCGTATCGGTCAATGCGTTATATGCTGCTCTCGCCGCCTGTATCCCGGCCTCACTCTCTAACGTTACTCCCCCTACATTCTGAATCTGATCCGTTACAGTCTTAGCCGCCTTCTTGTCGGCCTTTAACGCCAGCTCCGCTTCCTTGGTGCTGATCTCCACGTCCTCTGATTTGCTTTCGTATGTAAGAAACGCCACTTCTTCTTCATAACAGATCTCTGCTTCTTCTATATCATCTACGGCGAAAGAGGTTAATTCCTGAGATGTACCGTCCTCAAATGTGATCTGAAGGCTGTACACTACATTCATGACCGCGTCTGCAATCTCAGGAGTATCCTTCTTGGTATCCTCCGATTCATCTTCTTTGTCCGAGTCTTCCTCTTTCGATTCGTTCTTCTCTGCCGTTTCCGAAGTATAATATAATTCTACTGTCTCGTCCTTTTCGATCTTCTGGCTGCCGGCCATCATATTTGCCGGATATTCCTTCTGTTCTGAACTCTTAACCTGAATTCCTCTGATTACTTTGCCTGTTTTATTGGTCAGAAGAATATCATAGGCATCCTCTGATTCCTTGCCTATCACCTGATAGGTTTCTTCCGGCTTCTCTTCTTCTACCGATTCTTCCTTTGCCGGCTCCTCTTTTACCGGCTCCTTCTCTTCTGCGTTCTTCTTACCGCATCCAAAAAGCAGAATGCCCATACAGAATACTCCTGCCAATACAAGTAACCGTTTCTTTTTTGCTTTCATCTTTTTCATCTCTTTTACATCCTCCTATTCCCATGTAACTGTAATATCTTCTGACTTCACGATCCACTGTGCATCCTTGTCTGATAGGATGACATTCATATGAATATCATCGGCCGGAAGAGAGTCTCTCTTTAGATACATCTTGTAGCCATTGCCGTCTCCGTCCTTTTTCAGCGTATAGAACACCTCATATGTGACCGTCTTCTGCCTGCCGCTGTCGCTGACGGATAGATAGACGTCTGTCTGGTCCGTCATACAGTCCGGATCGATCGTTCCGCTGACAACCAGATACGGACCGTCCTGCTCTGTCTCAAGAGTCGTCGCTGTCTTCTTCTCCGGTGCGGACATATTGTCCACCACAGGTCCCTCCATGATCGGAATCTCCGTACCAAAGGCTGCCATCTGGCGCTCTGCCTTCTCGACGATCACCGTATCCGGCTGATACTGTATGAGGTTCTCCATATTATACGGCACAAGCCTGGAAAAATATGCGTTCCTGTATTCATCCGCGAAAAATGGCAGCAAACTCTCGCCAAAGGAATCTCTGTACATCAGAAGACTTCCAGTCTTCTTCGGATTCGAAGTCTCTATCCATGGATCCATGTGATCCCCAACTTCATTCACATACTCATACTGCCATTCCTTATCATAATAAATATCTTCTTCCGCTTCTGCCGCCAGAGGATACAGGAGCTCATCTATATCGCCTATGTGATCCCTGACCTTCTGAACGGGTACGTTCAGATACGTCTCATGCTCTTTCTCCAGTTCATTCATCACGGCGTTATATGCCAGTACCGCTCCTTCATTGTTCCAATGCGTGTCCCGGCGGAAATACAATACTTCCTCTTCTTTGCGAAAAGCCTGAACCAGATCTATACAGGCGATGTCTTTCTCCTCTAAAAGAGGCTGTAAGTTCTCAAGATTACTGACATCTGCCCTCTTATAATAATATGGCATGCTGTCATCGTACAGCGTATTCTTATTGGGCGCGATCACCAGCAGAAACCGGCTTTTGTTCTGTTCCACATAGTCCTTCAGCAAAGCCAGGTTGTGCGCAATATCATAAAGTTCCCTGTCCGAGAGAAGATTCCTGCCCGTGTAATCATCGATCGTGCCTCCGAAATACAGCCAGCCGTTCTTTCCTGTCACAACCTGGTCTGTCGTGCTGGTCTTGGCCAGTTTGTCCCAGATACAGGCATTGGCCGTCAGCATATGCGGGCGGAACGCCATATGGTCCTCAAAATAGGTCCCCATATCTTCCATATACTTTAGATTGGGCTTTCCGTCCTTCATAAATGACGGAAGCCTGCTTAATTCTCTGTTCTCTGTTGTGCTGTCAGTCGGCCAGAAACTCATCCCCGCCAACGGAACGGCTAATATCGCCAGAACCAAAGCAATATATATCATACAGAATTTCTCTTTCATCTTGTGTTCCCTCTAAAACCTAAAATAAATAAATGGATTATAGGAACCGCCGGCAAGATTAAACATGCAAAGCAAAAGCAGCAGTACACTGACTATGTAACTTGCAGGCTCACAGATCCAGCCTATCCTTGTCCCTGATACCCTGTTCCTGATACAGGGTACGATCGGTGTACATCCTGCCACTGCAGCGGCAAATATAAGCAAAAAGACAGGTGTCAGCTGCTCCAGTGCAAACGCCATCTGTCCTTCCCGGAAGCTCCACCCGGTAAACATCGTTCCGATCATACCGAATCCATCAAGCAGTGTATCCGCCCTGAATATGACGAATCCAACGCACACTGCAAGGACAGCGTACAGATGTCTCAGTATCCTTGGGAGCTTTCTGACCGGAAGGATATCCTCCAACAACAGAAACATCCCATGGAAAATTCCCCAGACTACAAAGGTCCAGTTCGCTCCGTGCCATAAGCCTGTACACAAAAACACGATTATTTTATTTATATAAGTGCGTATTCTTCCCTTCCTGTTTCCGCCCAGCGGAATATATAAATATTCTTTGAACCAGGTAGACAGCGAGATATGCCATCTGCGCCAGAATTCTTTGATACTGCCGGATATATAAGGATATTGAAAATTCTCAAGAAAGGCAAATCCAAACATATGCCCCAACCCGATCGCCATATCGCTGTAACCGCTGAAATCAAAATAGATCTGCATCATATACGCCAGCGCGCCGATCCACGCGGAACAGGCATTCAATTCATCCACTGGCGCCGCAAACACAGCGTCCGCCGCAACCGCCATAGTGTTAGATATCAATACCTTCTTTCCAAGGCCGGTTATGAATCTGCGAAGCCCCGTTGCAATCTTCTTAAGATCGCCTGACCGATTCGTGATCTGCTCTTGAATGTCATGGTATTTTACAATGGGGCCTGCGATCAGCTGCGGGAAAAAGGATATGTACAGCAGGACATTCCGATATGCCCTCTGACATTCCACTTCTCCCCGATACACATCGATCACATAAGACATTGCCTGAAATGTAAAAAAGGACAGCCCTATAGGCAGCGGCAGCCCCAGCTGCTCCACATCCATATGAAACAATGTATTCCCCGTTGCAATGATCATATCTGCATATTTAAAAAAGGCCAGGATTCCAAGATTGCATATAACAGCAAAGGTCAGGATAACTTTCCTGAACCTTTGCTCTGACCGACCTATTATCCGTCCAAATATATAGTTTAACATCGTACTGATCATCATCAGTATCACATAAACAGGTTCTCCGTATGCATAAAACAACAGACTGAAAAGGATCAGCAGCATATTCCTGACCTGCAAAGACGGAATCATATAATATAACAAAAATACTACGGGAAGGAACACGCACAAAAAAACCATTGAACTAAAAACCATCTATGTTCCCCACTCTTTATCAGTTCGTAACTATCTTACATAATTCATTACCGGACTGTTGATCGGCTGCATGTAGAAATTAGCTCCTCCGATCTCCGCCTGCGCTTCCGGATCACAGATATAGGCTCCGTTGATCACTACCCATCCATGAGGCGTATATCCTCCGCTCCTTTTGGGAACACTGCCTTCGACATACTCGGCGTTATATCCCAGATGCCTTGCCAGATACGCGAATGCGGCGGCATAACAATAACAATTACCCTGATGGGATTCCAGCCCCATGACCGCATACCACTGTTCTCTGGTATATCCTGCCGGCGGGGTAACATGCCCGTTGATCCTCTGGTAGGTTATGGTATTCGCCACCCAGTTATAACAAGCGTAGAGATCTCTTCCCACCTGATTATACACCGCCGTCACGTCTCTTTGCAGACGCTCTTCGGCTGCAGAAGTAAGCGAATACGACAATGATCCGGCATTCTTCTTCTTTCCTCCTGATGTGACGTATACGTGTGTCACATATGCCCCGTCAGACTTATGGTTTGCACTGTTAACTACCACGCTCCATTTGCCGTTCCCCTGATTGACTCCGTCGTACCATACGATATCATCCTGACCATTCGCCGTACTCCATGTCGGAAACTGCACACGTTCCGCATTCACTCCTATGATTCCAACCTCCCTGCGGGATGAACTGATCGGAACACTGTAGACATAATTGGATGCCTTAATATCCGCTTTGGCAGCGCCGGCATATAACTGAACGCCGTTGCCCATCGTGATATATACATGGATCTTATAGCTGCCGAAATGATATCCGTGATCTGCAATGTTGACATTGACAGCGTATGTATTGCTGCTTCCTGCCCTTATCGCCTTATACCACACAATATCACTCTGATCTGCCGCACACCAAACCGGAACCCGGACCTCCTGCACTCCGAAAGAAGCCACTACTCCAGAAACCGTGACCTTAAATGTACCGGCTGCTCCATTAATATCAGATGCATTTACCGAAGCTATCATCGGCTTCTTCACTACTGTGAATCCGGTATTGCCTGCAAACTGCAGCGTATTGCTCCTGGTCACGCAATATGCGTGAACATTATAATCTCCGGCTTCCTTATGGTTCGCGATCTTCACGTCGTACACATACGATCCGTTAGACTGTCTCGCGGCAGTATACCACTTGATATCATTCTGGCCACCCTGACTGCCCCAAACTGCAAACTGGATCTTACTCGCCCCAGCCGGAACGCGCATCCCTGACAAGGTAATCCGATATGTAGATTCTGTACCGTCGATATCTTTTGCCTCCAGAGAACCGAATTCTATATCCATCTTACAATTCGTTGCTCCGGCGAACCAGTCTCCGCCTGCCATATCTGATACATAAACATGAATATTATAAATACCGGAATTGTATTTGTGGTTACTCACATTTACATCTAAGATATAGCTGCCGTCTTTGGCTCTGGCTGCCTTATACCATACGATATCTCCTTGATTCTTCTCCGACCATACAGGAACCTTGATTTCCTTGATCAGGTCTGCATTCTTAATATCAGAGATCCGAACCCGAAACTGACCGTTCGCTTTATCGGTTACGCTTGCTTCTACCTTCCCGATACTTGGAGCCTCCACCTTAAACCCTGATGCCCCGGCAAATACCAGGGAACCGTTTGAAGATTTTACATAGGCATGTACCGTATAATCCCCGAATCCTTTATGGTCCTTCAATGATATCTTACATCTGTATATTCCGTCATTTCCTCTGACAGCGTTGTACCATATGATATCATCCTGTCCGTTCACCGCACTCCATACAGGGAACTGGACCCCGGCTACGCCGCCCGGTATCTTTGCATTCCTGAGCTCGGCAACGTATTCATTGTCACTGCTCTTTGCCACCGTCAGTTCACCTTGCTGCGTCTCCACATTATGCTGCGTCTTGCCGGCAAAAAACTGAAGCCCTGTAATATCCGTGCAATATACATGGATATCATATACTCCGGCAGAATATTTGTGATTCTTCACGTCTACATCAACATAGTAATTGCCGCTGTTATCTCTCCTCGCATCATACCATATGATATCATCCTGTCCGTTCACTGCACTCCAGATCGGAACAGCGATCTTATGGATCAAATTCGGATTGGTTATTCCTGACAGGACAACCTGGAACGTACCTTTGTCAGAATTATAATCTCTGACTTCAACTCTTCCTATTCCCGGGGAGTCTATGTCTAGTTTGGCCGCCCCTACATACCTCAATGAACGATCCGCCAACTCGGCATATGCATGTACATTGTAGACACCGAATCCCTTATGATTCCTGAGATTCACATCCGCATAATAGCTGCCGTTCCCATCCGCCTTCGCATCATACCATACGATATCATCCTGCCCGTTCACTGCACTCCACACCGGAAGCACAACCTTCTTCGCCTGTTCTGCATCCGCTACGTTCGATACGACGACGCGGAAGGTGCCTTTTTGTGCATCATAGCCGGTAACCTCTACCTTCTCATTCCTGATATCCCGCGCCATACTCTCATCCGGCTGTTCTTCTGCCTGAGGCTGCGGTTCTTCGATGGATTTCATCGTTATGGAATGGGTTATTCCGCCCGTCTTCTCTGGTTCCTCTGACTCCAAAGCCTCCCCGGCATCCTCCTGATTACCGCTCTCACCTTCATCCTTCAAGTCATCACCTGGGTTCTCCAAGTCATCATCTGGATTCTCCAAGCCATCATCCGGATTCTCCAGGCCATCACCTGGGTTCTCCAAGTCATCACCTGCATCTTCCGGGCCGCCGCCTGCATTCTCTAAGTCACTGTCTGTATCTGCATTTTCAGATACTATGGTCAGATTCCCGTCTATCTCTTCCGCTGCTGCCGTAAGAGAAACCATATTGACCACGAGTGCCATAGATAACAATGCCGCTACGCCTCTGCTCTTCATCCGCATTTCACAATCTCCTCTCCCTTCATTTCCTAATTATATTTTTGATACTATAACCACTTTTGTATTATATCACTCCCGGTTTTCCCTGTCCAGCTACTTATCATCCGGTGTATCAGCCTTCCTCCGCCTCTTCCTCCAGACAGCGATTCCTCCCGCGATCAATATCACGGCTGCCGCCGCCGTCAATATGATCACCTTTCTGATATTGCCAAGAATCGTACGCCCAATACTCTTCCTGGCCGGCTCCGTCTTCTCTATCTCCTTTTCCGGCTCCCCCATAAAACGCCCGGTATCAATCTTCTCCATCGCAAGCCCGGCGATCAGTCTCTGCCCCTCCTGATCCGGGTGCAGTCCGTCCCTCTGGGTATGCTCACAGATCTCAGATTCAAACAGATCCACCACATGATAGTCGTATTCCTCCGCGTGATCATACATAACCTGGTTCATATTCTGGATCACCTCATCTACTACCATGTTCATCGTCCCGGGAAGCTCAAACTGATTGACCGGATTATAGATATCCGTCACCACAAGCTGAGAGCCGTCTTTTCTATGCTGCGAGATCGTCTCCATCGCCGCAACCCATTGTTCATCAAACGCCGCATAATCCCAGTCTTCCAGCATTCCCAATACTCTCATTACCAGCAGTGGATTATTCTCTATCCCTTCTTGCAGCGCATCAAATGCATCATATGCACTGGTGAATCTCTGATCTGTCTCCAGGATCTCCCGTACTGTAAGCTTGAATTCCTGCATCAGATCATTGGCGCCGATCGTCAGCGTAACGATGTCTGCCTTCTCAAGAGAGGCAGCCGCTTCTTCCGTACTCAGGACATCTGAATTCAGCCTTGCCGAAGTCAGCCCGTTCTTCGCATAATTCACATATTCCGTTGGAATCCCGGTCTCCTTTGACACTGCCTCCGCAATCAGCTGCGGATAGCTCTGCAGATCTTCCTGCTTCTTTCCTGCATAGCCCTTGGCAATACTGTCACCAAATGCAGCGCAGTATATCTTCTCCTCCTTCTTCATCTCTTCTGCCTGACCTTGCAGAACAGGCAGACAGCTCATTACAAGAATCGCACAGATCAATATATATAATCCGTTCCTTCTCTTCTTCCACCACTCACATAACATATGAACACTTCCTAATTAAAATTCTAACATGATCCTAATACCGATTATGCACATCCTCCGCAAAGCACATCAAGTCCTTAAGTTCGATCACTTTCCCGTCATCCAGCACAGCCTTACCGCTCATCCGTCCGAATACCTGATGCTGATCCGTCTCTATGATCACCGCCGCGGTCCTCGCCGCCCGGTCAAGCACCGGAACAAAATCCATCTCGAACCGCCCGTCGCTGGAGGTGAATCTCCACGGCTTCATATAATCATCCGCCGGGATATGGAAGGTCACGTCGTCAAGCTTATGCGCCTTCCCATCATAGAATAAGATATTCTCAGACGCCGCCTCCGTGTCTCCGAAACCATATCCAATGTTGAACCCAAAAGGCTTCCCCTCTATCATACAATTGCCGGAGCCCCAGTACCACCGATTATCATAGGTCCACACGCCTCGTCCCCAGTCAAGGGTCCCGAAGTCCTTCGCCGGGTCGAAGGTATACGTTCTATTGTCGTACCGTATGCTGCCGCTTGCCGCCATACAGTTGATCTTCTGGTTATAATAAAACGCCCTTTTGTTCTTCCAGGGGGTCGCGATCACCATCGTATCCATCGGCGGCTCACGAAGCGTAATATTGCACTCCAATTCCTTCCCCTGCCAGAAGTTGCGGAATCTGCACAGGATCCTCCTTCTGTCCCCTTCCTTGCGGAACTCCATATGCAGACGCTTATCATGGTAGACCGTATTCCCCTCCTCGGAAGAAGACGGAAGATGAAGCCGCCCCATGGTGAACGGATTCAGGATCGTCTCCGTATGCTCCCATCCTTCCTTAAAATTCAGCAAAGACACCGACTGCAATCCGATATACCCATCATCCGATATGGTAAATGCCCCCGCAAAATCCTCATTTAACACAAGATAATAATCCCACTCCTTGATCCGAACTGCCGGCGACTTGATCTTCGACCGGTCATAGACCTGCACCTGCCGCTTAGACCAGCCAGGCTCTCTCAAATATCCATCCTCATCTAACAACGGCTGCCTTGCTGTCACTTCGTGATTCCTCATATCGTCCTCTCCTTCCATCCCCTGACATCTATTATACACATTGTATCACATTTATCCTGCAAATACCTCATCAAATACATCAAAAAAGGAAGGACCTTCATCCCTCCCGATACGGTATCACACCACGATCTTCATACAGATCGTATCCTTCTCATCCGACTTATCAAGGCTTACCGTGATATCCCCATGATACCGCCCAACCAGCAGCTTCGCATTATACAACCCAAGCCCGTGCCTGTCGGCATCCTGCTTCGTAGAATATCCCTTCTCAAAGAATCTGCTGACGTCCTCCATCTTCATGCCGCAGACCTGGTTGCGGATCAGGAACACCAGCCTGTCATTCTCTGAATCCAGCTCCATAGATACCTTGTTCATCTCCCTGGTACAGGCCTCGTAAGCATTATCCACAAGCGTCCCGACGATCTCGATCAGATGATGCTCCGAGATACCCGATATGATCTCGAGGCTCTTCACATTCACCTCTGTCTTCACATAAGACGGCGCGCGGACGATCTTACTGTAGAGGAATCCTGCCAGCACCTTATCGCTGATCCTAAGCAGCGGCAGGTATCTCCTGCTGTCATCATCCCTCAGCACCTCCGTGATATACGCGGACTGACGCGCCACCAGTTCATCATAGTCCCCCACCGTCAGGTGCATGTTCAGGATCGCATTGACATGGTTGTCGAACTCGTGCTGTTTGGCACGGATCTCCTTCACCAGTTCCTCCAGAGGCTTGATATAATGCTGATACAGCTTAAGCTCCGATTCCTTCTGCCGCATCATAAGATAATTCTTCCGCCAGTCGATGATCCCCCAGATCTCCACCACAACCAATAAGAGGAACATGGTAAAGATCCTGTAATCAAACGTACCGCTGACCAGAAAATCCACGATCAGATAGACGGATACCAGCAGCGCGATCACACAAAATATTCGATATAAAAATCTTCTAACCCAGCTTACCACTGACAATCCTCCCGATCTCTGCCTTATAAGTCACACCGATCTCGATTACATCCGCACAGTCCTTAAGCTTCACGACACGGTTCACCGTATCATAATACTCCACCTCCCGCCGGTTCACGGCAAACATCCGGTGGCACTGTAAGAACATCTCTCCCGGAACCTTCAGTAAGATCTGCTTTAGCGTCACATAAGGCACATCCCAGGTCTCACCCTTCATATGAAGCCGGATTCCGCGGTGTATCGCCTCTATATAACGGATCTCCTCACATCTGACCTGATAATTGACTCCGTCACGCTTCACCACCACAGACGGCGGTTCCTCCTGCTTATCCTGGTCAAGGACCTTCCTTACGACCTCTATCACCTGCTCCGGACGAAACGGCTTCATGATATACTGATAACAGTGCAGTTCCCTGTATGCCTGCATCTCCATCGCTCCCACAGACGTGACCATGACTACAGGGGTAAATGTATAACAGAACTTCTCTCTGATCTCTCTTGCAAACAAGATGCCTCCGATATCTTCCCGGTTCTCTCCTCCCAGATTCACATCCAGGAGGAAAAGACCGAACCGGATATCTCCGTCAAGCAGCTCCTTCGCCTCAGGATAAGAAGAGGCGGCGTGCACACAGATTTCTTCCGAATATTCTGTAAGGATCTTCCCGAGAGCCTCCATAGAAGCCCTGTCGTCCTCAAGAATCAATACATGTGTCATAACGCTGCCTCCCTTCTCTGTCTATATTCTGTCCCTAATCAAGACTTCTGTTACTCAGTCATTACCTCCTTGGCGCTCTTTAGAAGACCTGCGATACCCTGTATCTCCGACGGGATAATGATCTTCGTTGCCTTGCCGTCGGCTGCCTTCTCGAATGCCTCCAGGCTCTTCATAGTAAGCACAGCCTCATCTGCACCTGCCTCCTTCAGGAAACGGATACCGTCTGCATTCGCCTTCTGTACCTTAAGGATCGCTTCCGCCTCACCTTCTGCCTCACGGATCATGGCTTCCTTCTGCGCCTCCGCACGCAGGATCGCTGCCTGCTTCTCAGCCTCCGCATCCAGGATCGCAGATTCCTTATGGCCTTCCGCCACCAGGATCGTAGACTTCTTCTCACCTTCCGCACGCAGGATCGCCTCGCGGCGCTCACGCTCTGCCTTCATCTGCTTCTCCATCGCATCCTGGATAGCTGCCGGCGGGATGATGTTCTTAAGCTCCACACGGTTCACCTTGATTCCCCACGGGTCTGTCGCCACATCCAGGGAAGCCCGCATCTTCGTATTAATGGTCTCTCTGGAGGTCAGTGTCTGATCCAGCTCCAGATCACCGATAATGTTACGGAGTGTCGTCGCCGTCAGGTTCTCGATTGCCATGATCGGATTCGCCACGCCATAGCAGAACATCTTCGGATCTGTGATCTGATAGAACACAACCGTGTCGATCCGCATGGTAACGTTATCCTTCGTGATCACCGGCTGCGGCGCGAAATCAACGACCTGCTCCTTTAAGTCCACTCTTCTTGCAACTCTGTCGATGATCGGCACTTTAAAATGAAGCCCCGTACTCCAGGTTGCCTGATACGCTCCCAGACGCTCCACGACCATTGCCTTCGCCTGCGGCACGATCTTGATACAGGAGATCAGAAGCAGTAATACGATCAACACAACTATAACAACGACTACCAATCCAATGATACCTTCCATTCCTATTCCTCCTCATACTCTTTTACTATCAGCTTAACGCCTGATATGTTCACTACCTTCGCCAGCATCTCCGGTTCCAGAGTGAGGTCGTCCCTCTCCGCCCTTACCGTCCATTCCTGGCCGTTTACAACTGCCATCCCTGTCTGCCTGATATTGTCCACTCTCTCTGCAATGCGGATGGTCTTGCCGATGATCCCCTCATAATTCGTCTTCTCACGCTGCGTATTGATGAATCTCACCGCAAACGGCCTCGTGAAGATCAGCAGTACGAAGGTCACAGCAAAGAACGCAACCACCTGCCACATCAGCGAGAGTCCAAGGATATTCAGGATCAGCGCCGCCAATGCCCCGCCGGCCGCCCAGATACTCGTAAGCCCCACCGTAATGATCTCGACGATCAGCAGGATGATCAGAAGCACCAGCCAGGCAATCGTAATATAACTGTCCTGTATCACCATATGCTCACTTCCTTTCTGTTGAACCTATGGTAACAAATTTGCACCGCCTAATCAATAGATATTGCGTGAATGCAGTGATTTCGTGTCTGAACAGGGCATACCATATACCTTGCAGAATCAACCGCCATCCTGTATAATGATGGAGACATACTAATTTCAGGAGGGATTCATATGAGTAAGATCGAAGAAGTTCGCGTTGATATGTTCAAGGCCATGAAAGAAGGCAACAAAGACACTAAGGAGACTCTGTCCATGCTGCTTGCAGCCCTTAAGAATAAAGCAATTGACAAACGGGAGGACCTGACCGAAGAAGAGGAGACCCAGGTTGTCCTAAAGGAGATCAAGCAGACGAAAGAGGCGCTGGAGATGACGCCCGCCGACCGCACCGACATCATTGAAGAATGTACCAGACGTCTCGCTGTTCTTGAGCAGTACGCTCCTAAGATGATGGACGAGACCGAGATCCGCGGGGTGATAAACGCAACCCTCGCAGAACTTGGAATCGAAGCTCCTGCCGCCAAGGACAAGGGAAGGATCATGAAAGTCCTGATGCCCAAGGTCAAGGGGAAGGCAGACGGCAAGCTGGTGAATGACCTGCTCACCTCCTTCATGCAATAGTGCGGTGCACTGATTTTGCAGAGAATACGGCCTGACAGCGGTATCATATACCTACCGCTGCAGGCCGTATCTATCATACTCAGGAAACCCTATTCCGCATTCTCCTCAGCTTCATCCTGGGCATCTGCCACATCGTCCGTCTGGACAGCATTGGAATATGGATCCTCTTTCACTTCTTTCATCGTAACCTTCAGGTCCTTGAATCCAATCTTCCCCCATACTTCGTCGTTTACCGATATCTTCGCATCCTCACGCCATTTCTCACAGGTCTCTGTATATAATTCCTGCTTCCTCTCGCTGACGATGGTATCCTTCTTCGCATCGGTCGCCTCACGGTCAAGAAGGCTTGTCACCCTGGCAACATAACATCCGTCGTCCGTCTTGATCACTCCGGTCGTCTCGCCTTCCTTCAGCTTGTCCGCCGCCTTGATCAGCTCCTCTGACGGAGACATAGACTCGGCGTCGAAGGTTGTCTTCTTTACTTCGAACTCCTTGCCCTTCGCATAAGCTTCAAAATCCTTCTCATCCTTGGCAGCCTTGGCAAATTCCTCAGCCTTCTTCTGGACCTCTTTCTTCTCCTTGTCCGTCATCTCTCTGGACTCTTCTTCATCATCTTCCTCATCCTCGGCATCCTCTTTGCTCTCGACGGTATAAGAGAATTCTACATACTGCATGCTCTTCTGTGCGGCCTCCTCATCGGACACTTCCGTGTCTGCCCCCTTCTGGATCGCATCCTGCATCTTCTGCTGGATCGCCATCAGAGTCAGTACACGCTCCACCGCTGTCTCCGAGCCGGATACCTTCTCTTTATCTTCCAGGGCATTCACCTCGTCGAACGCCTTCGCGGAATCCTTGATCACCTGCTGCTCGGCCTCAGTGACGGACACCTCATATTCTTTCATATGCTGTTCTAAGATCACCATATCTTCCAGGGTCTGCAGCACAGAATCCTTAACATACTCTTCATAGGTCTTTCCCTCCGAAGCTTCGGATTCCCACATATTCGCTCCAAGAAATGCTGAATAATATGTCTCATACTGCGCCTGCACATATCTCGCGTAGAAATTCGCAACCTCCGCCGTGATCTCCTGATCCTCTACCGTTGCTACCACATCCTCTGGCTTAAATGAGCTGCAGCCGGCAAGGGAAGTCACCGTCAGCATCCCTGCCATTATGAGCATCACTATCTTCCTTTTCATCTCTCTAAAACCTCCTTAAGTATATAAACAGACTTTATTATATCGCTTTTTTATGGCTCAATCAATCCCTTCATCTCAATTAACACATTTTTCACAACTGACAATGCATCCGATGACTTATCCTTCTTATTCTTGCCCTTCCTCTCATAGACAAAGCAGGGATTGGACGTATCTGCCTTGATAGACAGCTCTCCATTGAATTTCTTCATAAGCTCCGGAATCTTCTGGGACTGTATCTTCGCCTTCTCATACATGGTAAAATAATAACTCTCACCCTTCTGCTCTACGGCAGTCACATATACGCTGTGCGCCATAGCCTTAAGGCTTGCCGCCTCAAGAAGCTTCTCAACCTTCCTTGGAATATCTCCGAAACGGTCTGTCAGCTCCTCCACCATATCGTCCTTTTCTTCCTCGTTCTCTATGGCGGCAATACGCTTGTAGATATCCAGCTTCTGATACTCATTGGGAATATAGCTGTCCGGAATATAAGCGTCCACATTCAGATCCAGCGTCGTCACATACGTCTCCTCGTCCATCTCACCCTTCAGAAGCTTGACTGCCTCATTGAGCATCTTGCAATACATATCATATCCTACCGCCTCCATATGCCCGTGCTGTTCCGCTCCCAGCAGATTACCGGCGCCGCGGATCTCGAGATCCCGCATGGCGATCTTGAAGCCTGACCCCAGGTCCGTGAACTCACGGATCGCCGCCAGCCGCTTCTCGGCGATCTCTTTCAGCATCTTATCTCTCCGATAGAGAAGAAATGCATATGCCATCCTGTTAGAGCGCCCCACTCTTCCTCTGAGCTGATATAGCTGCGATAATCCAAGACGGTCCGCATCATGTATGATCATGGTATTGACATTGGAGATATCCAGGCCCGTCTCAATGATGGTCGTAGACACCAGTACATCGATCTCCCCGTTGATGAATTCATACATGATCTTCTCAAGCTGATGCTCCCGCATCTGCCCGTGGGCGAATTCCACGGTAACCTCCGGGACCAGCTTCTGGATACGCGCAGTGATCTCGGCAATATCCTCTACCCTGTTATAGACGTAATATACCTGGCCGTCTCTTGCACATTCCCGCTCGATCGCTTCCCGTACCATCTCGTCATTATATTCCATCACATAGGTCTGGATCGGCATACGGTCATTCGGCGCTTCTTCAAGGACGCTCATATCCCTGATCCCGATAAGGCTCATATGGAGTGTCCGCGGAATCGGCGTTGCCGTCAGCGTCAGCACGTCTACGTTCTCCTTAAGCTGCTTGATCTTCTCCTTATGCTGCACGCCGAACCGCTGCTCCTCGTCGATGATCAGAAGTCCCAGATTCTTGAACTTGATATCATTCCCAAGCACCCGGTGCGTACCGATCACAATATCGACCAGCCCCCGTTTCGTATCCTCTACCGTCTTCTTCTGCTGCGCCGGGGTTCGGAAACGGCACATCAGGTCCACCCGGACCGGGAAATCCTTCATCCGCTGCAGGAACGTATTGTAATGCTGCTGCGCAAGGATCGTTGTCGGAACCAGATATACTACCTGCTTATCCTCCTGTACGGCCTTAAACGCCGCACGGATCGCGATCTCCGTCTTACCGTAGCCTACATCCCCGCAGATCAGGCGGTCCATGATCTTACGGCTCTGCATATCCCGCTTGACCGCCTCGATAGCAAGCAGCTGATCCTCCGTCTCCTCGAACGGAAACATCTCCTCGAATTCCTTCTGCCAGACGGTATCCTCTCCGTACACATACCCCTCTTGATTCTGCCGGGCTGCATACAGCTTCACCAGATCCCTTGCGATCTCCCTTACGGCACCCCGCACCTTTGTCTTCGTCCGGTTCCACTCCTGGGTACCCAACTTGTTAAGCTTCGGCTTCTTCGCGTCTGCGCTGGCATACTTCTGGATCAGATCGAGCTGGGTCGCCGGAATATACAGATTCCCGCCCTGGGCATAGGATATCTTCATATAATCCTTGGAGATCTTGTCGACCTCTATCTTCTCGATCCCCTGATAGATCCCAAGTCCGTGATTCTCATGAACCACATAATCTCCCGGCTTCAGCTCCGCAAAATCCTGTATCTTCCGCCCTTCATAGAGCTTTCTCTTTTTCTTCTTCTTTACCTTCCCGAAGATGTCTGTCTCCGAGATCACCGTGTATTTCAGCATCGGATACTCGTACCCGCAGGCCACGTGCCCATATGCCGTCATAATCTCTCCGGGACTTGCTTCCCGGTCCATATCGTCGCTGTAATAGCTGCTTAAATTATAATCTCTCAGATCCTCTGCCAGACGCTTCGCCCTGGTCCGGGACCCCGACAGAAGTATCACCCGGTATCCGTTCCTCTTAAGCCGCTTCAAATCCTGAGTCAGCATGTCAAAACTGCTGTTGTACGGGTTCACACTCTTCGTCTGCAGACTGTAAGATTCCCTGGAAACCAGTTCCTTACACCGCATATCCAATGCAAAAAAGCCGATACCGCTGTAGGCGTTCATCCGTTCTAAGATCTCTTCCGCCGAATACAGCCTGACCTCACCGTCCTCCATCTCATATCCGCTCTCTACCCGCTTCTTCTGCGCTTCCATGAATTCCTCTTCCACGCCCCTGCCCTTCTCTACTAAGCGCACCGGTTCATCCAGGAACAGAATCGTCTCATCCGCAGGAAAATAATCCAGAAACGACACCCTCCGTTCCCCCTCCCGTGGGAATTCTACGGCGGGACAGATGGAGATCTCCGTCAGATTCTCAATAGATCTCTGCGTCTCCACATCAAACGTCCGGATCGAATCCACCTCATCTCCCCAGAGCTCAATACGCACAGGTAATTCCTCCGTAAGCGGGTACACATCAAGGATACCGCCCCGGACGGAGAACTGCCCGCGGCCTTCGATCTGGACCTCCCTGTCATATCCCAGATCTGTCAGTTCTCTCTGAAGCTCCTCAAGGTTAACAGCGCTGTCATTCTTAATACGAAGGAATCTCTCCCCAAGCTGTTCCTTGGGTATCAGAGAATCCATGAACGCGTCAAAGCTGGCTACTACCGTAAGAGAGCCGCCCTCCGCCACCGCCTGCAGCACCTCCATGCGCTGTCTTAACAATTCCTTGCTTCTGAGGTCTGCCTGGTAGAACAGAAGGTCTTTGGCCGGATAGAAATATGTCTGCGGATCCAGAAAACGGTATTCCTCATAGATCTGCTTCGCCTTCGACTCACCAGAACAAGCAATGACTTTGTATTTCAAGCCATCGCTGAGCGCATACATCATATGGGTCTTCTGGGAACTGACACATCCGCTTACGCGTATCATCCCCGGTCCTTTTGTCCGATTCCTGCAGAGCTCTTCGAACTCTGCCAATTCCTTCAATGGCCCGATCAAGGCTTGCATCTCTTATGCCTCCTTAGGCTTAGGCTTCGCTTTTCTGTTATACATATTCATAGCCGCCTCTATTCCGTCATCAAGGATCAGCTCAATGGCGCTGACTGCTTTCTCATATCCTTCCGCCATAACCTTCCTCTCGGCCTTGGAGAAATGTCCAAGCACATAATCTGCCAGATCATATCCTTTGGGTTTCTCTCCCACACCTACCTTGATCCTTGGAAATACCTCGGTTCCAAGATTCGATATGATATTCTTGATACCGTTATGGCCGCCCGCGCTTCCCTTCTTACGGATACGGAGCTGTCCCATATCCAGGCTCACGTCATCATAGACCACCAGAAGCTCGTCTTCCTTCATGACCTTATAATACTCTACAAAGCCTCTCACACTCTCTCCGCTCAAATTCATATATGTCTGAGGCTTTGCCAGTATCACCTTCTGGCCTTTGATCATTCCCATTCCGGCAAATGCACGGTTCTTCCTGCTGTCTACAGCAATATTATATTTGTCCGCAAGGACATCTATGACATCAAATCCTGCATTATGCCTGGTACCTGCATACTGCAGCGTTGGATTCCCAAGTCCTACAATTATAAACATCCTATTCACCTCGGATTCCTATTATACAAGAACAGAACGGATTTGTCACGCAAAAGAAACGAATAATTTTGATTCTTTTCTCATACATTATAAAAAAGAACATATCATACTCAATACAGGGGGGTCTTTTATGAGTTCCAAAACCAAAATAGTTGTGTTGCATATGAAGGAAATCATCTACACAGCAGTCTTCGCCACGCTGGCCGTCATACTGATCGTACTGCTTCTGTTCATGTTCCTTCCCAAGAATAAAGGAACCAGTATCCATGAAGAAAAATACATGCCGGGAGTCTATACTTCTACCGTCACTCTGAACAACACCGCGCTGGAAGTGGAAGTGACCGTGGATGAATCCCACATCAATTCCATCCGGTTCTCCAACCTGGATGAGACCGTGGCAACCATGTTCCCTCTGATCCAGCCGGCGATCGAAGATATCGCAGAACAGGTGTACGACAATCAATCCCTGGAGAATATCCAGTATTCCGAGAGCAACCCATACACATCCCAGGTCATCATCAACGCCATCGAAGAAGCACTGAAAAAAGCCGAAACTACCAAGTAGTTACGGCTTTTAATATGCTGTTATCCTTCCACGATCAGATATCTTCCCCCGGGAATCGCGAATACTTCCGATGCTTCCTCAAGTTCTTCTGCAGACATTCCCTCGACATCTACCCCCTCTTCTTCAAGGAAATCTCTCACTTCATCGATACTGTCGACCACCACTGCCATACAATCCTCAAGAAATGCTTCCGCTTCCTCCAGAGTCTCCGCCACCGGCTCGTCAAACAGTCTTCTCTGGTTCCTTATAAAGGCCTTCAAACAATCTTCATCATACTCATACATCTTATTTAACCTCCCTTAGCCATTCGTGTACTCTCAAAAACAGGACCCACAAATCCCGAGAGTCTCTTACACCGACTGCAGCAGCTCTTCCGGTCTGTCTATGATCGTCCCGGCTCCCGCAGCCACCAGTACCTCTCTGGTTCTAAACCCCCATGTCACGCTAATGGTCCTTACCCTGGCATTCCTTCCTGTCTGGATATCTACTTCCGAATCTCCCACATACAGGCATTCATCCCTGGCCACCCGCATCTCCTCGAGAAGACGGAGTACACCCGCCGGATCCGGCTTCCTTGGAACCTGCTCCTGCTGACCCTGTGCGAAGTCAAATACATCTTCTCCGAATATCTCCCTGACTACCTTCACAGTCTGCCGGTGCGGCTTATTCGACAGAACTCCAAGCCGGATTCCCTTCTCCTTCAGACCTCTTAACATCTCTTCCACGCCTTCATAGGGTGTTACATGATATGTACATTTGGCGTCAAATATGCGTCCATATCTCTCCATCGCTTCTTCAAGTCTGTCCATATTCTCTTCGCCCGCCGCACGAAGCGAACACTCCATCAGGACCCTGGCGCCGTTACCCACGAAACTCTCGCACTCATCCGCCGTGATCGGGGACAGATCCATCTCCCCAAGCGTCTTGTTCACAGAATAAGTCAAAGATTCCAGCGTGTCAGTCAGCGTACCATCCAGATCAAATATACATGCTTTCATAAAATAAATATCCTCCATGCACTAATCATAGTATAGACATAGAAAAAATGCAATAGGGGAGAGGGACTTTTTCATATATGTTAATATAGCAAATCCCCTGCAGCAGGCTGCAGGGGATAATGTTTTCTCTTAAATTAAGACAGATATTGCCGCATCACCCGGAGGGCATTCTTCTCCAGGCGGCTGACCTGGGCCTGGGATATCTGAATCTCCTCCGCCACCTCCATCTGTGTCTTGCCTTCGAAGAAACGAAGCTTGATGATGTAGCGTTCCCGTTCTCCCAGATGCTCCATGGCAGCCTCCAGGGACAGATCCTCCACCCATTTTTCTTCTTTATTCTTGGTATCACTGATCTGATCCATCACATAGAGTGCATCCCCGCCGTCGTTGTAGACCGGTTCCTGCAGGCTCATAGGCACCTGGATCGCATCCAGCGCAAATACGATGTCTTCCTTGGATATTCCGATCTCTTCCGCAATCTCCTGTACCGTCGGCTCCTTCAAGTTACGTTTCACATAATTCTCTTTTGCATAGATAGCCTTGTACGCGGTATCCCGAAGAGACCTGCTGACCCGGATCGAATTATTATCCCGCATATAACGCCTGATCTCTCCGATGATCATAGGCACCGCATACGTAGAGAACTTCACATCCAGCTCTGTGTTAAAGTTATTGATCGCCTTGATAAGCCCGATGCAGCCGATCTGGAACAGATCGTCCGGATTCTCATTACTTGCACCAAAACGCTTGATCACGCTTAACACAAGCCGGAGATTCCCTTTGATGTACTCTTCCTTCGCCTCAGCATCGCCTGCCTTGATGCGCGCAATTAAAGCTTCCTTCTCCTCTTCTTTAAGGACCGGAAGCTTAGCAGTATTTACTCCGCATATCTCTACTTTTCCCTGTGCCATAATCGAAAGTCCTCCTACCAAATGAATAAATATGAATCTTTGTATAGTAAAATGATTCTCATTTGGCAGGAGTCGTATTCGTTTATTCAAAAAATAAAAAAAGTTTTAGTCCTTGACAAGCAAGACTTCATCGATCCCACTTATCCGCCAGATTCTGGATCTGCGTCTCGAACTTCGCAAGCTCCTTGTTCGCCAGTCCTTCGTTCTTATATACCACCTCAAGCAGCCGCTTTGCCGCCGCAACCACGCGCTGGAATGCATGAACCGCACGTGTGACAGCCGGCTTCTGCACCGCTTTCTTCGGAACCTTCATGCCTTCGGTCAGGATCTCTCCCGTCATCAGGTCAATGGTACCGCCTGAATAAGGCGCAAATGCCGGATAACCGAACTTCTCCTCCACCAACTGTGCGAAATGATCTGTAACCGTATCCTCGCCGTGTACGACGATGACCCGTTCCGGCTGCCTCTCAAATCCCCCAAGCCAGTCCAGCAGTCCGTTCATATCCGCGTGTCCGCTGATGCCTCTAAGCACCTCGATCTTCGCGTTCACCGTGATATTCTCACCGAACAGCTTCACACTCTCGGCGCCCTCTATCAGCGCGCGTCCCAGCGTCCCAAATGCCTGATAGCCCACGAAACAGATGGTACACTCCGGCCGCCACAGATTATGCTTCAGGTGATGCCGGATTCGTCCTGCCTCACACATACCCGATGCCGACAGGATTACCTTGGGCTTCTCGTCGAAATTGATCATCCTCGACTCGTCGCTTGTGATCGTCGTCTTAAGTCCCTTGAACAGCAGCGGATTGATCCCCCGCTCTACCAGCGCCAGCGCCTCCTCGTCAAAGCAGGACTTTACATTCTTGTTAAATACGTTCGTCGCCCCTATGGCAAGCGGACTGTCCACATAGACCTCGAATCCCGCAAACTCCGGCAAGAGATCCCTCTCCTTGATCTCCCGGATGAAATACAGAAGCTCCTGTGTACGCCCAACCGCGAAAGACGGGATGACGACGTTGCCGCCCTTTGAGAATGTCTCTCTCAAGATCCTCGTGAACTCTCCGATATAATCCGGCACCACATCGCCGTGTGTTCTGTCACCGTATGTAGATTCGATCACGATATAATCCGCATCCTTCACCATCTGCGGTTCCTTGATGATCGGCTGGTTCGCATTCCCCACATCTCCGGAGAAGACCACCTTCTTCGTGACCCCGTCCTCCGTGATCCATACCTCGATGCTGGCAGAGCCAAGCAGATGACCCATATCGTGGAACTGTACATCGATCCCTTCGCACAGTGTGATCCGCTGCTCATAATCACATGGGGCAAGCAGCTTGATCGCGGCATCCGCGTCCTCCATCGTATACAGCGGTTCAAAAGCTTCTTCCCCGCTTCTTCTGCCCTTACGGTTCCGCCATTCCGCCTCAAACTCCTGAATGTGGGCACTATCACGGAGCATGATATTACACAGATCCGACGTGGCAAATGTCGTGACGATCTCTCCTTTGAATCCCTGCCGGCACAAGAGCGGGATCTTTCCGGAGTGATCGATGTGCGCGTGTGTCAGGAGAACGAAGTCTATCTCGCCTGCCGGAACCGGAAGCTCCTGATTCTCATATAAGTCAGGCCCCTGCTCCATACCGCAGTCGATCAGGATGTTCTTCCCGCACGCATTCAAATAGTGACAACTTCCTGTTACTTCATGGGCCGCTCCAATAAAGCTAAGTCTCATACGTTCAACCCCTTTTTCTTTTTATTATAGCATCTTCTTGGAGCATTTTGCACTATTTTTCTGAAAATATCGACATTTATATCTATTTTCTATGAATATTTCACCATCTCCCTCTTTAATCTCTGCATAATCTTCTTTTCCAGACGCGATATGTAAGACTGGGAGATCCCCAGAAGGTCCGCAACCTCCTTCTGCGTCCTCTCCTCCCCGTCGGGCATTCCCAGGCCAAAGCGCATCTTTATGATGGTCCGTTCTCTTCCGGACAGACGGTTGATCGCCTTGATCAGAAGCTTCCGTTCCGCCTCATTTTCCAGATCCTTATAGATCGTATCCTCCTCCGTTCCCAGAATGTCCGACAACAGCAGCTCATTGCCGTCCCAGTCCACGTTCAGCGGCTCGTCAATGGATACCTCCATCTTCGTCTTATTATTTCTCCGAAGATACATCAGGATCTCATTTTCAATACAACGCGAAGCATAGGTCGCAAGCTTGATATTCTTTTCCGGATTGAATGTATTGATCGCCTTGATCAGCCCGATCGTCCCAATAGAGATCAGATCCTCCACACCGACCCCGGTGTTGTCGAATTTCTTCGCGATATACACCACCAGCCTTAGGTTGTGCTCGATCAGAAGCTTCCTCGCCGTCTCGTCATCCTCGGATCCCAGCTCGTTGATCGCCTCCGTCTCTTCTCTTGTATCAAGCGGCGCCGGCAGGATATCCGAGCCGCCGATATAGTGTACGTCTCTCTTATCCGGGAAAAACAAAGTCCGAAGGTCCGGTACTACCTTTAATTTAAAATGATGCGGTACTGCAACTCTTATTACCATAATCTACTCCTCCTGTTGTAACCGGCCCGCACCGCAGGCCGATCGTCATATCTTTCATTCCACAGTTAATCAGCGCTCCCGAGAATCTCGGGATTCAAAATCATCTCATAACGGTCAGCCGTCATATCCTCCTCACAGATGGCCGCAAGCGGCTTCTCAATCCATTCCTTTTCTTTTCTGCATACATACATCCCATCCAGCGTGATCAATGGCATTACACCTTCCGCTTTTCCGATAGAGTGATATGGAATATACCGTATTCCTGTTATGTCATTTCCTTCATAGAGTTCTTCTGCAACTTTTTTATCAATAATACTGACCGGTTTCCCTGTAATATCATCCTTCAGACAGTTACCTGTATCGATCAGCGCCTGCACCCGCCGGCTCCTTGGTCCCTTGCGAAGGACCACCTGACACCTGTAATGGCTCTGTCTCGCCAGATATACAAGCAGACTCCAGATCCCTGATACCGTCAAGAAGCTTAAGCCTGCCAGTATTATGAAAAAGCTCCCTATCCGTACATACTGCCCCAGGAACTGGAATACGCCGCCTGTCAGGAAGCCGCAGATATACAGCAGCACCCACGCTCTCACGAACTCCCCCACGCCCCGTATTCCAAGCCCGGTTCCTATCATTGCGATGCCGGGCAGGCCATGGAACAATATGAATTTTACCGGCGCATACGGAATCGGAATACATACGATCAGACAAGTCAGAAACGCTCCCGCCGCCGCTCCCAGGACGATACGCCCAAAGGAGGCGGAGCATTTCAGCATCCTGCCGGTAACCCCCAGAAGGATGACATCCATCGTAAAATTCTCCAGGAAAAATACGTCTATGTATAATTCATAATACACGTTCCACCTTCTTCCTTCCTATAACGATCAGTGACACAAAATCGATTGGTACTTAAGCAAGATTAATTATACGAGCTGATGCGAAAAGATTTTGTCATATGGTGGGGTGAATCACAATTATCGTTCGACAGTTCAAAAGAACCACAAGATATAGATATTCAGAAAATGGATTTGTGGGAAATACTTCGATCAGACACACAAGACTTGGTATCCTTTTTTGGCATAAAAGAAAGAATTATAAGAGAATAAACTGGAAATTTCTGACACAATTTGTCAAATCCACTCGAATCACAGAATTTAAGCTCACATTCTCCCGAAATATTCGACATACCGGCGTTCACCGCAATGAAAAACCATGCGATACCGAACGCCGGTGTAAGTCTAACTACAAAAAGACCCGGACACTGAAAACATGCCCGAATCTTCTGTATTAACATGATATCGCAATATTACTTCTTAAAGAAATCAGGTATCTTAATGGACTGTTCCTTCACCTTGCTGGTCGGAGTCCTTGGCGTATCCAGAGAAGGAGACGTACCGCCTACCGGACGCCTTGGCATCGCGGTTGCGCCGCCCGCCTTAGGCGCGCCCATCCCGTAGTCCAGTCTGGCGCCGCCCTGTCCGCCTGGCTGCAGCGGTCTCTCGTATACAGGAGAACGCATCTCCACTCCGCCGTGGGCGATCGTTGAATTCCTCGGCGTCTCAAGCCTTGACTTGAGCTTGGAAGCGCTTCCGCCTACGTTGTGAAGACCGGTTGCGATCACTGTGATCGTAGCTTCGTCTGTCCTGGAATCATCATACATCGCACCAAAGATGATATTCGCATCCTCTCCGGCAAGATCCTGTACGTACTCGGCCGCATCTGAGGCATCCATCAGAGTGATATCACCTGATACATTGATGATAACATGGGATGCTCCGGCAATCGTCGTCTCAAGCAGCGGACTGGAAACCGCCTGCTTCACGGCCTCAAGAGCCTTGTCGTCACCGCGGCCCTGTCCGATACCGATATGTGCAATACCCTTGTCCGTCATAACAGTCTGGACATCGGCAAAGTCAAGGTTGATCAGCGCAGGTACATTGATCAGGTCGGTAATACCCTGGATACCCTGCTGCAATACCTCGTCCGCCTTCTTAAGCGCCTCCGGCATCGTGGTACGCCTGTCCACCACCTCAAGCAGCTTATCATTGGGAATCACAATCAGTGTATCTACACTCTCCTTAAGCTTCTCTATCCCTGAGAGGGCGTTATTCATACGTGTCTTCGATTCGAAACGGAAGGGCTTCGTAACAACACCGACTGTCAGCGCTCCTAATTCCTTCGCTATCCTGGCAACGACCGGCGTCGCTCCCGTACCGGTGCCGCCTCCCATACCGCAGGTAACGAACACCATGTCCGCTCCCTTAAGCGCTGAAGATACTTCTTCCGCACTCTCTTCTGCCGCCTTCTCTCCGATCTCCGGTCTTGCTCCCGCTCCAAGCCCCTTGGTGATCTTCTCTCCGATCTGCATCAGCGTCGGCGCCTTGCACAACTGAAGCGCCTGCTTGTCTGTATTAATCGCAATAAATTCAACACCGGCAATCTGCTCATCGATCATACGGTTCACGGCATTATTGCCGCCTCCTCCGACTCCAACAACAATGATTTTTGCCGCCGCTTCTGATTCGTTCGTTTTAATTTCTAGCAAGGGTTTCTCCTCCTTTGTTATCCTTATTATATATCATACATCCCACACATAAAGCAAATGAAATGTGTTCTTTGCCATATATACTTATATAATATAGACTTTTGTGTAAAATATCAATAGAATTCCGCCATTTTTCTTAATTTTCTTCTAACCATCTACTCTGTACCCGCCTCCCGGGTATCTGCCGGCGGCTCCTGCGGCTCCTGCGTGACGGGGCCCGCCTCGAATGTGATCGTCTGGTTCATCTCAGAATAATGCTCTAAGTGCAGCGTCCCTTCCTGATTCCCCAGTTTCTCAAGGATCGGTTCGATCTGCGCGATCTGCGCAGAAGATACGCTCTCTCCCAGACAGATCCTGACATTGCCTACATACAGACAGATATTATCCTCTTCACACACGATCCTGTCAGTAACCAGCTCGTACTTGGTCACTTCCCTGGAAGTCTCAAGAATCTGTTCGAAGATCCTTGTGTCACCGCTCTTTAGCCGGTGGTACAGCCTGATCTCTCCCACCTCTATCCCCTCTATATATGGAAGTCCTTCCTTCAGTACGGAAGACTCGAAGACCACAAGCCCTTCCTTGTCAAAATACTCATACTTCTCACCATTCTGTATGTAACCGACGATCGGCTTCTCCCTCACCTCAACCTTCAGGACCCAGGGGCTCTTCATACGGACCTTTATCTGATCCAGACACGGAAGCACCGTTCCCCTGCCCACGGCGTATTTCCCCAGAATATACAGAGAATTCTTAGACAGGCGGTCATCCTGGACCGCATCTATGATCTCCTCTTCTGTCAGATAATCATTCCCGCTCACTTCTATCTTCTGCACATGGAAGAGAAGCAGGAAAGCCAGCACAATGATCGCGAATCCAAACAACAGCACGACAAATGCATAGAGCCTGTGCGATCTCTTCTTCCTTCTCTTCTTCCTTGGTCCTTCTCCCGGATACTCCCTTGCCGGGCTCTCTCTATCTCTCATATATCCCTTCCCCTGTTCTGTCAATTGCCTTATTTTACCAGAGATGACACACTTAATACAAGCCCCATTTCCGCAAGAAGAAATACAACCGACGTACCGCCGTAGCTGATGAAGGGCAGCGTGATCCCGGTATTGGGGATCGTATTGGTGACCACCGCTATATTCAAGATCACCTGGATCATCATATGCCCCATGGCCCCTGCAGCGATCAGCGCCCCGAACAGATCTCCCGCATGGGTCGCGATCACGAAGAACCGCCAGATCAATATCAGGAACAATATCAGGATAAACCCGGCTCCAAACAATCCCAGCTCTTCACAGATAATAGAGAAGATCATATCGTTCTGCGCCTCCGGGACGAATCCAAGCTTCTGGATACTCTCTCCAAGTCCCCGTCCGAACAGACCTCCGGAACCGATGGCATACAACCCCTGCAATGTCTGATATCCCTTCTCATATGCTTCCGGATTCCGCCAGATCGCAAGCCGCTCCAGGCGGTAGCTCTCAAGCGCCAGGAAGATCGCCATGAAGCCGATCCCCAGAAGCCCCATGAACACAAACTGTCCGTATTTGGGACTTGCCACGAAGATCAGTATAACACCGATCCCCAGGATAATGATCGCCGTACTCAAGTTACTCGCCCCTACCAAGCCTACAATGGGCAGGATCGACACCATGATCTTGATCATGGTCCGCATCTTTCCGATATCCTTCGCATTCTTCGTCACTATATGGGCAAGGAACAGGATCACGGCCACTTTGGCGAATTCCGACGGCTGAAAAGAAAAAGGCCCCAAAGACAGCCATCTTTTGGACCCATTGATCTCGTCACCGATAAACAAGACCGCCACTGACAATAGAATCGCCGTCAGATATCCCAGTACCGCCACATGCCTCCACACATGGTAATCCATATTGGCTGCCACATACATCCCGGCAATCCCAAGCAGCGTCGCAAACACCTGCTTCTTCAGATAATAAAACGAATCATGGAACTTCACCTCACCGTTGTACGCGCTCGTACTGTAGAGGATCACAAGCCCCGTGACCACGAGCATGAATAACGCGGTAAGAAGTGTATAATCAAGCCTTCTGTTGTTAGACTGTGTCAATATCTGCCACTCCTTATAAGGAATTTACAATCTCTTTGAACTTCTCTCCGCGTACTTCATAGCTTGGAAACATATCCCAGCTTGCACATGCCGGCGACAGAAGCACCGCTTCCCCCGGTTTTGCCGTCCTGGCTGCCTCAAGCACCGCCTCCTCGAAGGTCTCTGCAAACACATAGTCTGTGAAACCGCATTCTCTCGCGTCTCTTGCGATCTTCTCTTTCGTCTCTCCAAGAAGGATCAGCTTCCTGACCTTGCCGTCAAAGCTTCGGATCCACTCCGTATAGACGGAATCCTTGTCATACCCGCCGCCGATCAGCACTGTCAGCCGGTTCATGGCCTGAATCCCCTTGATCGCCGCATCCGGATTCGTCCCCTTGGAGTCATTATAATAGGCGACGCCGTCCTTCTCCGCCACATATTCGATCCGGTGCTCCACACCCTTAAACGACTTCACACATGCTCTTACGATATCGGCCGGCACACCGTACACCAGCGCCATGGCTGATGCCGCCATAACATTCTCATAATTATGGGTTCCCAGAAGGCTAAGCTCCTCTACACGGCAGATCGGTATCCTTCCGCCGTTCTGGTAGATGATCTCTCCGTCCTCAAGATAGATCCCCTGTTCTAGTTTACGCCGGCTGCTGAAATATAGAACCTGCGCCTCTATATTTTCACCAAATTCCCGCGTCAGCTTATCTTCATAGTTCAGGATACAATAGTCCTCCCCGGTCTGGTTCTTCGCAATATTCTTCTTCGCGTTCACGTATGCTTCCATCGTATGATGCCGGTTCAGATGATCCGGCGTAAAATTCAGGATCGCGCTGACCTTCGGCCTGAAGTCAATGATCGTCTCCAGCTGGAAGCTGCTCATCTCCGCTACCGTGACCGCATCCTCCGTCATCTCCCCGACCGCCGCCGTATATGGATTGCCGATATTGCCTACCACGAATACCTGCTCCCGATATCCCTTCATGATCTCTCCCAACAGAGCCGTCGTCGTCGTCTTCCCGTTGGTTCCGGTGATCGCAAGCACATCTCCCTGCCCTGTCTCATAGGCAAGCTCCACCTCTCCGGTGATCAGGATCCCATGCCCGCGCATCTGCTCCACCACCGGAAGATCTGTCGGAACCCCCGGACTTAATACGGCGATATCAAGCGTATGAAGCAGTTCCTCCGGGAACGTACCGATCACGATCCTCACACGGCTGTCACCCGAAAGCTTCTCGCGGACCTCGGCCTCTGTAAGCTTCTCATTCCCGTCATAGAGTACGACCTCGGCCCCCTGTCTGACCAGAAGAGCTGCCGCACCGATTCCGCTGATCCCCGAACCAAATACCAGGACCTTCTTCCCTGCTACTTCCATATCCATGTCTCCTCCTGTTCGTAACCATTCCTACATAGCCATCAGCGCGATCAGGCACAGGATTGCCGTT
>CANDQP010000029.1 GCA_947388185.1 uncultured Dorea sp. | reverse complement strand
CATGGCAATCGCTGGAACCCAATGTAAACAGATTAAGCTCTATCGCATATTCTGCCGCTTTCATGCAAGCCTCTGCCGATGTACTTCCGTTGAGCACTTCCAGTCCGTCCAGCCCATGTACCGCGCGAAGGTTCTCCTCCAGTCCCCGGTTATTGTTGCGGAACGGATGAGCTGCGAAGCATACTCCGCCCTGAGCCTTTACCAGATCGATAAATTCCTGGGCCGGGATGCGCTCTTTTGGATAATCCTCAATCCCAAATGCCACGATATCTCCCTGCCAGGAGAAGAACTCAATCCCCACGAAGACCGGAAAACCTGTCCGCTCCGTATATTCCGCCGCGTAGTCCTTAAGTCCCATGCTGTCGTGGTCGGTGATACAGATCCCTCCCAACCCCTTTTGTCTGGCTATGCTTACCATCTCATCCAGCTTCAGGAAACTGTCTTTTGAATATGTCATCTCATGCATGTGGGTGTCTATAAACATGTGGCACTCTCCCCTTATACTTTTATACTTCTGCTATATGGAATCTGCAGCTCTCAACACCATTATATAAATCATTCGCTCCGGTATCAAATAGGCTTTTATAATATATGTATTGTATATATTTATATAATCTATAAGCAGGCAGCGCTGCCCCGCTTATATACCGTCAAAAAAGGACCTGAGATCAACTCAGGCCCGACATCGCCACCCTGTTCAGATGGCTTACATCTTTTCTCTTCGTACTTAATCTTAACTCTTCTTGTTCTCGCAGGCAATCTAAGATCGCCTCATTCAGTGACAGCATCTTCTCATCCAATGATGACACCATCTCTGCACATTCTCTTAATTCCCGGCTGATATACTCGGGAGCATTTCCTTCGAATTTATAATAGATCTTATGTTCAAGGCTTGCCCAGAAGTCCATGGCAATGGTCCGTATCTGTATCTCTACCTTCGTATCTACCACACTGTCCGACAAAAAGATCGGCACGGATACCAGCATATGATAGCTCTTATAGCCGCTCGCTTTGGGATTCCTGATGTAATCCTTGATAGCTAAGACCTTCAGATCACTCTGGTTCCCGATCATCTCTCCCAATCGATATATGTCGGATGTGAAGGAGCAGATCAGCCTCACGCCGGCAATATCATTGACATATCTGACCATATTCTCAATCGATATCTCATAACCGTTCTTTCTTAACTTCTTTACTATACTCTCTGGTGTCTTTACTCTTGTCTTGATATGCTCAATCGGATTATACTTATGCACATGTTGGAATTCATCATTCAATATCTCCAGCTTCGTTCCCACTTCCTTCAATGCTGAATTATACAGAAACATGATAGTCTTCCAACTGTCTACATCCTCATAATTCTTTATCGCATTCTCCATATAGTATCTCTCCTCTCATACCGAAGAGTTAATTCGTACTATATATCAGTATACCATATGAAGCAGAGTATGTCATGAAATTCACATTTATTTAAGAAATCAGAATTCAATTCCTTTCCTCGCAGACCTTCCCAGATCAAACTGATGCTTCACCTTCCGCACCTCCGTAACATAGTCTGCCATCTCCAACAGATTATCCGGAAGACGCGGGCCTGTCATCACGATCTCAAGGCCCCTCGGCTTGTGCTGGATAAAACTTATCAGCTTCTCCTCGCTTAAGACTTCCAGATTCAGCGCGCACAGCGCTTCATCCAGAACCAGCATATCAAACGGCCCGCAGAACTTAATAATCTCGTCCAGCGCCTTGTTATTGTAATGCCGGAATTCGATCCGTTCATCCCCGTTCATCTTGCTGACGAACTTCACAGGCTCTCTCCCCGGAAGACAAGTTACACCCGGCAAAGTCTCCAGAATCTTCCGTTCATTCGAAGAATTATCCTTCAAAAACTGAAAGAAGAGCACCTTAAGCCCGCTTCCTGCCGCCCTTACTGCCAGCCCCACAGCCGCGGTCGTCTTCCCCTTCCCGTCTCCGTAATATATGTGTATCCTTCCTGTACCCGTCATATTCTCTCCCCTTCTTTTGGAAATATCACATCTCCAGCAGCATATCTCCGAACTTGATCCAGCCTTTCCTTCGCATGAATTCCGATATCAGCAGCGTCACAGCCGCCGGAAGGATGATCTGGATCAGCAGAATCTTGATCAGAACCATCATCGCTGACTCCGTCTGGATCATCGTCTGCCAGGTCATGATCTGCCCTACCAGTCCGGCCGTTCCCATACCCGAACCGGTCGCATTGCTTGTCATATGCAGCGCCATCGTACCGATCGGTCCGAGGATCGCACTTGACAATATAGCCGGAAGCCAGATGACAGGCTTCCTCACAATATTCGGCACCTGGAGCATGGAAGTTCCGATCCCCTGTGCCAGTAATCCCCCGATCTTATTCTCCCGGTAGCTTGCCACCGCGAATCCTACCATATTACAGCAGCATCCAACCGTCGCCGCCCCCGCTGCGAGACCGGACAGATTGAGGATGATACCAAGCGCCGCCGAACTGATCGGAAGTGTCAGGATCATACCCATAAGCACCGATACGATGATTCCCATAAGGAACGGCTGCTGTTCCGTCCCCCAGTTGATAAGCGACCCAAGCCACGCCATGAAGCCGGAAATCGGTGGTCCTAAGAGAAGTCCTACCGCAGAACCCGTCCCGATACTCACAAGCGGCGTTACCAGAATATCGACCTTCGTCTTCCCGGATATAAGATGTCCGAAGAAAATACCCACATAAGCCGCGATAAATGCGCCAAGCGGCTCTCCCGGCCCTGCATATATCATTGCCCCTTCCGAGAGAAGCGCTCCCGCGAGCAGTTTGCTCGCAAATGCCCCGACCATGCCCGCCGTCGCCGCCGAAACCACCACTAACGGGGATTCCTTGAACCTGTACGCTACTGCGGCGCCGATTCCCGCCCCTGTAAGCGAAGCCGCCACCTTGCCAATCACATAGATCATATCCCCGAACGGCCCGCCGAGCAGCGTGCCGATCTGCTGAATGATCGTTCCTATGATCAGCGTAGCAAAAAGCCCCTGCGCCATGGCGCTTAAACCCTCAATAAATATCTTGTCCAATATCTTTTTCAATCTGTCCATTTCTTTCTCCTCTGTGAATTTACAACTGTCTTGTCACATGAGTTTATCATAACACAGATTCAAAGTCAAATAGTTATAAAACTCTTTACAGATCCCTCAAAAGTGGCTATAGTAATGATACAGTTGTGTATTACTAAGAATATTTTCAAGGGAAATGAGGTACTGCCATGTTTCGATTATGGGGTAAAGAATTCAAAGACAACAGATTAGTCCGGGATACCGTCATCTGTGATGACACTGACGATACCCGGACCCATAAGATCTTCAACGCGCTCGACGCCATATGCTATGAATTCGATCTGAGCAAGCCAATCTGGTTAGATGCCACCATCGAAGAATTCAAGCGCCATGACAAGACGCGGTTCACGCAGGATAACTTCGTAGATTCTATAGATTTCGATTATCTGGAGATCCATATTATAGAAGAATAATTCTGCCTATTCATTGCGGATCGCAGCGAGCGGGCTTAACTTCATGGCCCGAAGCGCCGGGAAATATCCCGCGATCACACCCACCAGCATGGCGAATCCCATGGATAGCAGGACCAGCCACAGCGGAATATATGAGATATTGCCGGTGATCCCCATGGATGCACCTCCGCTGGCTGCCAGGAAGTTGATCGCCGCCGACATCAGGAAGCTCAGGACATTGCCGATCATGCCTCCGAGCAGTCCGATGAATGCAGCCTCCAGCAGGAACATCTGCTTGATGTTCTTAAGGCTGCAGCCGAGCACCTTGATCACTCCGATCTCTTTCGTCCTCTCATAGATAGACATCATCATCGTATTCGCGATTCCGATCGCCGCAACGAACAGAGATACCGCGCCGATGCCGCCAAGCACTGCCTGGATAATAGCGAACTGGCTCTTCATACTGTTCAGATATTCCGCGTTAGTCTCAACATTATAGCCCATCTCCCGGATTCTTGCCGAGACCGCTTCTACATTGTCTATATCGTCTACATTCACCTGAGCATATGAATAACAGAATTCCTTATACGGCTTGCCTGATTTTGTGCTGGGCTGTCCCGGAATAACTCTCCCGGCGAATTCCTTCTTAAGGATCTGTTTCAGTGTATCCAGATCACAATAGATATAGTAATAATTCGCCGTATACTCCTCCGGGTCTCCCTCGACAACGCCGCTGGCCTTCACCACATGCTTCTGCACCGTCTTGGAGTTGGCCTGCTGTCCGCCGAATTCGTCTGTATTGCCCATATCAAATCCGCCGCCCATATTGTTATAGTAACCGTCCTGGTCAAGTATCAGGAATATTGAATCATTGGCAAAATCAATATCCGGCAGCTCTCCGGTCTCATAATATCCCTTTCCGGTTCCCTTCTCATAGAAGCTCGTCGCGATTCCGTTGCCGTATACCAATTCCAGGCTTCCGCTGTTCGGCGCCGGAAGCCTTCCGGTTGCCAACGGGATATTCTTGGCCCCAAGACCCTCCGGCGTCATCGCCACCAACTGCCCGGAGCCTTCGTACCTGCCCTTCAGCATGTTGACCCACATCTCGTATACCGGCGACGCAACCGTAACGTGTTCGATCTGGGCAAGCTCGCTAACCGCCTGGTCGTTGATATATTTCTGAGATTCTTCCCCCTCCTCTCCCGAGGAATAGGAGAAAGAATACATAGAATCACCCGCACCAGCGCCCATCACCTTAATACTCGTCAGACCGCCGGATTGTTCCACCTCCTGATAAAGAGATTCCTGGAGCCCAAGCCCCAGCGAGATCATGACAACGATGGATGCTGTTCCGATGATAACCCCAAGGACGGTCAGAAATGTTCGAAGCTTCCGCCTCTTCAAATTGCTACCGCTCATCCTCAGAAGGTCTATCCAGCTCATCCAGCAATTCCTCCTCTTCATTCAGTCTCTTTCTTCTCTTCCTTCTCTTCGATATAACCACGATAATGATGATCAGAACGACCACACCCGCTGCCGCCGCAACAGGCACCACCGGGAACTGCTTCGGTTCTTCCATCATCTCCATATCCATCGGCATCATATCGCCGCTCTCCATCGCTTCCATTACCTCAAGCTGCAGCTCCTTCTCTGCCACGGCGATCTTGCCTGACTCGTCCTCATAGCTGAGCGTCATCTTCACACTGGCCGGACCTCCGGTTGCCTGTGCCCCTTCCAGCATAGCGTCAATAGAAGCCGTCGCGCCTGACTCTACATTGCCGACAAACACCTCTTCCTTCTCAATACAGGCTCCTTCAAATGTCGCCTTCACATTATAGAGCTTGATCCTTCCCATGTTATAGAGATTGCACATCACATTGGCCTCATCTCCCACGGAGATAATGTCCGGGCTGATCTCGAATTCACTGAACTCGAATCTGGCATCCTGCTTCACCGGAATGGACAGGCTGGAAGACGCATCTACCGGGGTTCCGTTGGCGCCTTCGTATTTCATACTCAGATCGACGCTGTAAGGCTTCTGCAGCAGATCCGCCTTGGCGTTGAGCTGAATGGAGATATCCGCCGTACCATTCGCCTTGATTCCTTCCATATAAATAGAACTGGAACCGGACACCGGAAGAAATGCAGGCGCCACCGTCTGCGCGTCGCTTCCTTCTGTCGGTGCGCTCAGGTCGAACAGCATGTTGCTGACCTTCGTAGTCTTCGACGTATTCTTCAGATGAATGATCAGGTTAAAATTACTTCCTGCGCGCACTTCCGCCGGATCAGTGTTAAACCCGGTAACGATCACCCTGGGAACCGACCCTGAATCCGCGCTCCCTCCGCCTCCGGATACGTCTCCGTTGCTGAACCCGCCGGCATCCGCCGACATCATATCTCCACTGATATCTCCTAACGACAGATCTCCTCCGGTGATCTGATCTAAGTCGATCAGTTGATCTCCCGGGTTATCCGCCGGTTTCGCCGTTGTATTGACATAGAACTTCTGGGAAGCGGCCGGTTCCGCGCTGTCTTCCGTATATACATCAAACTGCAGAGTATGCCTCGAAGTCGCAACATCCTCACGCTGCTCGAAAACAAAGGTAACCGGTACGGACTCTCCCGCCGGAATCTCCTCTATCCTCTGCGCATAATTCTGGTATTCCGTCTTAAACGGCCACTCGTCATTGGTATCTCCAAGCCTGGGCGCGATCACCGCATTGCTTAACGGCACATTGGAACCATTATGTACGATCAGGGTCCACTCCTGTGCGCTCTCCGCAGTGAATGTAGGCGCCTTGTTCCCATCGGATGTGACCGTGACTGACCCGGACGGCGCCGCCATGACCGTGACCGATCCTGCCATCCCGGCCATCAGCGCGGCCATGCATACTCCCATCAGCAGCTTCTTTACTAGTTTCATCTTCTTTTGCCCTCCTCAATCGCTATCTTCCGGTTATCTTCAATCTTAAGAATCTTCCCGTCCCGGATATGGAAGACTCTGTCGGCATAGGTTGCCAGATGCGCATCGTGAGTTACCATCACCAGAGTCTTCCTCTGTTCTCTCACCACCTGCTGCATCAGTCTCATGACCTCTTCTGATGTGTGGGAATCCAGATTCCCTGTCGGCTCATCTGCAAATATAATCTTGGGATCGACCACAAGAGCCCTTGCCACCCCCACTCTCTGCTGCTGTCCGCCCGACATCTGGTTCGGCAGATGCTTCTTGTGCTTCTTAAGCTTCACCAGCTCCAGCATCTTATCCGCCCGGCGCATCCGTATATCCCTTGGGACTCCCCGGAAACTTAAGGGCAGCGCCACATTCTCCAGCGCATTCATGGTTCCCAGAAGATGAAAGGACTGGAAGATAAATCCTACATTCTCCCGCCGGAACCGAACCAATTGCTCCTCCGTCAGATTCTCGATATGCTGTCCCGCGATCACGACACTGCCCTTCGTTGGCTTCTCAAGTCCTGCAAGCATGTTCAAGAGTGTCGACTTACCGGAGCCGGAGGTTCCTACGATCGCACAGAATTCGCCTTCATATATCTCAAATCCCACTCCGTCAAGCGCACGAACGACTTCGTCGCCCACACGGTATAGCTTATACAGATCCTTTACTTCTATTACTTTGTCCATCCGCACTCCTCCCATTTTCTATTCTATCATTATAGAACAATAATCCAAACTTTTTCGATAGAAATTATGAATTTTTTCTTAACTTTACAAAATGATTGCATTTCTTGGGAAAATGTATTATAATACATGACATGCAGATATAGTTCATCGGTAGAATGCTAGCTTCCCAAGCTGGAGAGGCGGGTTCGATTCCCGTTATCTGCTTACCAAAGACCGGAAATGTTGCAGGATCAACGTTTTCGGTTTTTTTGATACTGATATGGTACTATTTTCTTTAAACATCACCCCCGGCGCTCTGCAGGCGGCCGGATCATGATCCCTTTCCTGATTCCTCGTCGAATCCATCCAACACTTTCCGTTCTGCTTCACTCATCCATGTTCTTTGGAACGATTCTGCGCCTACATGACGGCACAGGAAGAATGGAACATTGACAACATAATATGCTTACCCGACTAGCTGAGGGACGTGCTCCCACCCTTTCCCGAGTCTGTAGAAAGGTGTGGTATTTTATGAGTACATATGAGGAATTCATGATCTTGCTGACATTCGCGTCACTTGTTGTTGCAATTCTGAATCTGAAAAATAAAAAATAAGCCGTCCTGTACTCTGGCAAGTTCGGAAACGGCTTACTTTTTATGTAACTGTTGATTGATTCGCCGGGTCGGGTGAAGTGCACTCACCCTTCGGCTAGTCTGTTAAGTATATTATAGTCAATCTCTTCAAATATGTCAAATATTAGAACGGTCTTTTTAAGATATTTTCAATGTCTTTCTCCGACTTGTCAGATTATAAAATGTGTCGTATAATAATTTTAAGAAATGAAACATTTTTCTACAAAAACAGACATGCAGGAGGAGATGTATTGAAAAAATTATTGAAACTGATCGCTGTCAATCTATGTATTGCAGTTACCGCCGTAGTCCTGTATTCGCCGGGTCTTGTAGCATTGCGGCTGTCGGACTACAGTATATTCCGGGCAGGAATGTCCATCATAGCAGCTCTTGTATTGATCGCGCTCTTCTTCCTGTCTAATATCGCCCTGTTAAAAGGCCCGAATCAAAAACCCGTTATGCTGGAAGATGTTCCCGACCTGGAAAAAGCAAAAAACATCCTGAAGGATCACTGCGGCGGCAGATATTTCGGCAGCATGGCAAAGACTGCTTCCGATCAGCTTGACCGCATTATAAAATGCAGGCGCCGGTTATCCGGCATTCTGGAGCAGAAGTTCACCAAGGGGTCTATGAGCTTTGACAAGTTCGACAACGTGGCAGCCGCGGCGGAAGTCTCCGCCATCAAGAATGTGGTTGCAATGGCGAACCGCATGCGTCTCTTTGACGAGAGGGAATACGCAAGGCTTAAGCACTACCGGGAAGACGATATTCCCGATGATATCCAGGAAGAACAGCTTCGGCTGTACCAGAAGAATTTTGACAATGTCAGATCAACGATCGCCCTCAACGAGAAGATCCTTCTCAAACTGGACGCGTTGGCAATGGAGATCTCTTCTCTGACTTCCGGGGATGACGCAAGCCTGAACCATGAACTGATTCATGAGATCGAGAAGCTGATCGATGAAACAAAGTATTATCAATAAGAGGTGAGACACTCACCGACCGTAACGGAGGAACAGCCTATGAATAAGAAAATTGCTGGAATTATGGTTGTCGTAGTCATTCTTGTATGCGCCGCAGTCTTCGGCGGTATCTATGTGACACGCAACATCGGCAAATCCGAGAAAGTGATTTCCAAAGAAAGCGCCGAAAAGCGTCTGACCAGGATGGTAGACAAGATCAACCCCTCAAAGGGCACCCCAATCAAGTCGCCGATCGAATACGACTCGGCAGAGGACGAAGCTTCGGAGCTGCCGGATATCGATACCTGCCCGGTTCAGGTCAAAGCCGATACCGGTCTGTACGCCGAGATCTATTCTTCACCGGAGAAGGCCGGCACCGGGACAGACGGATGGCTCTGCGAGATGGCGGAAGAATTCAACCAGGAGGGATACCAGGTAGGCGGACAGAAGATCTCCGTTCAGATCCGCAATGTCAACAGCGGACAGGCCCTTGACTACATTGCCACCGGCAAAGCCGTTCCCGAGGGATTCGCACCTTCCAGCATGCTCTGGGTAGATATGCTGAACTCCAAAGGCACCGCCACAGAGACTATCGCCGACAGCCTGGTGGGTAATGTTGCCGGAATCCTTCTCTCCGACAAAACCTACGATCAGATCGTAGAAAAATACGGAAGCGTAGATCTAAAAGCGATTACAGAAGCAACTGAAGCCGGAGAGTTCGCAATGGGCTACACCAATCCCTTTGCCAGCAGTGCAGGTCTTAACTTCCTGATCTGCACCCTGGAGCGATACGATCTTGACAACCCGCTGTCCGAGACGGCAACAGCCGGTTTCCAGAAGTTCCAGAAGAACGTACCGTTCGTTGCTCTGACAACCATGCAGATGCGCGATGCCGCCGAGAACGGTTCCCTGGATGGATTCATCATGGAATATCAATCGTATATGAATGATACCATGCTGTCTAAGAACTACAAATTCACCCCTTACGGCTACCGGCATGATAATCCGCTGGTAAGTATCGACTCTGCCAGCCCGGAACAAAAAGAGATCCTGAAGCTTTTTGCAGAATACTGCGCTGACAGCAAGTCTGTAAAACGTGCTGAAGAATACGGTTTCAACGGAATGCCTGATTATAAGTGTGAATATGAACCTGTTTCCGGCGATATCCTGACAGCCGCACAGAAATTATATAAGACGAACAAGGACACCGGACGTCCGGTGATCGGCGTGTTTGTGACGGATGTTTCCGGCAGTATGGACGGCGAACCATTGATCGCCCTTCAGACTTCCCTGATCAACAGTATGAAATACATCAATCCTGAGAATTATATCGGCCTTGTAAGCTACGCCGATGATGTGACGATCGAGCTGCCGATCGGCCAGTTTAACTTAGAACAGCAGACGTATTTCAAGGGAACCGTAGAGAACCTGTACGCATCCGGCGGAACCGCGACCTTCGACGCGATCTGTGTGGCGCTTAACATGATACGCGGTATGATGGACGAATATCCTGACGCGAAGCCGATGCTGTTCGTCCTAAGCGACGGAGAGACCAATGTCGGCTATAATCTGAACGATGTCCGGGATATCCTAAGCGGCCTGAAAATACCCGTATACACCATCGGCTACAATGCCGATCTGTCCGCGCTGCAGAGCATCAGCTCTGTGAATGAGGCCGCAAGCATCGACGCATCCACCGACGACGTCGTATACCAGCTTAAGACACTATTTAACGCAAGCATGTAACGCTAGCTGTCACAATTCATAAATATAAGGAGTAAAATATATGAGCGGATTTACACTGGATTTACCAAATACCGAAGAGATCAAGAAGGAAGTCGCCGCAGAGTTAGAACCGCCGAAGGAAGTGAAGACCGTCATTGCCGGCGCTGTCAAGGACAAGGCCGACCAGATCATGGCAGTAGACCTTGATTCACTGGCCGAACGCCGGGAATTCGTTCAGGTGGTGGAGACCTTTGGGGCAGATATCGTACGGCAGTCCCAGGCCAAGAACAGCATTCTCCAGAAACGGATGGGAGAATTCGGCAAAGCAGGAGGAGAATCCGGCGAAGTTGCCAGGGGCTTAGAAGAACTTTCGATCAAGATGAGAGATCTGGACCCGTCTGGTCTGGACTTCACCAAGACCGGGGTTCTTGGGAAGGTGTTCAACCCTATACGGCGGTATTTCGAGCGTTTTAAGACGGCTGACGCCGAGATCGCGGGGATCGTGAAGACATTGGAGAAGGGACGGACAACTCTCAAGAACGACAACACCACCCTGGAGATCGAACAGGCTGCCATGCGCGACCTGACGAAGCAATTGACCCAGAAGATCGAGCTGGGCACGCAGCTTGACAGCTACCTTGCCAATGCCGCAGAAAATGCCAGGATCTCCGGCGAGTCCGAAGAACGTATCAAGTTCGTGGAAGAAGAGATCATCTTCCCGCTCAGACAACGGCTTATGGATTTCCAGCAGTTACTGGTAGTGAATCAGCAGGGGATCATCGCCATGGAAGTAATCCGCAAGAATAACCTGGAACTGATCCGCGCAGTCGACCGCGCTCAGACAGTGACCGTCGCCGCACTCCGTGTGGCTGTCACGGTAGCCGGCGCACTGTATAATCAGAAGATCGTCCTTGAGAAGGTGCAGATACTCAACGAGACGACGAACAATATGATCAGCGCCACCTCAAGGATGCTCAAGGAACAGGGAACAGCCATTCAGAGAGAAGCGGTGGAAGCCAGCATTTCTCCGGACACTCTGAAACAGGCATTCGCGGACACCTTATCCGCACTGGATGATATCAGCACCTACAAAGCGAAGGCGCTGCCGCAGATGGCACAGACGATCCAGGACTTCCGCATGATCGCGGACGAAGGCGAACGCCAGCTTACGAATATGGAGAAGGGACGGAATCTGGGATTCTAGTCAGAGATTTTAGTCAAATGGGGACGCAGTAAAATTGCATTTTACTGCGTCCCCATTGAATCATTTATTATTCTAAAACCAGGGCAGCGCACCCATCACCACCGCCGTAATGACGGTGCAGACCGTCATCGACGTAACATTCGCCACCGTTCCGTGCACGCCCTCCGGCAGCTTCTCCGAGAAATACTGCGCCACAGGGCCGCCCATGATGCCGCCAAGCACTCCCGCGAACAGGGCAACCGGAACGGTCGCTCCAAAGAACAGCACACACGCCGGTCCTACGCTTACTACCGGTACATAGGTCGCATACCATCCTCCGTCTGCAAACTTATCCACATAGAGAAATACTCCGACCGCCGCGCCCACGAACTGAGACAGCAGGATCGCCGGAACAGCTCCCGAGCCGTATGCTCCGTGTGTCCCGCAGATGATCGTGTTAATCGTCACACCCGCCAGTAAGAAGATCGACGCAACTTCATTTCCATAAAAGGGCGCTTCTGAGAAATCCGCCAGAACCCTTCTGACAAACCATGCCGTACTGTAGACATCCTCATTGACGCTGCTGTTTCTGTGCGGCCTGATCTCGGCCTTCTTCACAAACGGCAGGATCTTACATACCATACACACGATGATACCGGTGACCGCCATCGTTGATACATTCGCCACAACGCCCGGAAGATTCAGCGGCGTAACGATGGCGTTCCCAATCCAGATGGCTGTCGGCGCACAGATCAGCCCGCCAAGGACCGACGCCGTAAGCAGCGCTGAGATGCTTGGCCCGTACAGGAGCATCACAGCCGGCGGAGCGCCTACAACCGTGATAAATGTATTCAGCCACGTCACCTGCGGATCGGCAAAGCCTCCGATATAGCGGAATACGAAGAGTGCCAGTGCAAGAGAAAGCACCTGGGATGCCAATACCCACGGGAACATGGTGCTGCTCCCGTAACAGATATCGAATCCGGCAAACCTAGAATTCTTAAGCGCCAGTATCCACGCCGCAAAGCCTCCGAGAATCAGGCCAATTCCCGCAAATACACTTGCATAGAACTGCGCCTCCGTAAAATTCATAAAAAACCACGCCATCTGCTTCGGGAAAGAATCCAGGATCCCGTCGATCAGATGATTATAGTCCAACGTCTGATTCGTTCCGCTAAGAGCCGTCAGGCCAAAATAAAACACAAAACCAATTACAATACACACCGCAAATCCGGCAATGGATCCCGTCTGCCTGCCTTTACTATGTACATTTCCCGTCTCACTCATTTATCTTCCTCCTATATAACTGCTGTACAACTCGGTATACCTCGCAACGCTCGAAAGAGAAATATGCTCATTGACGCAATGCGCCATCGCATCATCTCCCGGACCTGCTATGACAAAGGGAATCTGTCTTCCGGTCATCATCTGTGAAGCATCTGTATAGAAATACAACCCCTTTGGCTCTGTGGAGATACCGGCACGTTCCGCCTTCTCCATGATACACCGTACAAATGGACTGTCCTCTGGCGTCTCAAGGGCTGGCCTGTTGTTCAGAACCTCTGTCTCCATATGTACCGCCGGATCCATATCCATGATCTCCTTGCAGATCTCTTCTGCCCTGCGTATGATCTCATCATGGGAAGTACCGGGAACCGTGCGTATATCCAGTTCGATCTCGGCGCTGGACGGGATAATGTTCGTCATGATCCCCCCGTGGAATCTTGTGACGGACACCGTGTTATGCCCCAGGATGGCATGGCTCTCCTTCCCTTCCACCGCTCTTTTAAGCTTCTCCACAAAGCAGATTCCATACTCTACCGCATTTACCCCAAGCTCCGGCCGCGACGCATGGGAAGACCTGCCGCGAACAGCTGTTTGCAGCCATAACGCCCCTTTCTCGCAGATACCTATCTTCTCATCGGAAGGCTCGCAGATGATAACCTCCTCCACCTGGTCCAGATATTTCTCTTCTACGATGGCACAGATCCCCATCCCCCTGCTCTCTTCGTCCGCGGTAAAGCAGAAATATACCGGCTTTGAAGGCTTCTTCCCGCTGCGGACGATCTGCCTCAGAGTCAGGATCATCGCGGCGACGCCGCCCTTCATATCGGCGGCTCCGCGTCCGTACAAGATATCCCCTTTTACCTCTGCCTGATGCGGCGGATAGGCCCAGCCGTCCTGTTCACTGCAAGCCACCGTATCCAGATGCCCGATCAGCGCCAATCCGCCTTCCCCAATCTCCCCTTCCACCTTCACGACCAGAGATGCTCTCCGGGCCGTATGCTCAAGCTTATGGCACTCAAGTCCGGAAGGAAGCATCTCCATGATCAAGCCGGCAATCTCCCCTTCATTGCCCTCCGGCTGGCAGGTATCTACCCTCACCAGCCTTTCTAACACTTCCCGACACTCTTCTATCGTTGGTCTGTATCCCGTTTCCTCTCTCAATTCTCTTCCTCCAATGCATCACCTACTTATACGAGAACATCACAAGCTCCCCGACTCCGGTCTTCCTGACCATACCAAACTTGCTGACCCATCCGCCGGCTCCGCAGTTTCTTCTCACCGCGCGGTTCTCAAACGACACGATCTCCCCATTCACGATCGTGTAGGTAGCAAGCTTGTCCGCCTCGTCGACGATGGTCACATTCGCCAGAGCGCCCGCGCCAAGATGTCCTGTCTTCTCTGTCCACCAGTTGTTCGCCGTTCTCTTAGCGATCAGTCCGGCCGGATTGCAGGTCATGGCCGCGATGGACTGACTAAGCGTCAGCACACCCATATCCGCAAGTTCAAGGATTGCCGGAATGTTGTCCCTCGTATCGCCGAATCCCTTCATCGTCGCCTGATTCTGCCCGTCGGAGATCAATATATTGACCTTACCGGAGCTTAAGGCATCGTATGCCAGTTTCTGGGACTGGGCCGGAAGCTTAAGACCTTCCCTGCTCCCATGTCCCGCACGCAGCATGGTAGTTACGAATTCCGCTGTGATATTCTCTCCGTCAACCAAATCAATAACCCTTCTCATTCCTTCCGCCGCATCCATATGAGTACCGCATCCCGCCGCCGGCGCATGGGCCAGGTGAAGCGGGCGCCCCTTCGACAGGCTTACCAACCGCTCTGCATGCTCCGGATCCTGCGTATGCGACATATAGATCAGATCAGCCTTGGACGTGATCTCGAAGATCTTCTCAATATTCTCATCCGGCATGATAAAATGTCCCATATGATCCTTGATCCCTACCGTCAGCGGAGCCGTGGTAATGGTGATCCCGTTCCGGCTCATCTTCACAGACAGCGTATCTGCATCCATCTCGCCTCTGAACATCTTGATCAATTCTTCCACCGACAACCGTGTTCCAAGGACATTGACCGCCCCGAGATAGACGCCAAGATTGATCGGCACACCATGGTCCACCTCTGCCCCCAGAAGAGACGGCGCCATAAATGTATTGCCTGCCCCCGGTGATAACCCCATCGTCACGCCGTCCTCTGCCGCACAGAAGATCGGGTTCGTGCTCACCTCGAACAGGTCTCCCAGGTGAAGATGCATATCGATCAGACCCGGCATGACCAATAACCCCTCACAATCAATGATCCTGTCTCCGCTCTCAGCCTGAATATCGTCGCCAACCTGACAGACCACTCCATTGCCGATCAGGATATCCGTTACCGTATCGACCTGATTCTTTGGATCCACCACATGTCCTCCCTTAAGAATCAGGCGGCCGCTTGCAGCGATGTCCCCAATCGTATCCTTCATCACATTCCCCTTTACCGTCGCCATTACGCCGTCCATAAATCCGACCTTGTTCTTGTACATATCCGTACCTCCTTTTCGAACCAGTACATTAAACTACCGTTACATGTCCAGTTCATTATATCAGCGCCGTTCTATAATATCATCATCCATATAGTACTAGACCTTCGCCCTTTTATTGTCCTGCAAGTACAATCTCTTTCTGACCAGGACTCGCGCGGCCAGGAGCGCGGATCTCTATGAAAGAGCACGGATCTGGTACAGCTTCAGCGCAAGCTCCAGGTTCAGCCTTTGTTCCTGTTCCTGGAGATTCATTTCCAATATCTGGCAGATCTTCCGATAACGGTATTTCATCGAATTATAATGGATATACAGCTTCTCAGACGCCTCTTTCAGATTCCATCCGCAGGCTGCCAGAACCATCGCCGTTTCCAGAAGCTCCGTGTGGTGCTGCAGATCATACGCCTTGATCCTCTGGACATACAGATGCTGGAACTCTTTGGCCTCCTCACTGGCACTGACCAATGACAGCAGCTTATACACCCCCAGCTCGTCGTAGACCGATATCACATCTTCCCGCAGCATATTCCTTGAGATGACGACCGACTTCTTCGCCTCCTCCCAGCTGTCATGGATCTGCGCGATATCCTTCTTGTAATTGCCTACGCCGATCGTCGCCGTAAATGCCGATGCACGTTGAATCTCTTCCTTCACTTCTTCAAAAACATTCTTGATCCTCTCCATGAATCTGCTTCTCTTACTATAAGTCTCCGAGATCACAAATGCAATCTGGTCACTCATCCTGCTGTACACATATTGCGGAAACTCCTTCTTAACGATCCGCTTACTGATATTCAAGATCCGCCTCATGATCTCGTCAAGCCTGCGAATCCTCTCCCTGTCAAGTTCCTGCAGGTATTGCTCCTTAAAACGGTCAATATCAACGACGACTGCAATACCTCCGAAATGAAAATCCCAGTTGTAGATCCTGCCGCGGTTGATGATCTCCTCCTTTGATTTGATATTCCCCGTCAGAATATCCTGGACAAATTGTTCCCTGTACTCTGTCTCTATCTGCGCCGTCGCCATCTGCTTCTGGATCTTAAGCGTCAGGATGATCCCCGCCTGCTCGATCGCAATCTGGTAATAATCCTGAAAGAACTCATCAAAGCCCTCAAGCCGCTCTCCTAAGATAATATGCCCATACTCCTCTTCATTGATATGCATCCTGTAAAAATCATATCCTTCTGTCCGCTCCTTCCTATTGCCCGCGTCCACATCCCACTGTTTCCACTCCTGACAGATACTGCTGTCCTCATCCGTCTCCGAAGCAAAATACACTTTGGAGAAACGCGGATCTATAAATGCTGTCTCCCTGTGAATGTGCTTTCTTAAGAATGCAAGGATCGCCGGTATCTCTTCGTCCTTGAGCACCATCCTGGTAAACGCCTCATGAATACTCTCAGAGTAAAGCAATTTCCTCGCCTGCTTGTCTACAACCTCCCACAGCACAGGATTGATCACATCTGTAAATGCGAATTCATAAGGAATCGATACGATCGGAAAGTTCAGCTCATCCGCCGCATCAAGGGCATCCGCCGGAAACTCATGGATAAAGCGGTCGAATTTGACGCCCAAGGCTGCCGCGCCGCCCTTATCCAGGTTGATGATCAGCGACCGGATGTACTCCGGGCTGTCCTTCACCGCATATCCCGTGGTGATCAGGAATTCTCCGCCTTTCATCCATTTGTATATATCCGGGGCGTCCATCACACTGACAGTCCCCACTTCTCTGTCTATCCCGCCTTCCCCGGCAACCACACGGAAGTTCCGGAACACCGGCATGGACAATATCTCTCTAAGCTTGATCACTGCTATTCCCCTCTCTCAAAAAGATTTCATAGGATATACCCCCGAACGGTAATTCTCCGCTTTAATAATACCTGATTCTATATTATGTGTACAGCTTAAGATTTCGCTTTTTTCTGCCGATATATGTATAAAGTTTCGTTTTAATGTCACATACATAAGAAGCTATGAAATTGAAAGGAGACATTTGACATGATAAAGCGAATTCGAAATCTTAAGATCAGTTTCAAGCTCTACATTCTCGTAGGCGTTGCGCTGATCGGTATGCTCATCATCGGAGGCATGTCTTTTAATCTGATGGGAAAACTAAACGAGAAGACCAGCGATATCTCAACGAGCTGGCTTCCCAGCGTAGACGCGGCAAGAGATATGACCGCCACACTTTCCAATATCCGGCTCAACGAGCTGGGGTATCTCACCGCTATTTCCGATGAAGTCGAGAAATCAAGCCTTGAATATCTTGAGAAAGAAAAGAGCGAGATGGACGCGCTTCTTGCCAAATATGAAGGAATGATCGACGAGGAAGAGCAGCAGTTCTACGATACTGCCATGGGATTATGGACTCAGTACAGCCAGACCGACGACAAGCTTATTACTTTGGCCAAGCAGGGCAAAACAGCCGAGGCGCGCGCTATTCTGGAAGGAGATTGCGGAGAACTCTACAACTCTCTGAACAGCGCGTTTAACGATATCGTCACCTATAATCTGAACGGAAGCGAGGAAGAGACACTGTCAAGCGAGAAGCTATACCGGAATGCTGTCATCTTCCAGGCGTGCATCATTATACTCATTATCCTGATCGGAGTCTTCTTCTCCTTCGTGATCATCCGCGGAATCAAGCTTCCGATCTTCGAGATCGAGAAAGCCGCTTCCAGGATGGCGCAGGGCGATCTGGATATAGATATTTCTTATACTTCCAAGGATGAGCTTGGCGTACTGTCCGATCAGGTACGTGAGTTGATCAGGAAGCTTCAGATGATCATAAATGATGAGAACAAGTTTCTGGCTCAGATGGCTACCGGTGATTTTACGGTGGATTCCACCTGTGAGACGGAATATACCGGAGGCTTCCGGCCTCTTCTGACCTCTTTCCGTGCAATTGCCGAGAAGCTCAACCACACGATCCTGCAGATCAGCGAGAGCTCGGCCCAGGTGGCAAGCGGCTCCGACCAGGTATCAAGCGGAGCCCAGGCGCTCTCCCAGGGCGCCACTGAACAGGCAAGCTCCGTGGAAGAGCTTGCGGCCACTATCAACGAGATATCTACAAGAGTTAAGGAGAATGCGGAGAATGCGCGCCAGGCTAATGAGATGGCCGGTACGGTCGGCAATGAGATGAATATGAGCAACCAGAAGATGCAGGAGATGATCCAGGCGATGAACGATATCAGCAGTTGCTCAGATGAGATCGGCAAGATCATCAAGACCATCGAAGATATCGCATTCCAGACCAATATCCTCGCATTGAATGCCGCCGTCGAGGCAGCGCGTGCCGGAACTGCCGGCAAAGGCTTCGCAGTAGTAGCCGATGAAGTGCGCAATCTGGCCGGTAAGAGTGCGGAAGCCTCCAAGAATACTTCTGCTCTGATCGAGAATTCCTTAAGAGCAGTAGAGAACGGAACCCTGATCGCCGATGAGACCGCACAATCATTACTCCAGACCGTAAAAGGAGTCGAGGAGGTTACCAATATCATCAGTCAGATCTCCGAGGCCAGCAACAACCAGGCAGAGGCTATTGCACAGATCACCATGGGAATCGACCAGATCTCCAGCGTAGTGCAGACCAATTCCGCTACCGCACAGGAGAGCGCGGCAGCCAGCGAAGAGCTGTCAAGCCAGTCCCAGCTTATGAAGGATCTGGTGGGAAGATTCCGGCTGAAGGGATAAGTGATACTTCGCCTTATCAAACAATACACGAAAGAAGAATCCCGCAGGAATCAGGCGGCTTAATGCCTCGATTCCCAGACGGGATTCTTTGTTCTAAAGGGATGCCGTCTTAATATACTCCACAATCCCTTTCCTCTCGATATCGCGGTAAGCCGCCGCCGGCACGCTGACACAGATCAGAACCGAGATCACCGCTGCGCACACACAAGGTACCGCCGGTATCACAAAGCCTGTTCCTGCATAGTTCATTGACTGATAGATCTTGTAAGTTACCGCCGTCCCCGCAATTCCCGTAATCACCCAGGCCCCGCCTGCATACAGAAGTCCCTCGAGGATCAGCATCTTCTTCACCTGCCTGCCCGTCATTCCGATACTCTCAAGCACGGCAATCTCCACACGCCTGCTCCGGATATTTCCGACAAATGTATTGACATAATTCATAATTCCGATCAGCGCAAGGATCAGCGCGATTCCGATCCCGATCTCCATCATATTGCCCTGAGCCTTCTCTACTTCTCTCTTCATCTCAATTCTGGATTCATAGGAATAATCCTTGCCGTGAGGGTCTGCATCCAATACGGAAAGGATTGCGGCTTCTGTCTTCGCGTCATACTCTTCCCGGTATCGGATACCTATCTTATATATGATCGGTTCATCTGCAAATTCCTTCACCACATTTTCACTGACAATGATAGTCGGGGGATATCCCAGCAGCGCCGTATAGTCGTTCACATCAACCAAGCCTCCGATATCAAAGGTCCGCGTATGCGCCCTGTCTCCGTACGCCGCACAGGTGACGGATTTCCCTGTCACATCACTGTTCTTAAGCTCCAGGCCATTGCGATACAGCAGACAGGTCTTGCCGCTAAGGAATTCTGCTTCATCCACCGGCTCCTCGGACACTGCATTCAACGCTTCAAAATCAGCCTTACTGATCCCTACCAACGATGACCCGAAGTTCTCCGGGAACTCCTTATATTCTTCCACCTCGTCTTCATAGGGGATGTTCATCCAGGTCTCGTAGAATTCCCGCATCCACATATCGGCAAATTCAGGCTCCCAGGGTACGGTGATCTCTGCGTAACAAAGAGGCGCCGTCTCGGACACTCCTTCGACAGCATCTAATCTGTCAAGCACCGTCTGATCGAAGATCTGGACACGCTTCTCCTGCTCCTCCTTCCTCATCGTACCGTTTTTCACCACCATATCAAAATCCCGGAAATTATAATTATACTCTCTCCTTGCCTGCGAAGTCAGAATCGTCGTTATACACAGGAACACCGACATTCCCGCCGCCAGGGACAACATCACGATCCCGGCCTTCCTCTTATCCTTCGTGATCTGCTCTTTCGCCATGCGCCAGATCCTCGCGGACGAGCTTACATGCCCCTTCCTTTCAAGGTGTCTGCTGCCGCCAAGCCGTCCTCTCCTTTTCACATCCGCCGACGGCCGAAATCCTAACGCTTCCATCGGAGAACACATGACCGCGGTCTTTGCCGGTTTTCTGCCGGCAATACAGACGGTTATTCCCGTCAGCAACAAGGTCAGCAATAAGATCAGTGGGTGGAATGACACCGCAATCTCTCCGCCCTTACCCATATGGATTCCCAGTGACTTTACCACGGACGGAACTACAAGAAATGATACACCGCTTCCCAAGAGCACGCCGCCCGCCAAACCAATTCCCCCGATCAGGAACATCTGCCTTCTGATCAGCCCGCAGATCTGCCGCCCCGTCATCCCTATCGTCTGCAGCAGCCCATAATAACGGATATTTCCCGCTACCGACAGATACATGATATTGTAGATCAGAAGATACGCACACAGACAGGTTACCAGCGCAAGCCCTGCAATCCCGGTCAAAATCTGTATGGAGAACGCAGAATCAGCCGTAAAAAATAATCTCTGCTGCTTGCCCAGTTTCATGGAATCTATGAATGTATCCTGCTCCTCCTGGGAGATCAATGTCTGCCGGAAATCGATCAGAAATCTTCCGGAAGCCACATCTGCCGGATCCAACCCCGTCTGCTCATAGAATTTCTCCGACACATAGAAAGCACTTTTTTCTCCGAAGCCTTCCCAGATTCCCGATATCCGGAAGGTCTTCTCACATTTGACAGCCCCGGCTCCATAGACAGCCGTGAACGTATCGCCCACGTTCAGTCCATGGAATCCGCATTTTTCCAGGGCATATTCTGTCACCATGACCTCGTCCTCTTCCACCGGATAACGCCCCTCTACCCGTTCCCTCGCCGGAGCCATGATCTCATTCCAACAGGTCTCATCCGCCCATATGAGCATCACCTCCGGAGTATTGTCATATTCCGTCTCATCAATATAGCCTGACAAGGCATGCACCCCGAATCTCAGGATATCCGGGTTCTCCCTGCATGTGCTTAGCTGCTCATCCGTCACACCGTACATGATCGCATCGTATTCCCCGCCGCCCAGGCGGATATTCTGCAGTCTCTGCATCTTGAAATACGTCATCCCCACCGTAAATACACTGAACAGCATGAAGGCTGACAACAGAACCGCCAGGATCATCGTCGCACTCTGACGCCGGCTGCTCTTAAGCGACCGTCCCGCCATCCGTTTTAAAACCTGTGTATTGTTATTCTTAAGCATGAAGACCACGCCCCTTTCTGATCTGCCCGTCTTCGATGCACACGATCCGGTCTGCCATCTGGGCGATATCCTGATCATGGGTGATCAGAACGACCGTCTGCTGAAACTGCTTCGCCACCACCTTCAATAATCCCATTACATCATGGCCGGACGCCGTATCCAGATTCCCTGTAGGCTCATCCGCAAGGATGATGGCGGGCTTCGATGCAAGCGCCCTTGCAATAGCCGCTCTCTGTTGCTGGCCGCCGGACAGATTGCCCGGAAATGCTTCCCTCTTCTCCGTAAGCTTCAGCACCTCCAGAATCTCTTCCACGAATTCCCGGTCCACCCTCTTTCCGTCCAACTCTATGGGAAGAACCACATTTTCATAGATATTCAGATCCGGCACCAGATTATAATTCTGGAAAATGAATCCCACCTTCCTCCTCCTGAACACCGCAAGCTCCTCCTTCGTCATGCCGGACAGGTCTCTCCCCGCCACATATACCTCGCCTTCCGTAGGCGTATCCAGGCCGCCCACCATATGAAGAAGCGTGCTCTTACCGCTTCCCGACCTTCCGATGACCGCAACGAATTCCTGCTCTCTGACCGCAAAATCCACACCGTCCAATGCCTTGACCACATTGTCGCCCAGCCTGTAGTATTTTTTTAACCCTCTTGTCTCTACCATATTTGATTCCATACCTTTGCTCCTCTCCGCCAAAAAAATAGTACCATATCCAGCCTGTCACCTGCTATCTGCTGAACATAGTACCATCTTATCAGACAAAAATCACAAAGCTGTCACAATGCAGGATTATCACGAAACTGTGATTTTTATAATACCCGGTGTTTTTTTAATACATCAGCCCTTTGTATATCTCTCGATAATACATTCATGATTCTTTGTCTTAACATGATAATTAATTCCTATTAAAAGAATATCACCTGTATATTCCTCAATCCATGACGCGTATTGCTTTTTCTTAATCTGATCAATCGCACCCTGTGCTGACTTATTCCATTTTAATTCTATAATTAATGCCGGCCTGTCAGCATCCCGCCTCGGAAGATAGACAACATCAGCCAGCCCTTTACCTGTCGGCAATTCCATTATAGGATCCATATAGTATAATTTGGAACTGTAATATGCGATCAGAACTGTACATACAAGAGAATTTTCATTATTATATTTCAAAAGCGATGCCGTCTTATTATGAATCATAGCCACTCCGTCTGCCACCGCTTTCCCATCCAGTTCCCATGTACTTTGAATAAGTCTCTCCGAAGACTCTATTGCATCCATAAGCCCATCCCAACCTCCAACCTTGACCGCCCTCATAAATTCCTGACTAATCTCCAGATTGGGAATAAAAGCCTCCTCTTTTGTCTCATCAAATGCCAGATAGCCAAGATGAACCAAAAGTGTCAGTATATCATCCTTTGTTTTAAATGTAACCATATCGTTCCTTGACGTAGACGGATCGATTTTACAATGCGCATTACCAAGCATTTCGATGATTGCCTGCTTCAAACCATCAAAATCCCGATCAATGTATGTTTTCAATGCTTCATAGGTCTCTGTTCCAGTCCAATAGCTGCCGAACTGCCCGCTCTCTATCAATTCCATTACCGCCTGCGGATTATATATATGCAGCTTTCCAAGCCTGTAGCCATCGTACCATTTTTTCGTTTCATCATAGTCTACATGATATTGGTCACAGAGCGCCTTTACTTCCTCTTCTGTAAAACCAAAATATCGTGCAAGTCCCTTAGGGCTAAGCATGGAAAATTCCCTGAATATATTGATCGCAGAGTGATCCCCATACTTCTTGATTGGCAGAATCCCCGTCATATATGCCAGTTCTACATAGTCGGAACCTTTAAAAAGCCCTCTTAGGAAGTCCAAATATTCCTTCTGTATATCCTTTCTCTCTTTTGCAATACGGAACACGCAATCCCACTCATCAATAATAAAGATAAACCCGCTTCCGGTCTGATTAAATATCTGATCAAGCACTACTTTTAATCTGCCGTCCGAAGGTATTCCCTTACAATCTGAAAATCCTTCCATCAGTTCTGCTATTACCCTGATCTCAATCTCTTTGATAAAACCATCCAAATCTCTCTCTGATTCCAAAAAACGCTGAATATCCAGCCGTATTACATTATGCCGGTTTAAATGCATGCAATAAGACTCTTCTTTTTCTGCCTTTTTCCCGGAAAACAAACCTGCCGAATCACAGCCCTTACTATAATAGGCTGCAAGCATATCTGCCGCCATGGATTTTCCAAAACGACGAGGACGGCTGACACACATATAACAATTTGTTTTATTGATCCTGCTGTTGGCAACAGCGATCAAATCCGTTTTATCAACATATATATCTGAATTCAAGGCTCTTCTAAAGGCTGCGTTTCCAGGATTCACATAAATATTCATAGCACTTCACACTCCCTATCTCTTCTCCATTATATCCAACCTTTTCAGCAGTTGCAAGGAAACTCCTTTTTGATTAATTCAATTAGGCAAATACAGATCGAACTCCGAACCTTCGCCCTCCTGTGACCACACCTCGATATACCCATTCTGCAATTCCAGGATCTTCCTTGCCAGATATAACCCGATACCGATGCCGCTCTCATCATGGATCTCCGGCTCCCTGTAAAAACGTGTAAAGATCTCCGCCTGACGTTCAGGCGCGATCCCCTTTCCCGTATCGCGTACACTGATCTTCGCAAATACCTCCTGACACTTCACCGCAACATGGATACTTCCGCCGGATTCCGTATATTTTACCGCATTATCCAACACATTGAAGACTGCTTCCTCCGTCCACTTCCTGTCATGCCTTACCATAAGATCTTCGTCGCAGTCTACGGACAGCTCTATCCCCTTCTTCGCCGCGAAGGGCACGATCTCTCCCACCGCTCCTGCTATCGTCTCGTACAGCTTCGCCTCCTGCTGCCGGATATGAATCATTCCCGTCTCCAGCCTGGACATCTTAACCATACTCTGCAAGAGAAAATCCAGCTTCTCCGTCTGTCCTTCCAGATGGCCAAGGAATTCCCGCCCCTTCCCTGAGAGTTCTTCTTCCTGCAAGAATTCCAGATACAGCTTCATATTGGCAATAGGCGTCTTAGTCTGATGGGAAATATCAGAGATCAGCTCCTTCATCAGTTCCTTCTCACGTCTTCCCGCCTCTTCCTTCTTCGTCCAGATACGATTCACCCGCCAGAGCTTTTCCCCGCATTTGCCCCAGAGAGAATCTGCGATATCTTCCCCTCCTTCCGATATACCATTCCCGGATATGATATCGTCAAGCGCATTCTCAACCTTCTCTTCAAACCTATAAACATCCCTATTAAGCCGGTACATCCTCCACACGGCAGCAACCGCCGCTCCTGCGGCTGACACCGCAACGATCACTGACCAATCCATTGATATCCCATCCCGTATACATTTGAAATATACTTGTGCTTCTCATCTTCGATCTTCCCCCTGAGACGGTTGACATTCACCGCCAATGCGTGCTTGTCCATCAACTGACCTCCGTTCTCCCACAATCGGTCCAGGAGAATGCTGTAGGTGAGAAGCCGTTCCTTATTCAGTACGAACTCCCTCAGAAGACGCAGCTCGGTGGGCGTGACGCTGCACTCCTCTCCGAGAATAAATACCTTCGCCCGATTTAAGTCAATCTTCAGATTACCGTCGTCAAAAATGCTGTCGTCATCATTTTTCACACGTTTCAAGATCACGTCTATTTTCCTGAGAAGTATTTTCATGGAAAATGGCTTGATCACGTAGTCCTCCGCGCCCAGATCATATCCTTCCAATACGTCCTCCTCCATATCCCGTGCTGTCAGGAATAATACAGGAGTATTCTTCTGTTCCTTCACCCATCGGCAGAAGCCGAATCCGTCTCCGTCCGGGAGATTGATATCCAGTATGATCAGCCGCACTTCTTCTTTTCTGTATATTTCCCTGGCTTCTCTGACGGAAGATGCTTGGACTGCCGTGTATTTATTCTTCTCTATTGCATAACAGAGAGCCATGTTAAGCTCTCTGTCGTCTTCTACGATTAATATTTTCTGCATGGAATCTACCTTCTGCATTACTTACAATGTGGTAACTGACTCAAGGCATAAGACATGATACCCTGTCAATCTGACGGCGCCGCATATTTTCTCTCCTGAAAACATGTCTTTCATCTCCTGCTTTACCCGAAACTCTTGCTCCTCAGGTGAATAATTCAATATGAAAATATACTGTTTCCCATTCTTCTCTCTGACGCACAATTCACATTCTTCCGGAAGTTCGAGCTGTGCTCTGTATGGCTCCAAAATCTCCAGATAGCTAAGCAATGCCTGCACGGTGTCTCTGGTAAACGTTCCTCCAAAATGAATCACCCTTCCCGCTCCGACCGCACGTTCCGTCAGCGCCGGCTTTCCTTCATAATAGTTGGACGCAAAACAAGCCAACACCTTCACATCCTCCTTTTCCGTCTCCAGGATATCATTGAAGATGCCTGTATCAAGCTTCTTGCCGTTCCACTCCATACATACCTGTCCGTCCATAGCTCCGACAAAGGTAAATTCTTCCACGGACGTACCGCTAAGCTGTGCAAGTTCCCCCGGCATCGGCATCATCACACATCTTCCGTGCTCCTCCTTCTGCCCTGTGCGGGCGCCGATAATGAGACATCCGCCCTTCTCTACATAATCTCTTAGAAGCTTCGCTCTTCGCTCCGTCAGAATCAGTCCGTGAGGATAGAACAGCACCGGATAATCCTTCAAATCCCCATACTCCGTGTCGTCCGTCAGCAGCACATAATCCATTGGTGTATGACTCAATTGAGACGCTGCGAAAATCTCTTTCTTGCTTGCCTTCTCTACCCGCCTGTGCCATACGTCCACATCCGCATCCCATAGATTGTCATAATCCTCCAACACACCAAAGCTCGCCCGATATGCGGCGCCTGTAAGATCACGGAGCGCACACACACGTTCATGAAGCTCCCTCACTTCCCGAAGCTTGCGGTTATCTCGGTTATCATAATCCAAGATACCGTGCCAGTAGATCTCTGTTCCCACTGTACAGGTACGCCACCGAAAGAAACTGATATAATCTGCTCCATGGGCAATACTCTGCAGCGCCCAGAGCATCATCTGCCCCGGCTTCGGCGCCGGCGCCTCCATTCGGGTGTTCCACCCATTTGCCCCTGACTGCTGTTCCATGATTCCAAAATGCGGGCAGACTGACCGAACCCTGGACAGATGGTTACTCCATTTCCTATCATTCAAATCACGGTTATGTGCCGGATCCTCCGAAAGACAATATGCAAAATTCGGATAAGAATCATAAGTATATACATCCAGCGCTTCATCCATCAGTCTGTGGTTATCAAGATGATCAAACATACCGTTCGTCGTGATAAAATCTCCCGGCTTCTTATATTTCCTGATAATATCGCTCTGCATCTTGCAGAATGCAATCGCGCTCTCCGATACAAACCGGTAATAATCCAGAGTCAGGTGAGGATTCGAGGTATTATGAATGGTCGTGCGCGGCACATAGACCTCATCCCAGCTCGTGTACTCCTGATTCCAGAATATCATTCCTAACTCTCGGTTCAGATTCTCCAGTGTACCGTATTTCCCTTGCAGATATTTACGGAACGCAGCCGTATCGCTCTCCGAATAGAATACATCCACCTCGCAGTTGATCTCATTATCGATCTGCCAGCCGATCACATTGGGATGTGCTGCATAATGTCCTGCAAATTTCTCTACGATACGGGCGCTCAATTCCTGATAAACCGGTGAATTATAATTATAGTGCCTGCGCATGCCGTGCCGGAACTTCACCCCGTCCATCCGGCAGTTGAGCACTTCCGGATACTTCTCAGTCAGCCAGGCAGGAGGCGTTGCCGTCGGCGTACCAAATATCACCTTCATATCTGCTGCTCTGACTACATTAAGGAACTCATCAAAGAACTCATAGGTGAATTCCCCTTCCCGCGGCTCCACCTTGCTCCAGGCAAATTCCCCGATACGGATCGTCTCGATCCCGGCCGCCTTCATCCGCTTCAAGTCCACTTCCCATAGAGATCTGTCCCAATGCTCCGGGTAATAACAAGTACCTAATGATATGGTTTCCCATTGAAAATTCTGTTGTTTTCTCATTGATTCACTCTCCTGATCTGGATTGTTATGTATTGACATATTCATGTAATCATTATAGCATCATGCGTCAATCTCTACAAGGATTACCGATAAGCGTCTAGTGCTCCATCCGGTCAGAAATCAAACGAATGGATTGTCTGGTTCGTGCCAGTGCTAGAAAAAAGTTCAACGGCGATGTGGGCGTATCGACTAATTGTCACAGATATTCAACTTCATGCCCTAGACCATACTCTAATTCATAGAATGCAATCACCGCATCCTTCGCTGTATTCAACAAATCCTCCAAAAATTTTTATCCAATTAAAACGGCGCCGCTCCAGTGCAAATCCCTGTAACAACGCCTTCGCATGACCGCCATACTGCCCACAATGTCTATACAACAACTTCCAGTATTGTCCTGTCTTCTATAACTATTTTCTTCATCTCAACTTTTTTATTCTTATTAAAATTAAAGCTTAATAAATATCCGTAATTCAGATGATAATAATCCAGATACTCTGTCAGTTGTTTTTCTCCTCTTCTGTTATATGCATCCCCCCGCCATATCTTAACCTCGATCACAAACTGCTTTCCCATATAATCCACAATAACATCTGTCCTTGTCTGATCCCTTGTCTGGGCTTCAATATAATAATTCCCAACACCATTAATAATTGGTTTCAGATAGAGCAAAAAGATACGTCGCCCATTTTCTTCTACAAATTTTACCGTACTCTTTCCATATACATCATGAAAATGCTGTATAAATTTCTTCAAAACAAGTTCCATATCCAGCATTCCATTTTTTATGAACTGATTTTTTTCCAATTCGCCGGTCTGATACGTAATGCTCTTCGTCATCTCTTCCGATAAAAAGAGATTATACAGCCTTGTTTCAAAGATCCGGTTAGCAATCACCGCCTGTCCGTCCTGATCAGCGATAAAACCGAACATTGCTCCTATATCAATCGCAAAATTGTCCGGATTATACGGATACGCCTCTCCCCTGAAAAGAATCGCATAGATTATCTTCCTTAATTCCGGATAATCCGTGATCTTCTTCCGCATATCATCAAACAACGTACCTGGCTCCTTCAAAAGTACCTTTACTGCCTCTGTAACGCCCTCTTTAGACCAACTGTCCGTTGCTGTCTGATTCCCCCTGTTTTCGTCGATCAGCTTACAGATCTTAGACACCAGATACGGATACCCCGACGTATACCCGTAGATTTCAGCCGCAATACTATGAATCTCCATCTCCACATTTCTATCCGCAGCATAATCTTGCAGCATTCCGGCAATATCCGCCTCAGTGAAACTCATATCCACACAAAAGTCCGCCGCGATATTCCATGGACTGTTGTACTGATGCTCCTCATCCTTTCGAATTCGTTGTCTCAGATTCTTGATATCATATACTCCGGCAAGTATTACAGATTGGAAAACCGGACGGGTTGTTCTTTTTAAATACTTGCTTCTAAGCATACCCAAAAAATCCAGAAATACCTTATGTCCGCTTGCCTGATCGACCTCATCGATCATCAGGACAACAGGACGCTTTGCCTCACTGCATATCTCAGATATCATAGCAGAGAGAGCAAACAAATCTTCTATACGATTATCCTGAACTGCTTCATGTATGATATTTTTTACAGAATCTTCTATTGCCGGAACTTCATCATAACGTATAGCATCATATAACAATTTACAGATCATGCCGCAAAAAAAAGCTTCCTTTTCAAAAGCAGAACCGCCCAAACCCTCGAAACTGACAGAAAACACCAGATACTTCGAAGAAAGATGTTGCACCATGAGATTCAAAAGAGTAGTCTTCCCATACTGCCTCGCCCGGTTTATAGTAAAATATTTCCTATCATCGACCAATTTTTCTATCTCTTTCAATCGACGCTCCATATCTACCATATAATGCTCCTCCGGATAGCAGGTGCCAATTATATTAAAGGTTCTGTTCATCAGTATCACCTTACTTTCTTATGTCAGTATAATTCTTGCCTTACCGCCGTATATTTCCTTCCTTAATTCCACATATCCATAAGTGTATTTTATCATATATACACTTATTCTCAAGACGCTTTTTTTGTTAAAAAATTTTATTTTTCTCATATTATGCTGATTCATGTAATCAATAACAATTACTTCTTAATCTGGTAATTATCTAGTACACCTAAAATAAGTTCCCAGCCATATAACGCAGAATGATTTTTCATATGCAAGGCGGAGGAATGAGGCGTAGTAGGCGCTACGCCGATTGACAGTGCTATGTGCCAGCGGCACATGTTCAGCACGGATCGTAACGGAGTGTAGACCAACGACGCAGATGGAAAATCAGGCAAGTTATATGGCTGGTTACTTATTATTCGGTGTACTGTAAGGAGGATCAGTCAATATGTATAAAAGATTAGATGAATATATCGAAAAGATGCAGAATGTGAAATTACCTGTCCATAAAAAATCTGATCTGATCATGTGGATCCGCGGCCGAAATGATGGAAAAAACGGCTATATCGGAACCATCTCCGCATCATATTAATCTATTACGTGAAAAGATTGCATTGCTGCGAAATTATAAAGAAGTGACTGAAAACCGCCTGTTAGATATCCAGGCAGAACTTCACACGGCAGAAGAAACTGCGGATAAATTGATTGCCCAATCTACGGAAATATTAGAAAAAAAGCTATACGCATATCTGAGTGGAGCAAAACGCTATCTTGGAAAAGAAGTTTTAGATCATCATATATATGATGATCTTTTTTTGACGCTTTCTTTGAAATATTCCATAATCTGTGTCTGATAAATATCCCGGATTGCCAGATTTGGTATCGCAAGTTTATATCGCTTTGTATCAACCCTTTCACGCTGTGTTAAATACCCTGTCATAAGCAAAAGACTCCAAACGTTCTTTCTCACCTGCAAGCAGTTTTTCAATCTCTCGTTTGGTTGTAAGATTGTCAAACATTTGAATAAATTTCTTGACGGCATCATTACTGCTGATATTAATCTAATTGTTCTTTCTTTTCTCTTTTCTACTCTCCCAGACGCCAAGTCAAAGACGAGAACGAAGAGTATCAGTGTTCTTCATAGAACTCCTTCTTTCTACCCATCAATAAAGGAAGAGGAAGAAAATGTCAATGCCCTTCTTCGGGCTTCTCTCATTTCTACGCGGAGTAGAGGAGTTGCTGGAACTTCAAAATTAAAAGTGTCAATGCCCTTCTTCGGGCTTCTCTCATTTCTACAATGCACTCTATGCTTTGGAACGCAATGACTGGAATGTGTCAATTCCCTTCTTCGGGCTTCTCTCATTTCTACAGAAGTAGCGAAATCCATTTTGAGATTTTTGGAAAAGTGTCAATGCCCTTCTTCGGGCTTCTCTCATTTCTACGGAAAACTTCATAGCGCACGGTGAGTTGCGGGTCTGTATCAATGCCCTTCTTCGGGCTTCTCTCATTTCTACAAATCTTGCGGTCAACGCGTAATACCGCAATCATAGTATGTCAATGCCCTTCTTCAGGCTTCTCTCATTTCTACGGTGTAGCTTAAAAGAGAGGATGGTGTAAAAATGAGTGTCAATGCCCTTCTTCGGGCTTCTCTCATTTCTACGGGACAAAGGTAATGCGTCTGATTTAGATAATGGCATGTGTCAATGCCCTTCTTCGGGCTTCTCTCATTTCTACTCCGAATGATGAAGAATGGGAAGCATACAGAAACTAGTGTCAATGCCCTTCTTCGGGCTTCTCTCATTTCTACCAAAAATCTGCTGATTATACAGCAATACCAAAAGATGTGTCAATGCCCTTCTTCGGGCTTCTCTCATTTCTACGACACAAATTAAAACGCTGCCAGAGACCAAGTACATGTGTCAATGCCCTTCTTCGGGCTTCTCTCATTTCTACAGTACCCTCCGGAAACCCTCTGTTTATAAGGCTTCCCAGCCTCATTTTTGCAAGTAATTCACAGAATATTCTGATAATTCGATTTTTCCGCCGATTTTTTTGACTCGTACTTTTTAGACATAAAATCCTTAGATATCTGCCTATATTACTCATACGTTCCCACGCCATCTAACACTCCACATTATATATTATACACTTTCTACCCCAAATCACAATCTTTACTTTTTCTTGAGTTTCCGCAGATTTATCCACAGAACCCTAATTCCTTCAGCCTTATTA
>CANDQP010000028.1 GCA_947388185.1 uncultured Dorea sp. | reverse complement strand
AGTTCAGAGAGATTGGAATTACTACATCAACTCTGTATTCAGATAACGGTAAGATATCCATTGATGAGACGAAACTTCGTGCTGCGCTTGAAACTAATCCAGAGAAGGTAGAGCAGCTCTTTACATCAAAGGCAGGAGGGACAAATGCGGATGGTAAACCGACATCTGACGGACTTGCAACGAAACTTCGGAATGTAATGGATAAGTATGTTAAGACGATCGGATCTATGGAGACCAAGGGTATCCTGATTAAGAAGGCTGGATCCACCAGTTCGCCGATGAGTGTTACGGAGAACACTATCTATAAGCAGTTAAGCGAGATCGAGAAGATGATTGCGAGACTTCAGGATAGACTGGAGTCAGAGAGAGACCGCTATATTAAACAGTTTACAAGTTTAGAGACGCTGATCTCCCAGATGAATAGTCAGAGTGGATATCTGAGCCAGCTTGGCGGCTATTAAGAGCAAAAAAGGGGAAAAATATGTATCAGAATGGATATCAACAGTACAAAATGCAGTCTGTAAATACAATGACCCGCGGTGAGATGCTCCTGCTCTTGTATGACGAGCTGATCAAACGTCTCACAAGGGCGCAGATCGCGTTGGAAAGTAAAGACTACGATTTGTTTGAAAAGTCAGTTCGGAGATCGAAGGAGATTATCCAGTATCTCGACAAGACGCTGAATATGGAATATGAGATCAGTTATGAGTTGAGAAGGATGTATGAATTTTTTCTTTATGAACTAAGCAGACTGCAGGCAGGAAGGAATAGCGCTGTGATCCAGGAATTGAAGCCCCTGGTAGGGGAGCTTAGGGATGCATTTAAGGAAGCCAGTACAAAGGCTGCTGCTGTATAGTCAGGAGAAGTCACATGGAAAATAAAGAAGAATTATTTACAGAGATCCTTAAGCGTGTACAGCGGAATTATGTACACATCGTGGAGATTGAGCGGATAACGAAGGAGATGGCGGATGCCCTGTCCAGGAACGACCAGGAGTCGGTGCAGTTACTTATTAAGATGCGTCAGGATGAACTGGAGCGGTTCATGGAGGCAAAGCATGAGATTCAGATGTTAATCGGGGTTGGCGGCGAGGACAAAGAGAAGCTTAAGTCTTGGCTGAACGGTGAGAGCAAGTATCAGCCGAAAGAATTTGGAGAGAAGAAGATCCTGGAATTAAGCTGTCAGCTTCAGCAGGCATTGAAACGAACGATCGATATCGATAAGGTGTTCAATTCCAGAGTTGCCGGAAAGGATTCTTATTATCAGGCGGCTCATTAACGGGCTGCCGATATAATAGAATAAAAATAATTTTACAAAAGAAAAGAAGTCTGCGGCAATTAATGTGCTGCAGACTTTTTACAGTATAATCATATCAAGGAGAGATGCTCCACACGGGCCCCCCGGAGTTGGCGGTGGCGTTCAGTTCGCTTAAGATCACAGAGATCTCCCAGGGGATCTGTGTATTCTCCAGGCTTGCAGGATCAGCGATACGGACCTGATTGCCGGACCAGTCGTCGGCAATGACGATAAAGTGCCCGTTGGAAGTAAAATGTCCGGATCCCATCAGCGCGATCAGGATATGCCCGCTTCGCAGCTCGGCGAGAACCCCTTCTTCTGTAAAGTTCTGGAAGGGGCTTGCCTTCAGGCCGAAGGCGGCGGCACCCTCCATGATGAAGTTGTGCTTCGTTCCGTGGCCGGCGGACCAGTAATTGTGTTCAGCAGCCCATGCCGCCATATCGGCAGGTGAGAGGGAATGATTGGTAAAACTGGTTACAACCATGGCAAGGGCGGTCGGTCCGCAGCCGTATGAATGGAGCGGATCACGTCCTCCGTACAGGAAGTCGGCCCAGCGGACGTCGGATTGATTATAGTAGGTAAGGGTGCCGATACTGCTGCTCATAGACAGGGTATATTGACCATCTATGAATGCCGGGGCTTCTGCCGGATCAGGGGCAGCGTCGGGAAGCACACGCGGCGGCGGGGGTCCCTGTTCAGTATTATCTGCCTGGCCGTCAGCGGCTGCCGGATCAGTGCCCGACGCACGGTCAGTCCGAACAAAGTACAGGCATAACAGTAATGCGGTAATGAATACACCGCATAATAATTTCTTTTTCATATTTTCACCGTGTCTAAATAATCGTTGTTGACGGTTTCATTTTAAACCAGTATAGTATATGTAACAAATATACACAATAACTATTATTGATCGTAATAGAAATATATCGGTAAATGTGCAAGAAAAATAAGGTGGGAATATATGGCGCAGATTATTTTTGACCATGTGACGAAAAAATTTAAAAACGAAACTGCATTACACGATATTTCTTTTGAAATAGATAAAGGGGAGTTCGTATTCTTCATCGGGAAGAGCGGAGCGGGGAAGAGCACGTTGCTGAACCTGATCATGAAGCAGGAGGAGGTGACTTCCGGGAAGATCACAGTGGAAGGCCGCAGGGTGGATACCATGACGAGGAATAAGGTCCCTGAACACCGGCGCAGGCTGGGTATTATGTCTCCAGAAGTTGGACTATTGAAAGATCGTTCGGTATATGATAATATTAAGTTAGCTTTGCTCGCAACGGAGAATGCAGATGACCGTATGCGGGAGAAGATCATTAAGGTACTGGGACTGGTAGGTCTTGCGAAGAAGTACAAGTCATACCCGGACGAGTTATCAGGGGGTGAACAGGCAAGGATACTTTTGGCGAGGGCGCTTTCGGTTCAGCCAGAGATTCTGATCGCAGATGAGCCGACGGCGAATCTTGATCCGGATTCCGCGTGGGACCTGATGCAGCTATTGGAGGAATTGAACTACAGAGGGATGACGATCCTGGTAGCGAGTCATGCCCGGGGACTGGTTACGATCATGAAGAGACGCTGTATCACGCTGATCGCAGGAAGGATGGCGGCGGACGAGAAGCGTTCGATCTATAACCAGAAATCAATGGATATCTTTGCGGAGAGAAGAATTCTAAAAAATTAGCGAAAAAATGTTATATTTGCCTAAAAATGTCCGATAAATTAAAAGTAGGGGATGAAAGTCGGCAGTCTAATTTGCAGACGGTTTGGAAAGGAGGCAATGAGCTATTAGCTACGAGATCAGATACATGCTAATATTGCTGGCAGCTATCATTAACCAGAAACCGATCCAGACATTGAGAAAGCGAATGAGATGGGAGACGCTTTTAGACGTTTCCGATTATCAGGATGTAATCAGTATTGTCTATATAGGGCTTTTAGGAATAGAAAAAGAGATCTCAGAAGAATGCGAAGCAGAGTTTTATCAGAGTTACAGGAAGCAGCTTCTTCTTTATGAATCCTACAAGAAGGTAGATGAGGTCATCAAGTGGCAGTTGGAGAGGCATAAGATAGACGCTTTGTTTCTGTTAGATTCAGAAGTAACCGAGATGTACCCTAAGCCGGAGATGGCTCATATCAGACAGATAGAGATTCTTGCGGACAAGAAGGAGATGCCCAGGATCCATAGAATTATGTTGGATATGGATTATGAGCAGCGGGAAGAAGCGATAGGCAGCGGAGTGGTCTATGTGAGAGTACCTGGTGTCCGTATTGTATTCTATGACGGAATGCCGATCGAGAATAAGGTGATCAGGCATTACTTTTCCGGTTCTATTAAGAGTTATCGGCGCATAGAGTCTTACAAGTTCATACATATGCTGACGAATGAGGAGGTCTACCTGTATCGTGCGGCGAGGATGGTCGAGCTGTATATTACGGGTAAGCTGAAGATTCGGGATATTATGGATCTGTGGCAGTTTAAGAAGATTCTGGGTGAGAAGTTCCGCTGGAAGGCAGTGAGAGAATTTCTGGAGAAGGCAAAGTGGCAGGAATTTATCCGGCAGGCGGAGCTGCTTGCGGAACTCTGGTTTGGTGAAGGAGCCGAGCAGCAATATGGGGTGGCAATAGAACTGGAAGAATATATCTTATCACGCGGACGTGAGAATGAGCATCTGGATGAAGAGCTTCTGCCGTGTGAGAAGGTGAGGCTGGATTTCTACTGGCGTGACAGGGATAAGGAATGGGCTCTTAAGCAGCAGGCATGGTGGTTTCCTTCAAGAGAGTACATGATGCAGTTTTTCCCGGCGCTTGAGAAGTATCCGTTTTTATTGGTATTTTGTTGGATTGTCCGCAATTGGCGTTTTATCAGACGAATCTGTACAAATAAGTGTAAGAAAGCAGGATTTCGGCTTAGAGTCAGATTGTTGGATATAAAAGAAAAATTGAAAGGAATGATAGGCAGGAAGAAGGATGGAGAGGAGGAGATGCCTGAGGCGGCCGAAGGAGACAAAGGCAGCGGGGCGGATCCGAATATAAGCGGGGAAGATGCGGCTGAGGAAGCAGGCCCCGATGAGAGCAGCGCAGGCACGGCCGAAGGAACGGCGGCGCAGGCAGAAGAAGCGGGGGATTCCCCGAACAGAGAGACGGCGGATGAGACCGCTAGATTAGAAGAAACAGAAGGAGAGAACTATGAAGAACTTAAAAATCAGATCTAAATTGTTAGTGTCATTTGGAGTAGTGCTCGTGCTGACGATTTTAGTATCCTTGTATTCCATTTTACAGCTAAGAAAGGCAAGCAATAATCTGAATGAATTTATGGAAGGCTCAGTTGCGGCAGACGATGCGGTCAAGGCATGCCGTATTGCAACATTTATGGCGGCGACGGATGTGCGTAATATGATCATAGCAGGGCAGACAGACGCGGCGAACCTGCAGGCGGTCGACGAGAGCAAGGCAAGTATTGAGTCTAATCTGGAGAAGCTGCATAGCCTGGATATCCTGAATAAGGATGAAGTGGCTGAATTTGAGAATTCTTTGAACAAATGGCTTGGTATTGCGGATGATATCCTGGATAAGTTAAAGTCGGGAGACGCGATGCGCGCGGCGGAGCTGGTGCGGACACAGTGTACACCGGCGCTTGAAGAAGTGATATCTAATATTAATCAGTTAATTGAGAATACGGCGGCTATCCGTGCAGAGACTATGGATGAGAGCGTGAGGGAGACGAACATGAGCATGATCATCCTCCTGGCCATTACCGTAGTCGCGATCGTGTTTGCGATGATCATCTGTGCAAGGGTGACGAGAATGATCGTACATCCGGTTCATCAGGTGGAAGAAGCGATGGAAGGGCTTTCCAGAGGAGATATGTCGCAGTCATTGGAGTATGATTCCGCGGATGAATTTGGTATGCTGGTGAACAGTGTGAAGAGTACCTGCGAAGGTCTGGAGGCTGTTGTCGGAGATCTGACACGTCTGCTGGATCAGATGGCAAGCGGGAATTTCGACCTCTTTGCGGAGGACAATATCTACAAGGGAGATTTCGAGCCGCTGTTGGCATCCATCCGTAAGATGAACCGCAGCCTGAGCGATACGATGAGACAGATCAACGATGCGTCCGACCAGGTGGCAAGCGGCGCCGATCAGGTATCTTCCGGTGCGCAGGCGTTGTCACAGGGTGCGACAGAGCAGGCAAGTTCCGTACAGGAATTGGCGGCAACGATCAACGACATTTCAAGAGAAGTCAGCAATACTGCTGAAAACGCGAGAGAAGCAAGCAGTAAAGTTATGGAAGCACAGAGCAAGCTGTCTGTATCCAATGAGCAGATGCAGGATATGATCTCTGCTATGGGTGAGATCAGCCAGAAGTCCGGCGATATCGGCAAGATTATTAAGACGATCGAGGATATTGCATTCCAGACTAATATCCTTGCGTTGAATGCAGCGGTAGAGGCAGCCCGTGCGGGTGAGGCCGGCAAGGGATTCGCGGTAGTAGCCGATGAGGTTCGTAATCTTGCGTCCAAGAGCGCGGAAGCGGCAAGCAATACGACTGTGCTGATCGAGGGAACGATTCTGGCAGTAGAGAACGGTACGAATATCGTAGACCGTACTGCGGAAGCGATTTCCGAGACAGTGGAGAGTACGAAGAGCGCTGTTACATATGTGGATAAGATTTCTACTGCGGCAGTAAGCCAGGCAGAAGCGATCTCACAGGTAACGATGGGTATGGATCAGATCTCCAGCGTGGTTCAGACGAACTCTGCTACAGCGGAAGAGAGCGCGGCAGCCAGCGAAGAGCTATCCAGTCAGTCTCAGTTATTGAAGTCCCTGATTTCTCGGTTCAAGCTGAGAAGTGCAAGACCGGGCGAATAATAGATAAGAGAAAAGTGCAGAAGGGCGTTCCTGTTATCAGGGACGCCTTTTTAAAGCTTTTTTTAAATGAAAATTTATTCTATAATCTAAGGAAATGTGTTATAATAAAATGCATGCTAAGGTAAGGGCAATGGGGGGAAGTAAGGTATGGCAGACAGGTTTCGTATATTCGAGGGATTCCGTTCGCAGATCGGAGCGGATAGCCTTGAAGATATAGAGGGGTTTATCAGGGCGGAAGAGGCAGTGGAAGAGTATATGGTTGAATCAGATGCCGAGGATGGCATTAAGATTCATATGTCGCTGAAGAGTTTTTCATTTCTGGCAGCAAAGGACATATTTTTGCGTTTGGCGGAATTCATGAGACGCAGTTGTTATAATATATATACCAGTGAAGAGACGAAAGAGGGTGTGCGCTATCTGTTCCTTACCGGTATGGAAGGCCGGGACGGAATTAAGATGGATATCACGATAGATGAGAAGATGAATGATGAATGATGAATGCAGGAGTGCCGTAGGATGAAGGGAGGGGAGGCATTGAATAATCGTAAGAAGAATAAGGAAGGTGAGATAGACAGCGTTTATTCATTGCTGAAGATTTATAATATGAATGCGGAAGATATGCTGAAGAAGATAACAGACGAGATGCCTGGAGGTTTCTTCGTGTACCAGGCAGGCGGAGATGAAGAGATCATATATGCCAATATGGCGATGCTCCGTATATTTGAATGCGATACGATGGAGGAATTTGTTGAATTGACGGGGAATTCGTTTCGCGGGATCGTGCATCCGGATGATCTGGAGGAAGTAGAGCAAAGTATCTGGTATCAGATCCAGGAGAGCCGCTATGATCTGGATTACGTGGAATATCGGATTGTCACTAAGTATGGGAATGTCCGCTGGGTGGAGGATTACGGGCATTTTATCCACAGTGGGATCGTCGGGGATATATTCTATGTGTTTTTGTCGGATGCGACGGAGAGACTGCAGCAGAAGGAAGAGGAGAAGGAGGAACTGCTGTCAGAACAGCTTCAGAAGGAAGAGATCCTTAAGCAGCGTATTGAGGAATATGACAAGGAATTAGAGGTTGTCAATCAGGAACAGCTTCGCCATATGAATGTGATCGAAGGGCTCAGTATGGATTATGAGTCTATTTTCTATGCCGATCTGGATGAGAATCGGATTCAGACATACCGCCACAGTGACCGGATAGAGTATCAGTTCGGCGGCGGACGGTGGCTGTGTGAGTTCGAGGGATTTGACGCGGAGTATATTCAGACCTGGGTGCATCCGGAGGACCGCTGGATCGTGGAGGAGGCGACGAATCCGGATTATATCCGGGAGAGACTGTCCGAGACAGGGATGTATTATATTAATTACCGGATCATCAAGGACGGGAAAGTGGAATATCTGCAGCTTCGTGTGGTGAATGTAGGTCCCGCGGAGCAGGTGTCGGAGATCGTCATGGGCTATCGGAGCGTGGACGACGAGATCCGGCGTGAGATGATGCAGAAGAATCTGGTTGAGGATGCGCTGGGGCGCGCAGAGGAGGCGAATGCCGCGAAGGATGCGTTTCTGGCCAATATGTCTCACGATATGCGGACTCCGATGAATGCGATCGTAGGATTTACCAGTCTTGCCAAGCGGTACATAGATGACAGGGATAAGGTGTGGGAATATCTGAACAAGATCGAGGAATCCGGGGAACATCTGCTGAACCTGATCAATGACGTATTGGAGATATCCAAGATGGATACCACGGAAGTGAATCTTGAGGAAGAAGAGTGTAATATCCGCGCCTGTGTCGAGGAAGTGCATGAAGCGATCCTGCCCAAGGCGAATACGAAGAATATTACAATCCTTCTGGATGTCTCGGGAGTGAAGCATTGCGAGGTCTACAGTGATCCGGAGAAGCTGAATCAGGTTCTCTGGCGGCTGGGAAGCAATGCCGTCCAGTATACGGAGGATGGCGGCAGGATCCAGGTCACTGTCAAGGAACTGGAGGGAACAGAGAACGATTATGTATCTTACCAGTTTGTGGTTGAGGACAACGGGATCGGAATGAGCGAGAGCTTCCAGGAGCGTATGTTTGAGCCGTTTGAGAGGCAGAAGAATACGACGATGAGCCGTATACACGGTACGGGGCTTGGCCTGACTATTGCGAAGAGGATCGTGGATCTGATGAATGGAAGCATCGAGGTGAACAGTGTAGAAGGCGAAGGCAGCAGATTCACGGTGACGCTTGATTTCCGTATACGTCAGGAGAGCATGCATCAATCTGAGATGAAGAAGAAGAGTTCTGTCGATGCGGCGCAGGAGTATAAGGTTCTGTTGGTGGAAGATAATGAGATCAATATGGAACTGGAGGTTGAACTGCTGAGGGATGAGGGTTTCCTTGTGGATACTGCGACGGACGGAAGTATTGCGGTGGAGATGGTGAGGAATTCCCGGCCCGGAGAGTATGCCGTGATACTGATGGATATCCAGATGCCGGTCATGGACGGGTATCATGCGGCGCAGGCCATCCGCAGCCTTAAGAATCCGTCGCTTGCCAGGATTCCGATCATCGCGGTCTCGGCCAATGCATTCGAAGAGGACCGGCGGAAGGCGCTTGAGTGCGGGATGAACGCGCATGTGGCGAAGCCGGTGGATATCACACAGTTATTGAGCGCGATCAGCAATACATTGTATAATGCCGGGAGCTGACAGAGACGTTTATTCATAGATTCTTAATTATTTTTAATTCTTTTACTCTATGATTCAAACGGAAAATCATGTATAATAATCTCTATTACCACAATTCGGGAGAAATATATGAATAAACCGGTCTTAGGGATTCCGCAGAATACCATAGAGATTCTGCAGAAGTATGATTTTTCATTTCAGAAGAAGTTTGGTCAGAATTTTCTGATTGATACCCATGTACTTGACAAGATTATCCGCGCAGCGGATATTAATAAGGAAGATATGGTACTGGAGATTGGTCCCGGGATCGGGACCATGACCCAGTATCTGGCGGAAGCGGCAGGGAAGGTTGTAGCTGTAGAGATCGATAAGAATCTGATACCGATCCTGTCTGATACTCTCAGTGCGTATCCGAATGTAAGGATTATCAATGAGGATATCCTGAAGCTTGATATCCGGGAGCTTGCATTGACGGAGCATGGAGGGAAGCCTGTTAAGGTGGTGGCGAATCTTCCTTATTACATAACGACACCGATTATTATGGGATTATTTGAAGAACATGTGCCTGTGGAGAGCATTACCGTTATGGTACAGAAGGAAGTGGCGGAGCGTATGCAGACCGGGCCTGGCAATAAGGATTATGGGGCGCTGTCATTGGCTGTGCAGTATTATGCAAGCCCCTATATCGTGGCGAATGTACCGCCGAATTGTTTTATGCCAAGGCCCAGGGTAGGGTCAGCGGTGATCCGTCTGACCAGTCATGAGCATCCGCCGGTTGAGGTGAAGGACGAGCGTCTCTTGTTTGACGTCATACGGGCATCCTTTAATCAGCGGAGGAAGACGTTGGCCAATGGATTGAGTAATTCAGATAAGATTGTATTTTCGAAAGAGGTGATATTGGAGGCGATCGAGAAGCTTGGCAAGGGGACCAGCGTCAGAGGAGAGGCTCTGACACTGGAAGAGTTTGCAAGGCTTAGTAATTATCTGTACGACAGAAAGGAGAGGTAGATATGGATAAAAGGAAGGATTTTTCATTGTTTGAGGTTACACCGGAGATCGAACATTTTGCAGAACTCTGTAATCAGAATAATGAGATCGACAAGGAACTGTACACCAGATATGAGGTTAAGAGGGGACTCCGTGACTTGAACGGGAAGGGTGTGCTCGCAGGACTGACGAATATATCAGATGTATGCGCGAAGAAGGTCGTGAACGGGGAAGAGGTTCCATGTGCGGGTAATCTGTACTACCGCGGCTATAATATCAAGGATCTGGTCAAGGGATTTCTTGAGGATAACCATTTTGGATTCGAAGAGATCACGTATCTTCTGTTATTTGGGGAACTGCCGACAGAGAAGGAACTGGAGATGTTTCACGATACGCTGGTGGAGAGGCGTACGCTGCCTCCGACATTCGTGAGGGATGTGATCATGAAGGCGCCGAGCCGTGATGTGATGATAACGCTGTCACGTTCGATCCTGAATCTCTACTCGTATGACGATAAGGCAGACGATACATCGATTCCGAACGTGCTGCGCCAGTGTCTGAACCTGATCAGTGAGTTCCCGATGCTGATGGTATACGGGTATCATGCATACAGCCACCGGATGGGGGAGGATCTTTTTATCTATGCGCCGTCGCCGGAATTGTCTACGGCAGAGAATATCCTGATGATGCTCCGCGAGGACAGGCAGTATACAGAGCTTGAGGCCAAGATCCTGGATATGGCGCTTGTGCTCCATATGGACCATGGCGGCGGTAACAATTCGACATTCACGACTCATGTGGTTACCTCTTCTGGGACGGATACATATTCGACGATCGCGGCGGCGCTCGCTTCACTGAAGGGGCCCAAGCATGGCGGTGCGAATATCAAGGTGACACGGATGTTCGAGGATATGAAGAAGGTAGTGAAGGACTGGACGGACGAGGATGAGGTGCGCAGGTATCTCTGTGATCTCCTGGAGAAGAAGGCGTTCGACAAGAAGGGGCTGATCTATGGGATGGGACATGCTGTCTACTCCATATCAGATCCAAGAGCAGATATCTTCAAGGTGTTTGTGAAGCAGCTGGCGCAGGAGAAGGGCTGCGAGGAGGAATATGCGCTCTATGAGATGGTTGAGAATATGGCGCCGAAGGTGATCGCCGAGAAGAGGAAGATCTATAAGGGCGTTAATGCGAATGTAGATTTCTACAGCGGTCTGGTATACAGTATGTTAGACCTTCCGCCGGCATTGTATACGCCGATCTTCGCGACTGCCCGTATCGTGGGCTGGAGCGCGCACAGACTGGAAGAGCTACGGAATGTGGATAAAATCATCCGTCCGGCATACAGGCCTCTGGCAGAACACAGGGATTATATTCGGATGGGAGACCGTTAGAATGAAAGAAGAGTTTTATTATTTGTCGAGGGACGGGAAGACGCAGATCCATGCCGTGGAATGGCTGCCGGACGGCGAGGTCAGAGGAGTGCTTCAGATCTGCCACGGTATGGTAGAGTATATTGAGCGTTACCATGAATTTGCCGAGTATATGTGCGGATACGGATATTATGTGGTGGGCCATGACCATTTGGGCCATGGCAAGTCGGTCACAGACGAAGCGGATTATGGATACTTCCCTGAGGATAACGGGAACCGGTGTGTGATCGGTGATATTCAGCAGTTGAGAGTGATCACTGCCAGGAAGTATCCGGGTGTGCCGTATATGATGATGGGGCATAGTATGGGATCTTTTCTGATGCGTCAGTATCTGACGGTGTATGGGGAAGGGCTCTCGGGTGTGATCATCATGGGGACCGGCTATCAGCCGTTGCCGGTTCTTATGGCGGGGCAGATGATCTGCCGTGTGACCGCGCTGTTCAAGGGATGGAGATACCGCAGTAAGTTCGTGGATAATCTGAGCTTCGGAAGTTTTAACAAGAGATTTGAACCAAGTAAGACCGGAAGGGAGTGGGTCACTTCGGATGAAGAGCATCAGCAGAAGTACGTGGGTGATCCGTTATGTATGTTCCGTTTTACGCTTGGAGGGTATTACCAGATGTTTGAGGGGATGAAGACCCTGAACCGCAGGGAGAGTATGGCGAAGATTCCGAAGGATCTACCTGTATTATTTACTGCCGGGGCAGATGATCCGGTGGGGGCGTTTGGTAAGAATGTGAGGAAGGTGTATAAGCGCTATAAGAAAGCAGGGTGCAGGACTGCCGTGAAGCTGTACGCCGGACTAAGACATGAGATCCTGAACGAGACGAAGAGAGAGGACGTGTACAAGGATCTGCTTCGCTGGTGTGATCGCTGCCTGAAGCTGCAGGGCTGATACGGCGTGTGTGATAGTGTAAGTAAGTTTTAGATGTATGAATAGAATAAGGGGCTGCCGGGAGATAATGTCTGATAAGAACATTCTCCGGCAGCCCCTGTCTTGTTGTCTAATGTGTTTCTCCAAAAGAACCGTCAATATCTGCGAAATTCTTCACGGTTGCCTCTACTGCGTATTCCAGGCATTTGGCGATCATTTCAAGAGACATGAACGGTGTTCCGTTCGGTTTGCTTACTACCTGCTCTGCAGCAAACGGCACATGGATGAATCCTGCACGGATGTCTGGATATTTGGTCGCGGTCATGTGAAGGACATTGTACATGATGCTGTTGCACACATAGGTTCCAGCCGTGTATGAGATATGGCAGGGAATCTTGTGGTCGCGGATATTCTGAACGATCGCTTTGACAGGGATCGTTGCGTAATATGCGGGAGCGCCGTCTGCCTGCAGCGGCTCGCCTGACGGCTGTTCTCCGTCGTTATCCGGGATACGGGCCTCGGCCAGATTGATCGCTACCTGTTCAATCGTAACGCAGGATCTTCCGCCTGCCTGTCCCACGTTGATGACTGCGTCCGGCTGATACTTCTTGATGCCTTCTTCAACTGCCGGGCCGCTCTTGGAGAATACGGTCGGGATCTCAAGTTTGATCACTTCTGCTCCTGCGATGTTGTCAGGAAGCATCTTTACTGCTTCGAATGCCGGATTCACGGCTTCGCCCCCGAATGGGTCGAATCCTGTCACTAATATCTTCATAGTTAATTCCTCCTTAATATACTACGGGTTCCGGGATGATGATCTTGCCTTGCTGCATGATCTGCCGGTTATCTGTGTAGATATCCGGTTCCAGGCAAACCAGATCAAAATGTCCGTTGGCATTCTGCCGCCCGCCAAGGGCCAGATTCCTTCCCAGCCCGATGTGAAATGTCCCGTATGCGGATTCATCTTCAATATAGCAGTTGCCGAGGCACTTGGAATAGGAATTCAGGCCGATTCCGAACTCGCCGCCTATATAGATGCGGGAATCATTATAATCCTCCATATACTGCTGGAGCCTGACGCCGGTGAGGGTATCTTCGATCCAGGTGATACGACCGTCTTTGAACAGGATCTTCGTCGGTTCTTCTGCACGTCCGATGTACCCAAGAGATCCATCCAGGACCATGGTGCCTTCCGTCTTTGTCTCTTCAATAGAGACGTAGACTTCAATGCTGGCGGAAGAATATCCCTTTCCATCCTTGGTTACACCGTTAAAGAATCCCGGGATCCGGTTTGCTTTGTATATGTGCAGGTCTGTTCCGGCAGGCGTTGTTACATGAATCGTGGTACAGTGGCGCAGATATTTCATGATCACGTTAGCCATAAGCCGGCTCTTCTTTGTATCCATAGTCATGAAATCATACTCCAGCATGGAACGTCCGTCGTTGGTAGATAAGGGCAGCGACAGGAATTTCCTGTGCTTTTGAAGCGCCCGTTTTGCGGCTTTTGTCGTTACGAGAGAGTAATCTGTCGCGGCAATGATTGCCGTATAGGGGTCAAAGACTTCTTCATTCATGTCAAAAAAGACTCCCACATGCCTTCCGGTGTCTTCTACGACCAGAGAGCTTACTGACCGTGTCCGCTTTGCTGCGAATTCCTTAAGGACTCTTAATTCTTCCAGATGTTCTTTCGTTGTGACGATAAGCAGCTTGTCCCAACGTCTTACACGCATCCAATGTTCTATCACGATTTTGGCGCCGCGTTCTATATTTTGCGACATTTTTTCCACATCCTTTGTTATCGATTAGTTTATGGTGCCTGCCGGACACTGTTTACTTGAATATGATCATGTAGCAGATCTGGAATGTCAGCATGATTCCAGCTACGATCACCTGATTCTTGATAACTCCCCAACGGTCTTTCATGTTCAGGATAGCTACAGGAACGATGTTGAAATTAGCTGCCATAGGCGTACATAAGGTACCGCAGTAACCGCAGGTCAGCGCCAGCATACCGATGGTGATCGGATCGGCGCCGTATGCCAGAACGAAAGGACCGCCGATACCTACGGTGATTACTGTGATGGCGGCGAATGCGTTACCCATGATCATGGTAAATATTGCCATACCGATCGCGAATACGATGATGCCGACATTGACATTTCCCTTCGGAACGATCTTCTCCACAATGCTGGCAACGACATCCCCAACGCCTGCTGCCGTGAATACACCTCCGAGACAGCCGAGAAGCTGCGGGAGCATACATAACGGACCCATAATGGAAAGAAATCTCTCGGATTCCTTAAGGAATACCTTTGGCTTATTTTCAGAAGGATTGTAGAGCATCAGGATGATCATGGCAATGATAACACCAATCGTGACTGCAACCATAGAGCTCAGATTACTGAAAAACGCGAACACCAGTGAGAATAAGCCTACGCAGACCGCCGGGAAGAAGATCTTCATTCCGACCTTCTGATACTGTTCTATGGTGTGTTCCTTGGTCGGTGTATCTGCTTTGCCGACTTTTACCTTCTTGAAGATCGGCGGCAGACACATGATGATAACCAGGGCGCCGGAGATCTTCGCGGGAAGCCAGGTGCCGAATGCGCATACGACTCCGAAAGAGCACCAGAATAAGGCGGTTCCGATCCTGGAAGGATTCTGTTCATCCATCAGATTCTTAATTCCTGCATAGATAGCGATCAAACCTACGATGACCCATACCGTGTTCAGCAGATTCGTGCCTAATACTTCATTTATCTGTATAAATTTCAAATCAGCCATTCTAAGCACCTCCTACTTCGTATCTTTGTAATATCTGTTTGTCAGTTTCTTGTCATTCAGCAGCGTAACGGCACAGCCGGAGATCAATGCAACGATCGCTACCGGGATCTCTGCCGCCGCAAGCTCGATCAGTTCGACCTCATAGCCCAGGGAAGCCAGTGTGCTCTGCACCAGGATACCGCCGGATCCGCCGACGAATAATACCTGGAAGAAGAACCATGTAATGTTCTCCATTGCGGATGCCATACCTTTGATGTCTTCCACATGCTCTTCAGCCGCCTCATGGCCCTGATTTTTGACGGCTGCTTCTGCCATCGGGAGTACGACCGGACGTACGAATCCGGCAACACCGCCGAAGCCGACGTTGAATGCGCCGAAGATTCCTCGCATAACACCGTATGCGCAGATAACCTTGCCGGCGGTTGCGCCTTTGACCTTCTTGATCAGGTCTGTCGCTGCCTCTCTCAGCCCGTTACGTTCCAGAACACCTGTGATCAAAAGGATCATGATGAAGATCGCCATACTTCTGTTTGCGACAAAATTCGTTCCGATTGCTTCCAACAAGCCGTCAATGCCAAGTCCCCCTACAAGTCCTGTTGTGATAAGCGCCAGGAAAATGATCAGGATTGAATCCAGCTTCAATGCAAACCCGACGATTACGATCAGAACGCCAACCAGTTTAATTAGTTCCATTTACTTCTCCTCCTTTTAGTGAAATGTGTTAATAGTATCTATCTTTGCTCCGAATTGTTCACGATCATAGGTCTCAGACGTGAGTATTCGGTAAAGATCTGTCCGTCCCGGCACTCGCACCGGCAGGTATGTATATGCTTTGCAGCCATCAGCATTCGGATGGTTGCTTCGTCGTGTGCCGCGTGTGCCCTTGCGCACAGGTTCAGATATTCACCCTGCGCGGTCTCATCCGCCACTTCGCTGGTATATGCCACCGTAGTGATCCAGGGGAAGCGGATGGATGGATACCGGTGTGCCGGATCAAAGGCGAAAGGTATCCAGTAATTGATCATATTCTTATAGTAATCCGCGGGAAACAGCTTCGGCATCCAGGCATGCGCATACTTCTCAAACTGTGCGCTCCAATCCTGGTTCCACCGTGTCATCTCTTCATCCGCGGCAATCTCGTCTGCAATCACATCTTCCATCACTTTATTGACGGAGTAATTCGAACGGTACTGTTCACCCGTTACATACCAGAAGTATCCGTAGAGCAGAGATCTCGGCAGCCAGAAGCCCTTGTAAGAGGGAGAAGTGTAGCCTGAGAACTGCTGCTCCCACTCGTGGCTCGGTACTCCGTGGTTGTCTACGATCATATCCGGTATATATTTTTCAAAGAGCCGTGTAAGCCCCATTGCTTCGGCATGTATGGTATCCTGACGGAAATGGTCATAATAGAATTCCTTTCCGACCGCGTTGAATCTTGCCACATGGAACTTCCAGTAAGGATGTTCCTTCTGGAGTTCGTAATGGATAGCAGTGCCGTCGGTATTCTCCATGGGAACCAGAACCAGATTCAGCTTCCGGGGAAGGTCCCTGTAGATAACTTCCGTCAGTAATCTCTTCAATAGTATAAATGCGGCGTTCGTACTGGAAACCTCGTTGGCATGATGTCTGGCGTTGATGATCTCGCTTGGACATCTTGACAGCCGTTTTGTCATAGACAGATATCCTTCGTATTCTGGTTTCAGCCAGATCCCGTAGAGCCTGCGTCCCTGGTAAGAGTGAGCGTTCTCAAAGACTTCAAGCCCTTGTACGCATCTGAGCTCTTCGAGGATCTCAAGGCAGGTGTCATATCCGATCAGTTCATTTTCATGAAGGTCGATATCAGTGATCTGTTTCCTGGGAAGCGCTGCTGTCTGCGGCGCGGATGCTTCGTAAGCTGCTCCGTCTGCGGCAAGGAACTTAAGGATATAGCAGTCCGCGATCTTGCCGCTTATGTTCAGTCTTCCTTCCGAAAATAGCTGTGCATAGGCAGCCGTTACATCTGAGGAAACCTCGGTTACAGGGATCTCCAATACGAGGCGTCCGTCTCTTGGACAGATCCGTGTGATGCGAAGGTCTATCTGATCCCTTCGCAGCTGCTGTACGGCGATCGTCCCGCTGCCGGCGTCCGTCTTCTGACTGCGGATAATACAGGCCTCTTCCTGCTGACGCTCATAGAGCACAGCCCGGAATGCGGGAGCTCCTTCGCGCTTGTGTATCTTGGGAAGGATCAGCCCGGGAGCATCGAAGATCTGATCTGACTTCTGTAAGCCGTAGTTCTTGAAATAATCGCTGCCCACGAAATACATATCCTCATGGAGTGCATCCAGAGAGGATATCAGGTCTTCCCGGCTTCCGGTTCTGTAATCCGGTTCGCTTGCCCATACCTCCAGCAAAAGCTTCTGGAAGAAAGGCTGCATGTCGGAAGTTACAGCACCTTTCGTCTTCTCTTCTATATAATTACGGCACAGAGGAAGGATCTGTCCCTGGTAGATATCCCAGATCTGTTCCAGATCGGTGGATATTCTGCGGTTCAGCCGTTCTTCTTCGTTCACCCATACCTGGATATAACCGGTGCTGGGATGAACCTTCCCCATCTGCGGGTATTCGTCAAGGTACGGACGCTCGGAATATCTCGCCAGATACCGGAACTCCCGGCATGTTCCATCCTGCATGGTAATTCTGCACAGATAGGTCAATTCCTCGGCACCCTCATAAGCGTGGAAGAGAATATCGTCCTGCGTAAGACCCAGCTTCTCTGTCAGTTTATCCTGAATAGGATACAATTCCTGAAGATAACGGATCGGAAGATCGTACCATTTGTCAGGATCATCAGCCTTCAGATTATGGTAAGAAGGTGTCGCTCCGTTCTCGTCAAGCCAGACAGTTTCGCCTTCCGGGAGAAACGGCTTGAAGTAGATCTCGGCTTTCATAGGCGCTGTATCGCGCGAATCTTGGGTTGTACCAGGGCATACGGCCGGGATTACCGCCTCGTCTATCCATGAATACCCCTGCTTGTAAGCGCAGATAAGTTGAATGCTCTTAAGGTCGGCGCCTGTGGGCTTGAATGCCTCGCGGATACGGTCTGCAATGGCTTCCCGCGTCTCAGGGTCTTCGCTGAGGGCTCCTTCGATCCGGACGATATCGCCGGTGTGAAGAGTCGGGATGATCTCTTCCTTAATGATCTGCTCGAAGGTGTCTGCCTCCCAGGGCAGATCGAAATTGTGCTCCCAGACCTTCTTGCCTGCTTTATGGTCCTGAATACTGCCTTCGGGGAAATGTGCCTTCTGTTCTTCGGTGATCTCAGGCGCTCCGTATAAGGTGTACTCCGTCAGAGAGCCTTCGGGCTCCTTGTCCATACAGGCCTTAAGATAGGCAAGCTGTCCGTCTGCTCCTCTGAGTGCAAAATCATCCGTCATATCCATCAGGACATCGCGCCAGCTCTGAAAAGCGTTGGTGACAGGGAATCTCTCGCAGATCAGGTTCGAGAATTCCAGAAGCTTCTGGCCGTTGCCCCTGATGTGCACATGTACGGCTTGGGGAAGCTCCTGAAGCACCAGTTCCTCCTGCTCGGCGTACTCGAAGATCACGGCATTCCCTTCATAGCCTTCCGGCGCCAGGATACTGCCCTCGAAAGCGGTCGTCTCCATGCCGAAACGGAACGCCAGATTGCAGGCAGCCGTGAGCATTGCGGTATCTGCGTCTTCCGGGAGGAGGAGTTTGACATCCAATCGGTCGGGCAGCAGGTCATGATTCTCGTCCTTAAGGAAGAATCCTCTGGAAAAAAGGTATTCAAGCCCGTGTCTCTTACGGAAATCCAATTCAAAGACCGGCCCCTCTGCCTGTGCCGGGGTATATCCGTCCGGCATATCGGCTCCGCTCAGGCGCCATAGAGACAGGAGCTCTTCGTCTGATTCCGGGATGGGGATCTCACCGTCAGGTCCCGCTATCGGAAATACTGCGGATTCTGTCTGGAATCCAAGCAGCAAGGCAGCTTCAACGGCATATCTTTTCCTGGTTTCGGTCAGAATGCCGTCCATTCTTAATTGTTTCATAATAAATGCCTCCAATGTTAAATTTAAACTTAATTCCGTACTGCGTTCTTAATTAGCATATATTATTAAAATTTTATCAAAGATACTGTGTTATAGTCAATATATATATTGAAATTTGTGTTGAATTTAGTGTACAATTTGCGGCCGCCTTGGTCGTGCTGAAGAAATGGCAGTCCCAAAAGCAGGCCGCACAGAAATGCCGCCGTACAGAAAAAAGGTTTTCTATACGGCGGCCAGAATCTTTGATATTTACCCAAATAAGTTGCTGTGTGTTCCCGTGCGGGCTAATGTCAGCACCAGTACATCATTCTCAATGCGGTAGATCAGCAGCCAATCCGGGAGGATATGACACTCACGGTGTCCTGCCCAATTCCCAGACAGGGCGTGATCTTTGTTCTTTTCTGGGAGCGGTTTGCCCATAGCAAGAGCAGAAACCACATCCTCTAACAGCTCGATTTTTAATCCACGCTTCATTGCCAGTTTGTAATCTTTTTTAAATTGCGTGGTGAGCTTAACAGTATATTTTGTTTTCCTCATGATTTCAGGTCTGCGAACAGTTCATCCAGATCGGTATATCCTTTTACAGACGGATCTTTCGCAATCCTTTCCGCTTCCAACATGGCGGCAATTGTTTCCTTGTTGGGCTGATTCAAAGAAATGTCAAAAGGAATCCTGCCCTCACGAAGCGACTGGCGGACAAAGATATTGAACGCTGTGGACAGGTTCATGCCGAGTTCTCCGAACATGGCATCGGCCTGCGCTTTCAAATCCGAATCTATGCGGATGCTGATATTCGTGGTAGAGCCAGCCATATAACCATCTCCTTTCATGCTAGTGATTATAGTATATGATATTTGCACGAAAAACACAATGTTCTGCATGAAAAAGAACGTTATTTGCACCAATTTAGTATACAATCTGCGGCCATCTTGATGCGGGCGGCGGATTATGTTATGATTATGATAATTACAGAAAGCGGGGATTTCCATGAGAGGACCATATAAAAAGAAAACAAAAGAAAAGATTATGTCGGCTGCGTGGGAATTATTTCAGGATAACGGATATGAAGAAACCACGATCTCGCAGATCATTGCAAAATCAGGTACTTCGCGCAGCGTATTCTATCATCATTTTCATGGGAAAGAGGAGCTGCTGTTTACGGTCGCTTATACTTACGATAATGATTATGATATCTGGCTGCAGGAATATTACGATAAAGAGAAGCATACGGTCGATAATCTGATCTCGTTCAACGGTTATGTGATGCGTGCGGTGGAGGAATCTCCTTTCCATTCTTTTTATCCGTCGCTGTATGGGTTGCAGGTCATGACAGAGGGAGTGCGCCATATACTGAATCCTGACAGGCGTTATTATCAGATTCTCCGGCAGCTCCTTAAGGAAGGAAGCGAAGCGGGAGAGATCGTTTCTGTGCATTCTTATCCGGTCCTGACGGATATGATCGCAAGTTTTCAGATCGGGCTCACCTATAACTGGTGTCTGCAGCAGGGACATTATTCTCTCCTGCAGTACGGGCAGGAACTCCTGAATCCGTTCCTGGAGTCGCTGCGTGCAGTTGAGGAAGGTTAAAAAATAAGGAAGTAATTCCCAATACAATCTTAATTTTTTCCCGCTGCCGCCGATATAACAGTATGAACATAAATAAAATGATTTTCTTGGCACACTAGTGCAATGTTGTACTAGATAATTGAGAAGAGGAAAAGGAGGAAATGCTGTGAAAATCGATGACCTTTATTATCAGAATGTACAGGCGACAACAGGATATACTTCTGTAAATGCTAACAAGACGGCAGCAGCGTCCAAGGCTGCAGAGGAGCAGAGTAAAGATGCGGTAGGTGCCGTGGATAAGACAACTTCCAAGACGAATACCGACCGTGTTGAATTCAGCAAGGATACGAAAGTAAATGGTAAGATGAGTGATTCTGAGAGGGCCGCACTGGTGCAGAGCTTGAAAGCAGACCTGGATAACCAGATGACCCGTTTTACGAACATGATGACCCAGATGTTCCAGAAGCAGGGAATTACCGGCGCCGCTGCACAGGGCGACAATATGTGGAAGATGATTGCCAGCGGTAACTTCGCAGTTGATGCGCAGACGAAGGCAGAAGCTCAGCAGGCAATTTCTGAAGACGGATACTGGGGTGTAAAGCAGACGTCTCAGAGAATCTTTGATTTTGCGTATGCGCTCGCGGGAGATGACCCGGAGAAGATGAAAGAGATGCAGGCGGCAGTAGAGAAGGGGTTTGAGCAGGCTACTAAGGCTTGGGGCAAGTCACTTCCATCTATTTCACAGGAGACACACAGCGCAATCGGAGATCTATTCGACAGCTATTACGAGAAGGCTGGTAAGGCAGAATAGGATCCGGAAGAATTATAAGGGAACGAAGAAAGGACTTCGTTCCCTTTTTTACGCCGGTTGCACATGGGAAAGCAGGCGTTTCAGTCTTCCGTGCCGGTGTGATCGGGGAAGAGGGGAAATCCGGGAATAATTCAGACAGGCCCGAATTGCTGCCTTATAAGATTTCGTGTACTTTTTCGGCAGAGATGCTGCATTCGGCGGCAATTTCTTCATCTGAAAAACCTTGTGAATGCAAACGGAACACTTTACAGGCAAGTTGAATGCCGCGCTTTTCACCGATTTCAATACCGCGCTTTTCAGCGCTGCTCATCTGAGTATTATAATCCTTCAAAGCTTTGTCACGCGCTTCATATTCCAGACGCTTCTTATCATCTGCACTCAATCTTTGTAACGCTTCATAGGCCTCTCCCAGATATTCATTTGTCTGTGCCATATGTTCGAATTCCTCCTTGTTCTTTCCATTAAAGAAACGCATCCAATGAATGATATCTTCTTTTGGAAGAATAGTTTTGGAAAGCTTTTTAAGCTCTAGAATCTGTAATTCCATCTTACGGTTATAAATTTCATTGGTAGCATCATCACGGAAGTGTATTGTACGATAACAGTTTTCGTCACCTGGAAACCGTATAAAATCTAAAATACTGACGTGGATACATTTTTGAAGTTTTTCGTATGAGTCTCCGTGTTTCAACTGTTCGGAAAACATTTTGCTTAGATAGAATAATGCACGTTCATCCCAGAAATCAAAATATTTTACCTGCATTTCCATGTTGATCTGAGTACCGTTTTTCATGCGTACCCGTACATCCAGAATGCCAAGCTTATCATCCGCATTTTCTCGCTGCAAATGTGTGGGAAGCAGTTCTGTTTTGCCAATTTCATCTGGATGAACCCGTATAATGGCGGCACAGAAGCCTTTCCGAACAATAGGATTCTCCATCAGTCCGGCAAAGCAGACATCGTTGGTGGGGAGCATGATAAAATCTTCTTGTTTTTGTGTTCCATTCAGTGTGTTGTTCGTAATGCTCATAAAAAGTCTCCTTTCTTCTGCAAGATATTACAGGATTCAATGTAAGAAGACTTTGATTTATTATTATAATCATACCATGAAACGAAGCTTCAGAAAAGGAAATCTTATGAAGAATTTAACTGTTTCAATGTATCAAGGCTTCTCCAATTGAATGTGTAAAATATTGGATTTGAAAATGAATCAGGGATATTCCTCCGGTGATTGCCGGATAGAAAATAGAAGGCGAATGCCCTTCTGAATTCTTGAAAAATTCTTGAGAATAAGTATAGCATATTATAAATCGGCATGCAATCGTAAATTTAGCTATTTCAGTAAAGCTATTTCAGTAAAGTTAAATCGTCGGCATTTGGAAGTCAAAGACCCCGCTGCAAGCAACGGGGTCTTTGACCCTCGCGGCAGTCGCCAAATGTGCATGCAAGCATGCCCGCTTGGCTCGTTGCTCGCGGGAATAAAAAGAAATTATATTTCAAGGTTACAACATCAGCGCCCCGGTCGATAACTATTATAAGAGATTTACGATTTGTCACGGCGTGCGGCTGAATGAACCGGCGGCATGCATAGCGGCTTAGGAGGAACTGGAATGTCAAGAGTGAAGGAAACCGGAGGAAACCAGGCGCCTCAGTCTGCGGCAGCAGCGGCGATGGAGAACAGGCTTGCCAGGAAGTGCGCCCAGATGGAGGCAGGGCAGGTCTTGATAGAAGAAGCATCCAGGCATGCGGCGGAAGTGAAGGAAGAGCTTCTGAAGGAACGGGATTCCAGGAAGCAGGAATGGGAGCAGGAGAACGAGAGAGACCGGACGGAGGAGAAGAGGGATACGCCGGAGCTCTCGCGGCAGAGCAAATGGTTTGGAATAGAAGGTAAGCTTCTGAAAGATGCGAATATAACGTGGACTCTGGAGATGGAGCAGGAACTCTGGGAAGCATTTCAGAGATGGATGCCGGTCGGTGATCAGAACCTTTCGGCGCAGCTTGATGAGCTGTCGAAGCTGTATCTGGCGCTTCTTGAGGCGATTCTGACACATACGATGGGGGAAGAGCAGATGCAGCAGATGGACCGGCTGAACGAGATCCTTGCGCAGAAGCTGAATCTTCTGGTAGATGTTGAACTGAAGGATCTGATGGAATTCCTGAAACAGACCGGTCAGACAGACACTCTTAAGCTGGTGAAATCTAGTGTATACAAGCAGACGACAGGCGAGGCGATCTCAGCCAGAGCTGCGGACAGATTCTATGCCCGGGGAAAGGTGAATTCTACGGGAAACACCCGGTATTTTATGCTGGAAACACAGGAATGGCAGGCCGGAGGCAGCAGGGGCAGGAAAGGTATGTATACTGCGTCCGGTACGGCTGTTTCTGCCGGCGGTCTGTCCGCAGCGTCAGAAGAAGGGGGAACGCTCTATAAGCTGACGAAGGGCGGGAATGTTAAGATCAGTCAGGGATATGATGCGAGACAGGACTCTGGTGAGCAGCAGATGATCCAGAGGAACCGAATATTGAATGAGGCCAGGAACGGCAGTGCAAAGCAGATTAGCCTGCAGGGAGGGAAGGCGGCCCTTACAGGGAAGGGACTTGAAAGAGCGAACCGTTTTGCCGCGCATATCAATGGAAGCGGCAACCTGCTTAAGAACCCCGGTATCAGCGCACGCAATGAAGAGGTTGCGGGGTTATTGGCAGCGATTACTTCGATCAAAGGGCAGATGTATGCGGCCAGCGCCGGCCGGGACCAGTCGATGTCTACCCCGATGAGGAGTGCGGTGAATCAGATGATAGACTTCTATCTCTCACAGAAGGGAGTCTACAAGGTGTATAATTATACGACGAATGTATATGAGAAGACAGGGGATCCGCAGAAAGCCGTGCAGGAAGGGTTGGAATATGCATTCAAGACCTTCATGGAGAAGAAGGAGAATACCGTATACCGGCAGCAGGAAGCTTATTCGGACAGAGCCGGTTTTTTTCAGATGCTTTTGAAGGGGCAGACGATGCAGGCAGACTTGATCAGAGGAATGAAGCTTTTAGAGAGTAACTGGAGAGATTTCCTTAAGGCAGTCGGGGAGAATGAGAAGAAGGGAATTGCCCTGAAGATGCAGAAGCACAGTCCGTGGGGATACTTGATGGAGCCGGAGCCGCTGAAGAAAGGGAACGGGGATATAACGGACAATAAAAAGGCGCTCATTACACAGGCGGTATGTGTGGCGGTGTTGGTGTTGGGATATCTCTGTTACCGCTTGTTTTTTGGATAGTGTACTGACCATATTATATTCAAACCTCCTTGCCTAAATTTCCATCAGACTACGTTGGCGGCGGATAGAATATCCAACGCGGCAGATGGGCGGACCGGCAAGGCGGTTGGGCTTGGCCGCCTGTTGCTGTGGGTATTCCGACCATTTCATATATTTCCATATTATTCTACATTTTCATATTATTTTATATTTCCATGTTATTTTATATTTCCATGTTATTCTACATTTCTATATTATTCTACATTTCTATATTATTCTATATTTCCCATATTATAATAGGAGTGCAGTGTCTCATGTTTACCATAAAATTATATAAAAAATATAAAATATAGATAAAAACAGAGAAAGCAGAAAAGGCTATAATTACAGTATATACCCGCGGCTTACAAAAAAGGGAGGAGTTTATGTATAAGGTATTGATCGTGGAAGATATGGATATCACGAGGGAGGATATTATGGCGCTGATCGATTGGGAGAAGTATGGGTTCCAACTGCTTCCGGGGGCAAGAAACGGGAAGATCGGGCTGGAATATGCGGCGCGGTACCGCCCGGATATTATCCTGACGGATATCAAGATGCCGGTTATGACGGGACTTGATATGATCACGGAGATAAGAAAAACGGATGCACAGGTGAAGGTGATCCTGCTGACCGCCTACGAGGAATTCGAACTGGCCAAGAAGGCGTTGGAGATGGGGGTGCAGTCATATGTCTTAAAATATGAGATTGATGAAGAGATGCTTCTGGAGGAATTGAACAAACTGGCTGAGGTGATCCGAAGGGAGCGGAGCATTGAAATGCTGACGATACGGCATAATCTGGAGAGAATACTGCGGGATACGGATGGGGAAATCTATGTTGAGGAGAGGTATTTCCAATGGATCGTTAAAAGCGTCCTGCTGGACGTATGGCAATCGTCAGTCAGGAATGAGATGAGTGAAGAAAATCTTATGGACATGCTTGGGGAGGAGCTTTCGGAATATCGATTTGTCTTTCTGCGGATCAAGCCGAGGGAATATTTGATATTTCTCAAAATGCCCCGCATCTATTCGGAACTGGAGCGGCGGCAGTATGTGCGCGAATTTATTGCTGCTTTTCAGGAGGTCTTTAAACGGATGCTGAATACGGGGACAGCGGTGGCGATAGGCGGATATATAGGAAGCAGCAGAGATCTCGGACCGTGCAGGAGGAGGGCGGCAGACTATCTGCCGCAGCATATTTTCTATAAGGGGAGCTGTGTTCTGGAAGAGAAACCGGAGGATACGGCAGCAGACCGGGCGGATCGGATCGCAAAGCGGCTAAAGGAGATACAGCAGGAGATCAGAAGCAGCGAGTACGAGCGGGTCAGAACGATGATCCGGGAGCTTTTTGACAGGGAGCTGGCAGAGAGCCGGGATGTAACGCTGGTACAGAAGACGGTGACCAAGCTTGCCCATTATTTCCAGGAAAAAGGATACGAGGTCAGGCTTGCCGTTTTTGATGATTACTTAAACCGTGTATTTGTCAATCTTCTGGAAGACAATATCTATCACACGGAGGAACGCTTTGAATATCTTCTGGAGATTCTGAATGAATGTACGGACCGGCAGTTTGGCAGGAAGATCCGTGACGCGCTGGCATATCTGAGAGAGCATTACGCGGAGGATGTCGGGTTAAATGAGGTTGCGCAGTTATTAGATGTTACTCCGATCTATCTGTCTCATCTGTTCAAAAAAGAGGTGGGGATGACATTTTCCGCCTATGTGACCAAGCTTAGGATAGACAGGGCAAAAGAACTGCTGCGCAGGGGAGATAAGAAGATCTACGAGATCAGCGAGATGGTGGGCTACCAGACGGTCCAGTATTTCAGCAAGGTATTTAAAAGAGAGACGAATAAGACGCCGAAGGAGTTTGAATAATGGGGAGAACAAAACTATTCAGGAAAATATTCCTTGTCATGCTGGCATCTATTGTCAGCTGTGTCCTTGTGACAAGCGGCGTGATCTATCTGTACATGAAGCCTGTAATAGAGAATTCGCTGGTAGAAAAGAAGAAGAATACATTGAGAAATCTGTCCAGGCAGGAGATAAATATCTTAGAAGAGGTCGTCACATATGCCAGAAATATTACGTTTGATGACACGGTTCAGGGATTTTTAAAGGCACGGCCGCAAGAAGAGAGCTATGAGTATTTTGCGGGAATCCTTACGATGGAAAGAAAGCTTAAAGAATACTGCATGGTGTACGGCAGCCTGATCAGAGATATATTCGTGGTGGATGAAGAAGGAAGGGCGCTGGAGACGGTCAACACCTATGGGAATGTCAAGGAGAATGAGAACTACAGGAAGTTCTTTTTGGAGGGATCCGAAGCAGGCTTTACATCAGGGTTTGAGCAGGATTACTATGGCGTGATCGGCAAGAAGGATACGGTTGCCTTCGTGAATCCCGTTTATGACAAAAACGGAATTAAAAATGAGATCGGGAAGCTGATCGTGCTGCTGGATATGGACAAGATGGATACCAGGCTCGTAACGGATGAAGATGTGTATCTGAAGATCGCGGCGTCCGACGGGGCGGTCATCTTCGATCATCTGACAGCGAATGGAGAGGCGGGGAAGGGATACGCGGAGGAGATCGACATAGACGGATGGAAGGTGACCTATGAGATCGATATGACAGAGATTACGGATGTCATGGGGAAGATGAGCGGTCTGGTCATTATGATCATTACAGTCATACTGTGCAGTGTGTCATTTCTTACCTTAAGCCTTCTGGGGAGGCTGATCGCACCGCTTGATACACTTATCAGCGGGATGCGGCATGTGTCCGGCGGCAGCAGGAAAGAACATATTGAGATTCATACAGGCGATGAATGTGAGGACGCGGCGAATGTTTTCAATGAGATGGTGGAGAGTATTGATCTGCATACGAAAGAGCTGATTCAAAGCGAGAAAAAACAGTTCGATCTGCAGATAAAGACACTGTCGTATCAGTTGAATCCGCATTTTATATATAATACGCTGAATGCGATCATCTGTCTGGCACGGCGGCACAAGGACGAAGAGATCATTGAACTGACGAGAGCATTTATCGGACTGCTCCAATTGCTGCTGCGCACAGACCTGCAGGCGATGACTGCGGTGGAGAAGGAGATGGAATATATCAATAATTATGTAAATGTCCTTCAGATCTGCTACAGGAATGTGCCGGATATCACATGGGAGGTGCAGGAAGGGCTGGGATCGCAGAAGATTCCGCGGATGATCCTGTATCCGTTGGTTGAGAACAGCGTATTTCATGGGATTATACCAAGCGAGCGTGAGGGATGTATCTGTATTGCCATAACGGAGCGGGACGGAAGGATCTGCGTTACCGTATCGGACAATGGAGTGGGATGTACGCGGGAGCAGCTTGAGGAGATACGAGGCTGGATCGGCAGTGAGAAGGTGGAAGACCATGTGGGGCTGTCCAATGTTAATCAAAGGATCCGTCTGATCTATGACGAGGAACAGCCTTTGACGGTCAGCGGAAAGGAAGGAGAGGGAATGGTGATATCATTTTCCTTTCAAAAGAATAAAAAAGTGTAATAAAAATATAATATGTTATGTTTTTTCAGACAACACAAGGAAGTATACTGTGCCTATAATCAAAACACATTAGAAAACCATTCAGGAGGAGGTCAAGTCAATGAAAAAAAGAATTTTAGCTGGATTATTAGGCATAGTGATCGCTGTAACTGCTCTGTCTGGCTGCGTTGCGAAGGGCGGCGGTTCGTCAGACGGCGGGGGAGAAGCAGAGAGCGCCGAAGGAGGCGGAGACCGGGAGATCACGATCTGGTGTTGGGATACCAGTGAAAACAATCAGAATATGTATGCGGAATTCACGAAGGACACCGGGATCAAGGTGAACCTTGTGGCTGTAGAGAGTAAGGATATGACCCAAAAGCTGCAGACGACATTAGCCAGCGGCGGGGAGATGCCGGATATTGCCTGGCTTGAAGCAACGTTCCGCGGGAAGCTGTTATCCTTAGATATCTGGGAGGATATTACGAAGGAGCCGTATAATTTCGATACCTCGCAGATCATGGATTACTTAATCCCGCTTGAAACTTCGGAGAGCGGAGTCTATGTTGGACCGGAGTGTCCTTCCGTAGCGGGAATGGCGTATAAGAGGGAGCTGGCCAAGGAGTATCTTGGAACGGATGATCCTAAGGAATTGGAAGAGATGCTGTCAGACTGGGATTCCTTTATTGCGAAGGGCAAGGAAGTTGCAGAGAAATCTGACGGGAAGGTATTCATGATGTCAAGCCTGGGCGCTGCGGGACAGATTCTTAAAGGTCAGTCTACAGAGCCGTTTATCGAGAATGACGCATTGAATCTGGAAGAGTCTATGAGACCGATCCTGGAGAAACTGGTGGAGATGAAGAAGGCCGGGATCATAGATGTGCTGGATTTCAACTCTGCGGAAGAAGGAGCTTCTTACGCGAGGGATGAGGATATCTTCTATCCATGTGCAAACTGGTCTCTGGAGTTCACGATCAAGTCAAACGACAAGGACGGAGCGGGAAGATGGGGCTTCATGCTGCCGCCCGGCGGACCGTTCCCATGGGGCGGTACTGTAAGCGGCGTGCCGAAAGATGCGGCGCATAAGGAGGAAGCTGTTGAATTCCTGAAATATTTCTGGCTGACGGATAAAGGCGGAGAGCTGAACAGAGATTATGTCGGGAACTTTACATCATACAAACCATCCTATGAGAATGAAGATTTCTACACGAGGGAGGATGAATTCTTTGGCGGCCAGGATGTTCTTAAGTCGATTGCGCAGGATGTTCTGCCGAATATCAAGGGAGTGAGGCTGCCAAGCAGGTATGACCAGGATATTGACGATGTTTATAATCTGGCGTTAAAGACCATTAATGCTTCCCCGGACGGGAATGTTTCTGTGGATGAACTGCTTGAGTCCATGACGAAAGAATTGATGACGAAACAGCCGGATCTGAAGGAATAAGAGAGAGAAGGAGGCTGTAAGGACAGCCTCCTTTTTAAAAAGGGGTGATAGAATGTCAAAGAAAACAGCGCCATATCTTATGATAGCGCCATACTTTATATTATATATAGCTTTTGGATTATTTCCGGTATTATTTTCGCTGGGAATCAGCTTTACATCCTGGGACGGAATCGGAAATGCAGCGTTTGTGGGTCTTGAGAATTATAAACGAGTGTTTGTACAGGATGAATTTTTCTACAAATCATTGTGGAATACGGCGATCCTTCTGGGGATCAGCGCACCGATCCAGATTATTCTTGGGCTTCTGACAGCGGTTTTTTTGAAGGACTTTTTCCGAAGGATGAAGAACGGGCTGCAGCTTATCAATTTTCTGCCGTATATTACGACTCCGGTAGCGATCGGCATCATCTTCCAGTTGATGTTTGATTGGAAGAGCGGTGTTGTGAATGCGGTATTAGAGCTTCTTCATATGGACAGTGTCTATTGGCTTGGAAATGCCTGGGCGTCCAGGGCGGTGGTGATCATCATGATCGTATGGAAGAATTATGGGTACATGATGATCATGTTCCTGTCAGGACTGGCCGCCATACCGGACGAGCTCTACGAGGCGGCGAAGATCGACGGGGCAAAATGGTGGAGCCGGTTTACCAGGATCACGATCCCGATGCTTCGGCCGATCTTTGTGTTCGTGATCATTACGAGCGTGATCAACGGATTCAAACTGTTCGATGAGCCTCAGCTTTTGTTTTCTTCTGCCAGTCAGCCTATCGGAGGGCCTGACCGGGCGGTTATGACGGTGGTAATGCGGTATTATGAGTCGGCGTTCAGAAGCTTTGAGTTTGGCTATGGTTCGGCACTTGCGTATTGTCTGTTTATGGTTATCGCTGCGATCACGCTGCTCTTATTCTGCGGAATCAGAGGAAGAAAGGAGAAGTAGGAAATGAAGAAAAAGAAAGGATTATATAAGGTCCCGGTCTATCTGTATATGCTTGTGCTGGCGGTGTGTGCGCTGCTTCCTTTTTATATGATGATCGTGATGGGAACACATTACAGCGAAGACCTGTACACGGGCGTCAAGCTGACTTTTGGTAAATATTTCAAAGAGAATTTTCAGACGGTGATGAGACAGGACTTTCCCCTGTATTACTGGAACAGCATTGTGGTTGCCGTCTGCCATGTGACGGGCGCGCTGATCGTCAGCACGCTTACGGGATACGCGTTTGCAAAGTTTGAATTCAAGGGGAAAAAGGTTCTGTTTGCGGTGATCATTGCCACGTTGGCTATCCCGGAGCAGTTAGGTCTGATCGGCTATGTGCTGGAGATGCGCTGGCTGGGGCTTAACAATACTTTGTTTCCGATGATCGTATTCGGTATGGCAAGTGCATTCGGTGTATTCTGGATGCGTCAGTACATAGAGAGCTCTGTGCCGGATGAGATCATAGAAAGCGGGCGTGTGGACGGCTGTAAGGAATTCGGAATCTTCTTCCGCCTGATTCTTCCTATTATAAGGCCGGCGCTGATCACTCTGTTTCTGCTGTTCTTCCTGTGGTCCTGGAATAACTATATGATGCCCCTTGTAATGATCAGCAAGGAGGAGCTCTATACGATTCCGCTGTCTATAGCAAAGATCAGCAGTGAGTACAGGACGGATTATGCGGCAAGAATCCTGGCGCTGTCCATGGGAACCATACCGATCCTGATCCTGTTCGCTTTTGGTTCTAAGCATTTGATCAGGGGTCTGGTAGCCGGAAGTGTAAAAGGATAGCGCAAGTGATATTAAGAGAGAAGGGGCTTAGAGATAATGAAGAACAGGATAAGATTAGATAAAAACTGGGAGCTGCGTCAGGCAGGGGAACCGGGAACCGAGTGGATGCCCATAAGCTCCATGCCGGCGCAGGCAGCGGATGTGTTATTAGAAAACCACATGCTTCCTGAGGAGGTGAAGCTTGGCTGGTGCCAGGAAGCCCAGTGGGTCGGGCAGTGTGACTGGGAATACAGGTGTTCTTTCCCAAGACCTGGAGATAAGCGGTGCAGGCTGGTCTGCAAGGGGCTTGACACTCTGGCGGACATCTACCTGAACGGGAAGAAGATCGGGGAGCATGACGACTTCTATATACCAGAGATGATAGAGATCACAGATGCCTGCGAGGAAGAGAACACGCTCTTGATCCGGTTCCGTTCGGTACTTCGGCAGCTTGATAAGGAGGCGCTTCCGCCTCATCTGCAGGGGGTGGTGCTAAAGAGTAAGCTGATCAGAAAGCCGATCCATGATTTCCCGCTGAAAAACGGACCTGATGAGAGCAGCTATCAGGGGGCGGTGCCGGGATTTACCCCTGTGGGTATCTATGACGATGTGTTCCTGGAGACCTGGGATGATACGGAGATTACGGAAGATAATATCCGAACGGTATATGAAGGCAATACCGGCAGGATTCTGTTTGATGTGAAGGGGAGAAGTGGCAAGGAGGTAATGCTCCGTGCGTCTGTGTTCAAGGAGGAAGTCCTGGTGGGAGAGACTTCTGTAAAAGCGGAAGCAAAGAACGGATATTTCCAGGCAGAGGGGAGTATCGAGATAGAGAATCCGGCTCTCTGGTGGCCGGTCGGGTATGGAGATCATCCGCTTTACCGGGTGGAGATCTGTGTCGTTCAAAAATCAGGATATCCGGCGGATGAAGAGCCGGAGGACAAGCTGGTGAAGGAAGTGGGATTCCGGACGGTGGAGATGCCAGTACCCCTTGCGTTCGTGATCAATGGGAAGAAGGTTCGGCTCTTCGGCGGAAGCATGGACCCCATGCAGGGATATACACATTGCTATCAGCGGGAGCGGGCCAGGCGGGTGTTCGAGATGGTAGAGCATGCCAATATGAATATGCTTCGTATCTGGGGAGAGGGCATTCCGCTTCCTGACGAGTTCTACGAAGAGGCGGAC